>NZ_JBBXMW010000012.1:0-171303 GCF_038442325.1 Methylorubrum subtropicum | reverse complement strand
ACCGGCTCGATCGCTGCCCACTCCGCGTCCGTCAGATCAAACCGTGCCATTCACGATCCTCCATGGCTGGAGGACCAACGATCAGCGTGGGCAACCGTGCCAATCGTTATGAGTTCGCGGCCTAGTCGGACGGGTCTTGCGTCGCGTCATCGCCGCATCGTCCCAGCCTCCCGTGCGACCGGAACGAAGCGCGTGAGCGTCAGGAACGGAGCGCCGCAGGTATCGCTGACCATATCGTGGTCTCCGCGCCGGGTCGCCGCCCCCAGGGGCCAGGGTAGCCCGGGATCGGACACGACATGACCAAGCACCTCGTCGCCCGCGCCAATCTCCTCTTCCTAGCGGTGCTCATCGCCATCACGGCGTTGGTCGGCGGCGTCACCTGGGAGCGCCTGGGCGCCGCCCGGGAGGCACGCGAATGGTCCCAGCATAGCTACCGCGTGCTGGGCGCGATGAAGGACCTCGCCATCGCGCTGCGCGATGCCGAGACCGGCCAGCGCGGCTTCCTGCTGACCGGCAAGGACGATTACCTCGCACCCTACAACGAGGCCCGCGACCGGGTCGGCCTGCTGCAGGGCGATCTGCAGAAGCTCACGGCCGACAACCCGGCGCAGCAGCGCCGGCTGCGCGACCTTTCGCCGGTCATCCAGCATAAGCTGGAGGAGCTCGCGCAGACCGTCCAGTCACGGCGCGACAGCGGACTCGATGCTGCGCTGCGAATCGTCAACACGGATGCCGGGCGCAAGTACCAGAAGCAGGCCGAAACCGTCCTCGCAGCCATGCTGGCGGAGGAACAAGGCCTGCTGGATACCCGCATGGTGGAGAACGACGCGCGCGCGGCCTGGGTCCGCTGGCTGGTGCTCGGCGGCGCCGTCCTCGCGGCGCTCATCCTGCTCCTTGCGGCACGGCTGCTGAACCAAGCCTGGTCCCGCTCCCACAGGATCGAGGCCGAGCAACGTACGCTGGCCCTGCGCCTGCGCGCCTCCCTCGACAGCCTGAGCCAGGGCATCGCCGTGTTCGGCGCCGACCGGCTCATGACGAACTGGAACCAGTGCTTCCAGGTCCTGCTCGACCTTCCGAAGGCGATGCTGCGGTCGGGCACGCCCTATGGTGTCTTCGTCGAACACACCTCCGAGGACGGCCGTCCCGCCCTGGAGAGCGAGGACCAGATCCGCCACGGCCGCAGCGTCCCGGGCGAGGCGGTCGTGTACGAACGGGTCCGGGGCGACGCGCATCACCTGGAGCTTCGGCGCACGCCGATGCCGGACGGCGGGTTCGTGCTCACCGTCACCGACATGACCAAGCGTACCCAGGCCGAGGGCGTCCTGCGCGAGGCGCAGAAGATGCAGGCCATCGGTCAGTTGACCGGGGGCATCGCGCACGACTTCAACAACCTGCTGCAGGTGATCCTCGGCAACCTCGAATTCGTTCGCTCCAAGCTCGTCGACGGGGACGCCAAGCTCCAGACCCGGATCGAGCGCGCCGCCTGGGCCGCCCAACGCGGCGCGACCCTCACCGCCCAACTCCTCGCCTTCGCCCGCAAGCAGCCCCTGGCGCCGGCGCCCATCGACCTGTCCGCGACGATGCCAGACCTCGTTCCGCTCCTCAGGCGCACGCTGGGCGAGCACATCGAGGTGCGCTACGTCGAGAGCGCCGGCCTCTGGCCGGCGATGGCTGATCCCGCGCAGTTGGAGAGCGCGGTCCTCAACCTCGCGCTGAACGCCCGCGACGCCATGCCCGGCGGGGGACGCCTGACCATCGAGCTCGGCAACAAGGTCCTCGACGATCATTACGCACGAGACCATGCCGAGGTGGTGGCCGGCGACTACGCCATGCTCGCCGTGTCGGACACCGGCCACGGCATGACGCCCGAGGTCGTCAAGCGCGTGTTCGAACCGTTCTTTACGACCAAGCCCGACGGCAAGGGCACCGGCCTCGGGCTCGCGATGGTGTTCGGCTTCGTGAAGCAGTCCGGTGGACACGTGAAGATCTACTCCGAGCCCGGCGAGGGCACGACGGTGAAGATCTACCTGCCCCGGGCGATGGGCGTCGTGCCGGTCGCCGGCCAGCGTTCCGTCGCCCCGGTCGAGTTGCCACGCGGAGATGCCACCGTGCTCGTGGTCGAGGACGAGCCGGCGGTCCGCGAGATCGCCTGCGCGATCCTGTCGGACCTCGGCTATCGGGTCCTGGAAGCCTCCGATGGCGAGGAGGCCCTGCGCATGTTTGGCGCCAACGCCAACGCCATCGACCTGCTGCTCACCGATGTGGTGCTGCCCGGCGAGGTCCGCGGCCGCACGCTGTCCGAGCGCATCCTCGCGATGCGACCCGAGGTGAGGGTGCTCTTCATGTCGGGCTACACCGAGAATTCCATCGTCCATCACGGTCGCCTCGACGACGGCGTGATGCTCATCGGCAAGCCGTTCAAGCGCGAGCAACTCGCCATCAAGGTGGCCGAGGCGCTCGGTCATCCCGTCCCGCCGGCATCCGGGGATGGGAACGTGGTCGCCTTGCGTCCGCGCTGAGCAACGACTGGCTCGGGCTATCCACCTCGGGCACCCCAACACCGTTTCATAAGGCTAGGTCTCGGGTTTCGCGGCTGCGTTCGGACGCCAGCGCAACGTTACCCTGGCCAAGTCCTCGGGCGGCCGCAGGACGATATTCGCCGTCCGCCTGCTCCTGTCCGTGCTGGTCGATATCCATACCCGTTCCACACACTCCCAAGCGGGGGGGCATGAGGTAGCAGCTGACGGAACCTGGGCATTCGTCGCGTTGGAACGGCCAAGTTGACCCAACGTTGTGAGGGGTTGGCCCCACCATTCCCATGGCCTGATTGGACGACCTTTGCCTCCGTGCACGTTGACCGCCATCCACGAAAGCTCTTCGAGCACCGAGACGCGGCGCCTGTCCGCGCTGGCCGGCTACGCCGTGCTCGACATGGCTCCGGAGGCGGAGCTCGACGACATCGTCCGCCTCGCCGCCCGGATCTGCGGCACGCCCGTCTCGCTGATCACCCTGGTCGACGACGTTCGCCAGTTCTTCAGGGCGCGGTCTGGGTATGAGGGTGCGGTGACCGCCCCGCTCGATTCCGGGTTTTGCCCGCTGGTCGTGAGCGCCGGTACGCCTCTGGTTATCCCCGATACGCGGTCCGACCCGGCCCATGCGGAAAATCCCGCCACGCGCGATGCCGGCGTGCGCTTCTATGCCGGCGTGCCCCTACTAACCGCCGAAGGCCTCGCGCTGGGGACGCTGTGCGTGCTCGATGGCGCCGCCCGCCCCGACGGGCTCGAACCCCCGCAGATCGAAGACCTTGAGGCGCTCGCTCGGCAGGTCATGGCGCAGTTCGAGCTTCGACGGGCCGTCCGCGAACGTGACGCTGCGCTCAGACGCGGACGCGCCGATGAGGCGCGCCACCGGCAGGTTCTCGCCAGCGCGGTCGACTACGCCATCGTCACGACGGACCTCGACGGGGACGTGACCGGCTGGAACGCGGGGGCCGAGACCATTCTGGGCTGGACCGAAACCGAGGCGCTTGGCCGTCACGCGGACCTGTTCTTCACGCCGGAGGACCGGGCCGACGACATCCCCGAGAGCGAGATGCGGGCGGCGCGCGAGGAGGGGCGCGGCAACGACGAGCGCTGGCACCTGCGCAAGGACGGCTCGCGGTTCTGGGCGATGGGCGAGATGATGCCGCTGACCGCCGAGGACGGAGGCCACGTCGGCTACCTCAAGATCCTGCGCGACCGTACGGAGGAGCGCCGCCGCGGCGAGCGGCTGCATCTCCTGGCCCGCGCCGCGGCGGAGTTGCTGTCGGCCGCCGACCCGGACGCGGCGCTGGTCCCGATCCTGGAGGCCGGCACCGAGGCGCTCGGCTTCGACCAGACCTACATCTACGTCACGGAAGCGAGCGGGGAGCGCCTCGCGCTGACGCAGTCCATCGGGCTCGGGCCGGAGTTTAGGGCGGTCCTGAGGGACGTCTCCTGCGACCTGCCCCTGTGCGGGATCGTGGCCCGAACGCGAAAGCCCTTCGTGCTCCCGGACATCCAGTCGAGCGACGAGCCTCGTCACGCAATGGCGCAGGAGGCCGGCCTGACCGCCTTCGCCGGCTATCCGGTGATCAGCCGCGGCCGGCTGTCGGGGGTGATCTCCTTCGCCTCCACACGGCAGGCCGTCTTCGGCGGGGAGACCCTCGCCTTCTTCGCCACGGTCGCGCAGTTCCTCTCCACGGCACGCGGACGGCTCGACGACGAGGCCGCGCTGCGCGCAAACGAGTCGAACCTTGAGCAGCAGGTCAGCGACCGGACGCGGGCGCTGATGACGGTGGAGGAAGCCCTGCGCCAGTCCCAGAAGATGGAGGCGGTCGGGCAACTGACCGGGGGCGTCGCGCATGACTTCAACAACCTGCTGACCATCATCCGCTCGTCGGTGGACTTCCTGCGGCGGCCCGACCTCGCCGCCGAGCGCAAGCAGCGCTACCTCGACGCCGTCTCCGATACGGTCGAGCGGGCCGCCAAGCTGACTGGTCAGCTCCTGGCCTTCGCGCGGCGACAGGCGCTGACCCCGGAGGTTTTCGAGGTCGGGACCCGCCTGCGGGCGGTGGCGGACATGCTCGATACCGTGACCGGCTCCCGCATCCGTGTGTTGACCGAGATGGTGGGAACGCCCTGCCACGTGCGCGCCGACGTCAGCCAGTTCGAGACCGCGCTCGTCAACATGGCGGTCAATGCCCGCGATGCCATGCATGGCGAGGGAATCCTCACCCTGCGCCTCGTTTGCGGCTCAGCCCTGCCGTCGATCCGCGGCCATGCCGGATCGACGAGCCCGTTCGTCGCCGTGTCGCTGACGGACACCGGCAGCGGCATCCCGGCGGACGCGCTCCCGCGGGTATTCGAGCCTTTCTATACGACGAAGCCGGTCGGCCAGGGCACGGGGCTCGGTCTGTCCCAGGTGTTCGGCTTCGCCAAGCAGTCCGGCGGTGACATCGACCTGAAGAGTGAGCCCGGCCGGGGCTCGACCTTCACGCTCTACCTGCCGGAAGTGCCACCCCCCCCTCGTGCAGGAAACCGTCACGTCCGCGGAAAACCCTGCCGCCACCGGGCTTTGCCTTCTCGTCGTCGAGGACAACTTGGAGGTCGGCCGTTTCGCCACCCAGATCCTGGAGGACCTTGGCAACGAAATCGTGTGGGCGACAAATGCCGAGGAAGCACTTGCTGAGGTCGAAAAGGCACCGACGCGGTTCGACGCGGTGTTCTCCGACGTCGTCATGCCGGGGATGGGCGGCGTCGCGCTCGCGGAGGAACTGCGTCAGCGCCTCCCCGACCTGCCTGTCGTGCTAACCTCCGGCTACAGCCACGTTTTGGCTCAGGACGCGTCGCACGGGTTCGAGCTCGTGCACAAGCCCTACTCCGCCGAGCAGCTCTCGCGCATGCTGGGCAAGGTCACCGCGGCGCGCCGGGCCGGCACATGACGATAGCGCCGGGTCACCCAACCGTTGCGGAGCGGCGAACGCGCCCCCAGGCAACGCCATTACCCACTCAGGCGTCGATGGCCCCGATCTGCTTCAGCAGGGATAGGTTATCCATCAGCGCCCAGTGCTCGGCCAGGCGTCCTTCTACGATGCGGAAGTAGTCCATCACGACGATGTCCACGGCCCTTCCCGTGGCCGGGATACCCTGGAACTCGCCCGTGTGCCGGCCTTGGAAGCGCAGGCGGGCGAGCACCCGGTCGCCTTCGGCGATGACCTCGTCGATGGGCATGGTGATGTCGGACAGGCCGCCATGCAGTACCTCGCCGAGCTTGGCCACACCTTCCGGGCCACGGACCTCGAAGTCGAGGCCGGGATCGTGACGGACGAAGTCCGGGGTGATGAAGCGCTGCCACCACGCCGAGTCCCGGTCCCGGAACGCATCGAAGTAGGCCCGCACGAGGTTCTTGTTGATTTCGAGGGACACGCGTTTTGACTCCGGACGACGCGGTGTGGATCGGGCCGGTGAACGCTCAGGCCGCCTGTGCGAACAGCTTGACGATGGCCTTGCAGAAGGCTGGCAGATCGTTCGGGTTGCGCGAGGTCACGAGGTTGCCGTCCACGGCGACCTCCTCGTCCACCCAGGTCGCCCCAGCATTGCGAAGGTCCACCTGCAGCGACGGCCAGGACGTCAGGGTCCGTCCGCGCACGCCCTCGGCGTTGATGAGCATCCACGGACCGTGGCAGATCGCGGCGATGGGCTTTCCGGCGTCGACGAACGCCTTGACGAACGCGACCGCCTTCTCGTCCAGCCGAAGCGCGTCGGGGTTGGTGGTCCCGCCGGGGAGCACCAACCCGTCGTAGCCGGTCGCATCGGCCTCCGCCACGACGGCGTCGACCGGGTGCTTGCCGGCCGGGTTCACGTCTTTCTCCATGGCTTGGATCTCGCCGGCCTTCAGCGACACCAGGGTCGTCGTCGCCCCCGCATCCCGAAGGGCCTTCACCGGCTCGGTCAACTCGACCTCCTCGACTCCGTCCGTCGCCAGCACGGCGATCCTGCGTCCCTTGATGTCCGTCATGGTAATGTCCTCTCAATTTCTGTTTTGCTGATAGGCGAACGACCGTCAGCGACGCGGCTCGACCTTGGTGCAGGTAAAGGCGACCGGCAGGGCCACGCCGTCCTTGGTCTTCCGCGTGAACGAGGCCGCGTTCGCGGTCGTCGATGCGACCGCATGCTCGGCATCAGGGCTGTCGACAGGCAGGACGTAGTCCTGGCCGCTCTCGATGCCCTTGGTCGGGTCGAACACGCGGATTGTCACGCTGAACGGCTTGAGGGACGTCCTGGCCCCGTCGTCGGCCTGGGCGCCGCCGCCGATGACGAGGGCGAGTGCGGCGAACGCCGTGCCCGTGAGGAAGGATCTCATACCCGTCCCCATGGTCATCGACCCGAGCCGGGTTCGTGGATCGGGCAGCCGTTGAAGCGCTCCCGGAACTCGGCGGAATGCCTGTAGGGCTCGTTGCGGGCGCGGTTGATGTTGCCGAGGGGGCGATGGGCGGCGAGGCCGGTCCAGACGCCGAAGCGCATGTGCTCGTCCACCGCATCGACGCGTGCGGCGTCCCAGCTGTCCTGCGCCCGTACGCGGATGGTCGCGACCTTCACGAAGGGTGCTTCCTGCTCGTCCCACTCGACGGTCGGGTCCTCGACCGGCTGGCGTTCGAGATCCCGGCACAGTTGCACCCGGAACTCCCAGACCCCGTCGATCCCCTTCATCTCCGACTGCACCGTCTCGCGGATCGCGTCCGGGCGTCCGGAGGCGTCGATCTCGGTGCCGGTCAGGGCGGTCAGGGCCGGTGCCACGGGAGCGACCGAGAACTTGGCGATGTAATCGCCGTACCGGAAAGGCGTGACGCTGTAGTAGGTCTCGCCGAGCGGATCGACGTTGGGCGCACCACCCAGCCCGCCAATCGTGGGGCTTTCGATGCCGACCGCGGTCAGCACTTTGTTGACCCCGCGCAGGACGGTGGATGCGGCGACCTTCAGTCCCTCGGCCCGGTCGGTGGTCTTGGCCAAGAGCTTGAGGCTACCAAGGAATTTGTCGGCCGTCGGCGCCTGGAAGACCTTGGCGTTGACCATGATGAAGTTCTGGGTCGTGCCTTCAGCCCCTGGCAAGCGCTCGCCCGGCACGTCGAGGACCTTGAGGGCCAACCCCCGCGGCAGGGAGATGGCATCCGGCAGGATGTCGCCGGCGTTGGTCGATATCCGCATGTAGACCTTATGCTCGCCCGGCGTGGCGAACATGCCTTGCGCGAGTTCCGGCGGCAGTCCGGCTTCGACCGTCAGGGTGCCCTCGAGGATGCCGTGCGCCTTGGCGTGGACCGAGCGCACCGCGTGTCCGGAATGCTCGGCGACCGTCGTCAGAATGGTATCGAAGGTCTCGTTCAAACCTTCGATGGTCTTCCCCTCGTCGGCAGCGATCTTCTCGACATCGGGGGTATAACGGACGGGCGCTGCCGGCATGCACGGTCTCCAAAACTCGCTTGTGCACAACCAATCAACTTGGAACCCGTTCCAGTCGTTTCCCCGATCAGCCTCACACCGCGGCCTCACGTATTCGGGAAATCTTCCGCCGGCCCAGCGGTAGGCTGTTGGCGTTCTTATTCCGGCCCGAAACTATTCACCACAAGCCTCCGTACCGGTTGGCATACGCCCGGCCTGGGCGTGGCGCGAGGCCCTGTCTCGGCGTCCGATTTGTCGTGTTCCAACGCCATTGGAAACGGATTTTTATTCGTAAAATCAGGAACTTGCCGTTCTCTCATTCTCTTCTCCCGATGTGCAAAAGGGGATTCCTTCCCCGTACAGGAGACGTTGAATGAAGATCACCACCCTCGCCCTCGCCGCCTCGGTCCTCGGCACCCTCGCCCTGGGAGCCGGCGGCGCTTCCGCGGCCCCGCTGGGACCGAACGGTCTCCAGGGCGGCTCCTCGACCGTCACCCAGGTCCGCATGGACCGCAGCGAGCGGATGATGATGAAGAAGCGCATGATGCGGAAGCAGATGATGAAGCGCCGCATGATGAAGAAGCGGATGATGATGAATCGCGGCATGTGATTTCGAGGCGCCGTGCGCTTCCGGAGGCCCCTATTCAGGGGCCTCCACCCTGGCTGTTACGTGTGCGAGGAAGACTGTTTGGCTCGAACCTACCTGACCCGATCCGCTCCCGAGACGGGCGAAGTCGAGCGTCGCCGCTGGATGTTTCGCCACCCCCTCGTCATCCGGGTCACCCACTGGGTGAACGCGGTCTGCCTGCTGGTCCTGCTGATGAGCGGCCTGCAGATCTTCAACGCCCATCCGGCCCTGTACTGGGGCAAGGTCTCGACCTTCGACGCGCCGCTGATGGCGATGTCCTCGACTGAGGACGATCCGCCCAAGGGCATGACAACGGTGTTCGGTCACGGCTTCGACACGACCGGCTGGCTCGGTTCCTCGGTCGGCTCCGACGGCGAGGCGGCCGACCGCGGCTTTCCGGCCTGGGCGACCTTGCCGAGCGACCAGGATCTCACCGGTGGCCGCTCCTGGCACTTCTTCTTCGCCTGGGCCTTCGTCCTGAACGGCTTTGCCTACCTGCTCTATGGGCTGGGCAGCGGGCAGCTTCGATTCCGTGTGATCCCGTCCCGCGACCAGATCCGGCACTTCGGCGCGTCGGTGTGGGAGCACCTGACGCTGCGCTTCCCGCAGGGCGACGAGGCCAAGTGCTACAACGTCATCCAGAAGCTGACCTATCTCGTCGTGCTGTTCGTGCTCCTGCCGGTGCAGGTGCTGGCCGGCCTCGCGATGTCGCCGGCGATGGACGCCGCATTCCCTTTCCTGCTGACGCTGTTCGATGGGCGCCAGTCGGCCCGTACGGTGCACTTCGTCGTGGCGGCTCTGCTGGTCCTGTTCGTGGTCGTGCACGTCGCCCTGGTCCTGCTCTCGGACTTCTGGAACAACATGCGCGGCATGCTGACCGGCTGGTTCGTGATCGAGCGCAAGGTCGAGCCGGCACCCGTGACCGGGGAGACCCGCGCATGATCCGCCTTCCGAGCCGACGGGCCCTCCTGACGGGCGCCTCCGCCGCGGCCGCGGCGGCCATGCTCGGCGGGTGTGACCGCCTCGGCAACGCGGAGTGGTTCCAACGCACGCTCAAGACAGGTGAGGACGCCAACATGTTCGTCCAGCGCCTGCTGCTCACCGACCGGACGCTGGCCCCGGAATACGCTGAGGCCGACATCTCGCCGTGGTTCAAGCCGAATGGCACCGAGGACCCGCCGGACAGGGACTACAAAGCCCTGGCGAGGGCCAAGTTCGCCAAGTACCACCTGGAGGTCGGCGGCCTCGTGGAGGCGCCTTTCAGGCTGTCCCTGGCCGAACTCCGCAAGCTTCCGGCCCGCACCCAGATCACCCGGCACGATTGCGTCGAGGGCTGGAGCGCCATCGGCAAGTGGACCGGGGTACCGCTCGCGGACCTCCTGTCCCGGGCCAAGCTCAAGCCGCAGGCACGCTACGTGGTGTTCCACTGCGCCGACACCATGGACCAAGGCAGTCCGCTCGAAGGCGGGGGGGACGGTGAGGAGACCGACGAGGCCCCTGCCGGCAACGCCAACCCGAGTATGACGAAGCAGTCAGGCGGCGACGAGAGCAGGAAGGACTCCGGCGGCCAACAGGCGTCGGAGGACTCTGCAGCCAGCGGCGGAGCGCCGGTCCGATATTACGAGAGCATCGACCTCGTGGACGCGTTCCACCCGCAGACCATCCTCGCCTACGACATGAACGGGCAAGCGCTTCCCGTGTCGAACGGCGCCCCGCTGAGGCTGCGCGTGGAACGCAACCTCGGCTACAAGCAGGCGAAGTACGTGATGCGCATCGAGGTGGTCGAGAGCTTTGCCCACCTCGGCGAGGGTAAGGGCGGCTACTGGGAGGACCAGGGGTACGCCTGGTATGCCGGCATCTGAGACGGCAACGACGCAACGTGGGCGTCCACACTATCCTCCGATGCGGACCATCTTTGAGGCGACGTCCAGCAGGGTCTCTCCCGTGACATCCGGCGCTCGCAGCACCGCGGAGTACGGCCGCCCCCGGGCGACGTAGCCGGCCATGAGCCCGGCGACCTTGGCACCATGCAGGTCCCAAGGGTGGGTCGCGATCAGCGCGATCTCGCCGGGCACGACCCCGGCGGTCTGCGCCGCGTAAAGGTAGACCTCGGCACGCGGCTTCGAGAGCTTCACGTCCTCGACGGACAGGACCTGCTCGACCAGCCCGTCCATGCCCGCCGCGGCGAGCAGGCCTCTCGTGCTCTTGGTCGCCCCGTTGCTCAACGCGAAGACCCTGATGCCGGCGTCGGCCAGAACCTGGAATGCGGCCTTGGCGCCTTCCTGCGGCGGCAAGACCTTCATCATGTCCAGGACGGCATGCTTGTCCTTCGATGAGGCTTCGAGCCCCTGCATGGCGAGCATTTCGTCGAGGCACTCCGACAGCACGGACTGGAAGGGGGCGAAGGTGTTGGTCGTGGCGAGGGCGAAGGTGTCCCGCAGGCCGGTCGCGTAGAGCAGGTCCAGCGCGAGCGGCGGGAGCCCCAACGCCATCAGCGCGGGCCGCATCGGCTCCATGCTGAACACCGTGCCGATGATGTCGAAGGCAACGACCTTGGGACGTTTGGGCATCGCGGTTCCGTTGTCGGGCAGCGCGTCAGGGCTGAAGCGAAGCAGTGAAAGCTCGCAGAGGTTCGATGCGCCGGCGGTCTGCGGCTACGCCGGCTGCGATGCCTTTCGACAAGTCAGCGGGCCGGCCATCCGGGGAAGGCCGGCCCGTACCGGCGTCAGGTCACTTGGCGCCGGTGGAACCGGTGGCCATGCCACCGAAGGCCGCATTCAAGTCGCCGATGACGGCGGTCTCGGCTTCCCTGGCCTTGGCGACGACGGCGCCCATCCCGAAGAACTCGTGCGTGACGCCGGGGTAGTCGCGGTAGGTCACCTGACCGCCCGCCGCCTTGATCTTGTCGGCCAGCATCTTGCCGTCGTCGTGAAGCGGATCGATTTGCGCGGTGACCACCGTGAACGGCGGCAGCCCCTTGAGGTCGGCCTTGCCGACGATATCGAGGCGCGGGTCGGTGCGGTCTGCGTCGTTGCGTACGGTCTGGTCGTAGAACCAGGCCATCATCGGCTTGTCGAGCGGCTTGGCCGAGGCGTTGTCCTTATAGGACTGCGTGTCGAGGTTGGTGCCTGCCATCGGGTAGACGGCCACGACCTGCAACGGCTTCTCGACGTTCCCGTCGCGCGCCATGATGGCGACGTTGGTCGCGAGGTTGCCGCCGGCAGACTCCCCGACCAGCGCGATTTTGGACGGGTTGCCGCCGAAGGTCTTGGCGTTGGCGAGCGCCCACTTGTAGGCGGCGAAGGCGTCCTCGTGCTGTGCCGGGAACTTGGCCTCCGGCGCATGGCGGTACTCGACTGAGACCACGACGGCCTTGGCACCCTTGGCAATGGCGCGCGGGGTCGCGTCGTAGGTGTCGAGGTCGGCGATCACGAAGCCGCCGCCGTGGTAGTACACCACCACCGGCAGCGGACCCGAGGCTCCCTCGGGGGTGTAGATCCGGACCTTCTGGGAACCGCCGCCGGTCTCGTAGGCGAGGTCCTTCGTGGTCACGCCTGGCTCGGGTGCCGTCGGCTTGCCCTGTTCCGTCAGAAGCGCCTTGACGCCGTCGGTGGGGCTCGGCTGCTTGCGCGCCTCCTCCGGCGAGAGCTTCGGGATCGGCTTCGGGTCGAGCTTCTTCAGCGCGTCGAGGACGTGCTTCATGTCGACGTCGAGGTTGGCCATCGGCGAGCCGGTCACAGTCGCGACGGCGCCGTCGAAATGGTCCTTCATCGTCGGCTGCGCCTGCGCCCAGGCCGAGGAAGCGGTCAGGAGGGCGGTGCCGGCAAGCATGGCGGCAAGCGCATGCGACTTCGTCTGAATGGCCACAGAGTATCCTTGGATGTGGGAGAGTCCCCGCCGAGTCGGCTGGAGGTCTGCCAAGGGAACGACCCCTACCTGTCGGTGTTCCAATTCCGTTCGCCCCGGACACGATACCGGCCATGCCGGAACCCGAGGTCGAGGTCTTAGCTTGCCTCCCTGTGCTGGTGCTTCGTCCGGCCATGAGGACCGCCATGTCGAGCGATACGGAAAGACATCACCTGCTGCTGAGCGCGCTGAAAGCCGCCCAGGGCAAGGGCGAAGGCTCCTTCGAGCAGGCTGTCACCGCCGCCTTCGAGCATGTCTTTGAACATCTTGACCGCCTGAACTCGCATGTTTCGCTGGGCGGCCCGGACGGCGAGGACCAACCCCTCAAGCCCGGCGAGTCCTCGACCTTGAGGTAACGCTCAGCCTGTTGCCTGCGGTTTGACCCGATATCGGCGGGTGGCCCACGGCAAGTCGGTTTTCGACTGACGCGATGCCGGCCTGGGTCGAGAGCGGCCCCTGGCAGATCGATTTTCGGAGCGGCTTTTCGATTCATAAACGCAAACTTCGAATCCGCTGCGTTCTTTCCAGCCGCGGCCCACTTCCGTTCCCCGACCCCCGTGAGGCAGCGCATGACATATCTTCGATACGCATCCGACATCGAGACGCCCACCCCGGACGAGCAGAAGACGATTGACGGCATCATCAAGGGCATGACTCAGCAATCGGAGACCGTCGAGGCACGCGAGCACCATGCCGTGCGTGCCAGCCACGCCAAGAGCTCGGCTTGCGTCACCGGGGAGTTGACGATTACCGCCGGCCTGCCGCCCGAACTGGCGCAGGGGCTGTTCGCGACGCCCGGGACCCACCCCGTGGCGGTGCGTTTCGCGCAAGGGCCGGGCGAGACCCTGGGGGACCGGGTCTCGACCCACCGCGGCATGTCCATCAAGGTGTTCGACGTGCCCGGCGAGAAGCTGCCCGGCCATGCCGTCGACACCCAGGACTTCGTCCTCGCCACGGGCACCACCTTTCCCTCGGGAACGGCGGCCGGCTTCCTGCGGGACGGCACCGTCATCGGCAAGTCGACGAGTTTGCCGGAGGGGGTGAAGAGCGCCGTCTCGTCGACGATGCGCAACCTCAACCGCGCGCTGCACGCATTCGGGACGGAGAGCGCGTTCGCCGACTTCTTCGGCCATCCCTTCAGCCACCCGCTGGCCGACAGCTACTTCAGCCAAGCGCCGGTCCGCTTCGGCGATTACGTCGCCAAGCTCGGGGCCGTGCCGGCGACGGAAAGCCAGCGTGCCCTGTCCGAGTGGCGGCTCGATCCGCATCAGGACGAGGACGGCTTCCGCCACGCCACGGTCGCGTTCTTCCGGGACCACGAGGTGGTGTTCGAGTTGAGGGCGCAGCTTTGGGCGGACGCCGAACGGCAGCCCATCGAGGACGCCTCGGTCGATTGGCCGGTCTCGATCAGCCCCTACCGGACGGTGGCGACGCTGCGCCTGCCCCGCCAGGATGCCTATGCCCCGGATCGCGTGCGCTACTTCGACGAGGTGATGACCTTCCGTCCGGCACACAGCCTTGCGGCCCACCGGCCACTGGGTTCGGTCATGCGCGCGCGGCTCCAGGTCTACCGGGCGCTGAGCGATTTTCGCCATCGCGAGAACGGCGTGGCGTCCGAGGATACCGCAAGCATTGATAAGGTGCCGGCCTAGAACGCGATATGCTCCAAGGCTCTCGCTTGCGAACGCGGTGGCTGCAGGACAGCGACGGGCATGGCTCGTTCGCGGCGGAGGCAGACCCTCCACCGGGGACTTGCGCCCCCTATCTCCAGACGGCGAAACCCCCGCGCGGGGGGTGAGATCGCTCTTTCGATCAAGCCGCGGATGCGGGTGGCGAGGGCCTCCAAGGCGATGGGCTTCACCAGAGATTCCATACCGGGCGCGAGGTGGCCGTGGTTCAGCGCGGCGTTCTCGGCGTAGCCGGTGATAAACAGCACCTTCAGGTCCGGCCGAGAGGACTTCGCCGCGTCCGCCATCGGTCGCCCATTCATGCCGCCGGGTAGGCCGACGTCGGTCAACAGCAGGTCAATGTGCACGTCCCACTGCAGCACCTTGAGGCCGAAGGCGCCATCCGACGCCTCGATGGCCGCGTAGCCGAGGTATTCCTGTGGATCTGCGACACCTATCGGAGGCTGCGGCGTTGATTACCGACGAACTCTTTCGACGGCGACCCTAAGACCTTCCGTGCGTCGGGGGGTCGTGGAAGCCGCCGGTTCAGGGGTCGCCTCCGGTGCCGCCAAGTGCGCTCCATGCGTCGCGTCGCCTGACATCGTAGTCTCGCATCCCCGGCCCTGGTCCGGTCACGTCCAGCACACCGGCCTCGCCGAGGACGAGGATGCGCGCGAACAGCAGTTCGTCGCTGCAACCCTGCCCCGGCGGATCGACCTCGAACGACAGGTGAGTGAGGACGCGACCGACCAGCTTGATCAGCATCTCGCTTTCCGCCGCCGCCTGCGCCGCCAGGATGGCATCGAAATGCGTCAGCGGCGCCGACACCAAGCGCCCGTCGCGCACCACCCGCAACGGAGCGTTCTCCCGCCGCAATCTCGACCAGTCCGCCACGGCAGCATCACTCTCGGCTCTGGTGAAGGGGCGTCGTTTCCCGCCCAGGCCGGATGCCACGATGTCCCCGGGGCGGAGAAGCCCGAGGGACCAGATGGGCGCGATCCCACCCTCGGTCGCGATTTCAAGGCCGGTGGCATCGACGATGTCGAAGGGCCGGCTGCCCATGCGGGAGGCGAATTCCAAGATGCTCGCGTGCTCGACGGCATCGGTCAGGCAGACCCAGAAGACCGGATGTACGCCCGACGCCGTTGCTTCCGTCCAGGGCGTCTCCGCATCCGACCCATCGAAGCATGGGTCGCCGGTCACGCGCATGTTCGCCTCGAACCACGCCCGGCGCGCTTCCGGGTCGGGCGGGTCGATGGGCCCGAGGCTCAGGGCGTGGGTGAGCGCGATCACCCGCGCCTCGCAGCCCTGCAATCGCAGGGCGTCGCGGACGCTCTCCGCCCGGCTTACGCCCCATGCCACATGAACGGTCTCGGCCTTACCGGTCATCTCGCAACCTCCATGGTCGTCGCGTCTCGACGCAAGCCCCACCGGCCGATGCTCGGACCGGGAGACCGTGGTGCCGGACCCCCTCAGCCTGAGAGTGCGGAACGCCCCGGTCATGACGGGGAGGGCCGCCGATGTAACGTTTTGTGACAACGGCCCCTTTCCCGTTGCCGACCGAGAGCCCCCTCGTATGTTCGGGGTCATGAGCGACGGTCAGACCATCGTGGTCGTCGAGGACGACGGCGACATCCGCAGCCAACTCTCCGCCTACCTGGAGAACGAGGGCTTTCGCGTCGTGGGCTTCGACGGCGGCGCAGGCCTCGACCGGCACCTCTCCACGGGCCCGGCGCCGGACTTGATCGTGCTCGACTGGATGCTCCCAGGCGAGGACGGGCTTTCGATCTGCCGGCGGCTTCGCGAGGCGGGCGGACCGCCCATCGTCATGCTGACCGCCAAGGACGAGGACATCGACCGCGTGCTCGGCTTGGAGATGGGCGCCGACTACTACGTCTCGAAGCCGTTCAATCCTCGGGTCCTGCTGGCCCGCATCCGTGCGGTCCTGCGACGCGCCAACGCCGCCGGCGCCCCGGCCGTCGAAGCCGAACCCGATCGGCTGAGCGTCGCGGACCTCGTCGTCGACCTTGCCGCCCGTACGGTGACCGCCGGCGACACCGCCGCCGAGATCCCGCTCACCAGCGCCGAATACGACCTGCTGCACTGCTTCGTCACCCGGCCGCAGCGGGTGCTGTCGCGCGACCAGCTGCTCGACTGGACGCGCGGCCGGACCGCGGACGCCTTTGACCGGACCATCGACGTGCAGGTCAGCCGCCTCCGGCACAAGCTCGACGCGGCCGGCAGCGAGGTTTTCGCCATGTTGAAGACCGTGCGCAACGCCGGCTACATCCTCGCCGCGCCGGTGCGGCCGGCACCGTGATGGCACGGCTCGGCCTGCTGGGACGGATCATGCTCCTGTTGCTGGGGGCGCTCTCGCTGCTCGTTCTGGCCACCGTCGCCCTGGATGGCTGGCAGCGGCGGCAGGAGGGACCACGCTTCCCGACCCGGTTCCCCCGGGTGGACCAGGTCGCCGACATCATCGCCTTGCTGCGGGATGCCGACCCCGGCTTGCGACCCGCCATCCTGAAGGCGGTGAGCGGCGAGGTCCTGCGCGCGGAGATCACCGACACTCCGCCGGACGAGACGAGCCTGATCCGCGAGCCGCGCCTCGAACGGCGCCTGCGCCGGTTGACCGGGGAAACGGACGGCCGGGTCCGGGCCTTCACGGACCAGGCGTTCCTGCATCGCGGTGTCGATCCCGCCGACGTGGCGGATGGCGACCGTAGCGGACCCATCGGCCAACTCGCCACCGCGACCTACAGGCTGCCGGACGGCCGGACCCTGGTCGTCTCGGCCATCGCCAGGCATCGGTCGATCATGCCTTGGCTGCTCGGCCAGCCACTCAGCCTCTGGGTCGCGGTCCTCGGCGCCGCCGTTGCGGGTCTCGTCCTCGTCGGCGCCCGGCACGAGCTCGCCCCCTTGCGACGCCTGACCGAGGCGGTGACCCGGTTCGACGGGCGGGCGTCCGAGCCGGTGGCCGTCACCGGGGGCGCGCCCGAGATCCACCACCTCACGCGCGCGGTCCAGGCTATGCAGGAACGCATTGTCGGCCTGCTCGGCGAGCGCTCGCTCCTCATCGGCGCGATCTCCCACGACCTCAAGACCTACCTCACGCGCCTGCGACTGCGGGCCGAGGGCGTCGCCGAGCCGGGCCGGCGCGAACGCCTGATCGAGGACCTCGACGCGATGACCGCGCTGATCGAGACCTCGCTCGGGTTCGCGCGCGGAACGGCGGTGGAAGTCGGCCGGACGCCAGTCGACCTCGCCGACATCGTCGCGGCCGAGGTCGCCGAGCACGCCGCGCACGGTGCCTTCATCCGTCTGTCGGGGGAGGAACTGCAGGGCATCGTGGTCGCCGGGGACGCGGTCGCCCTGCGCCGGGTGGTGGCTAACCTGATCGGCAACGCCGTCAAGTTTGGACGCTCCTCGGTCGCCGTCGCGGTGGGGCGCGTCGACGCGCTGTGCCGGGTCGTCGTCGAGGACGACGGCCCCGGCATCCCGGAAGCCGAGCGCACGGCGGTGTTCAGTCCCTTCTACCGGATCGAGCGTTCGCGCAGCCGCCTGACGGGCGGCACCGGCCTCGGGTTGGCCATCGCCCGCCAGATCGCGGAGGCGCACGGCGGCAGCGTCGTGGCAGAGGCGGGCTCGCTCGGAGGCGCGCGGCTCGTGGTGACCCTACCCGCATTCGCCTGAAGGCCGCGCCGGCCGCGTCGCCCGCGTTACGAAACGTTACGTGAAGGCACTGGTCCGTCACATCCGGGAAGGAGGCGCTGACGATCCTGCCTGCCTCGACCGCGGCATCCGAACGCACCGCCGCGGTCCCATGGGAGAGCGGACAAGGACATGACGATGCTGAAGATCCTCGCCTCCGGTGCCCTCCTGGCCGTCCTCGCGGTCCCCGCGTCTGCGCTGCCGCTGGTCCAAGACGCCGTCTCGACCGGAGCCGACGGTGCCCGGATCATCCAAGTCTACGGCGGCTGCGGTTTCTACGGCCACCGGGGACCCTACGGCGGGTGCCGGACCGGCGGGCAATGGGGTGGCTACGTCCGGGGCCGCTCGTGCCCGGCGGGCTTCCACATCGGGCCTTACGGCCGCCGCTGCTGGCCGAACTGAGCCTTCCGACACTCATCCAGGCGATGCGTCCGGCCTCGGCCGGGCGCCCGGCCACGAGGCTGGGCGCGCGACGGTGGACTGAAGGCTACCCGTGAAAGCGAGAGGCTTTTGAGAATGACTTTCGAACGAATCCCTCCGGTCCGGCCCACGCGAAGGAACGTCCTTTCGGGGGCTGCGGCCGGGCTGGCCACGGCGGCGGCGTCCAGGGCGGCATTCGCTGCATCCGTCGCCGACCCCTCCCAGGCGGGACCGCTCGGCGATGTCTGGATCGGGTCCCCGCAGGCGCGGGTGAGGTTGATCGAGTATGCAGCCGTGACCTGCCCGCACTGTGCGAGGTTCCACGCGGAGACATGGCCCGTCATCAAGGCCCGCTGGATCGACGCCGGTCACGTTCGCTTCGCGCTGCGAGGGTATCCGTTGAACCCCCTCGACACTGCGGGCTTCATGGTTGCGCGGGCGGATGGAGAGCGCAACTACTACGCCGTGACGGACCTGCTGTTCGAGCGGCAGGCCGCGTGGGCCTTCGCGGCCAAGCCGCTAGATGCCATGCGCGACCTCATGCGCCAAGCCGGCATCGGTGCCGAGCGGTTCGATGCCACCTTGCGCGACCAGGCCCTCTACTATGGTGTGAGGACCGTTCACGAGCGGGCGACGTCGGACCTGGGCGTGCACAGCACCCCGACGCTCTTCGTCGGCGAAGACAGGTTCGAGGGGGCCTTGGGCGCCGACGCGCTCTCGAAACGCATAGCGCTTGAGCTGGAGCGGCGTCCCGGCTGACGCGAACACCGACCCGGCATGCGAACGGCTGGTTCGTCGTCGGCTATCAGGGTCGTCTCGCCCTGCGGTGAGCGTAGCGGCGCCGGGATGCCGGGCATCCCGATGCCGTTGAGACTTCCTTCGAACGGAGTATCCGGGACCGGGTCGCCAATGTGCCCCAACCTGCTGATGTCGTGACCGCCCTGAGAAGGTCCGCTTCTCCGCTCGGAGCAGACGCCTTATCCAGCCAGCCACTAGGTCTGCAAAGGGTCAGGAGTTAGCATGTTGGCTATTCGGTCGTGCACGACGGGCAGGCCCCTGCTCTTGTGCGCCTGCAGGTCGGCGGGCAGACGATGAGGGGGACGTCGCGATGGCTCAATACAGTGGCGGCTATAGCCGAGTCCGCGCGGCGCCTCGTAGATCCGGATCGGCGTTAGTCGCTCGCGGGCTGACCTACCGGCGTTGGTGGTCAACATCCGATCGAGATCGTCGCGCCACGGCGCGAGCTTGGGCAGAGGCTGCACCTCACGCTCGTAGGCGAAGGCGGTGGCCCCCGACCGAATGACCTTCCGGACCGTGTTGCGCGAGACGTGCAGATCGCGGACGATGTCCTTGATCGAGCGACCGCGGGTGAAGAACTCGCGCCGGATGCGCGCAATCGTGCCGGACACCTCTCAAAGCTGCGACGTGGGCGTGGACCGATGTGGCTACGGCCGGCCTCGCTGGAGGAGATCCGCGAGAGGATGGCGGCGACGCCCACCGTGCCGGAGGAGATCCGGCTCGGGCGGGCGATGGAGGCTGGAGGGGAGGAATAGCGGGGCCTTGTGCCCCTGGAGCGTCCAGTATTTGGGCGCTTCATCGGTTACAGCAGATTGATGTTGTGCTTCTTCCTGATGCGGTGCGCTGTAAGGATCAACTTACGCACCGCACGCCATTCGTCTGAGAAAATGTCGCCGAGGATCTGCGTCGGGTCGTCGTACCAGTCCCGCTTGCTAGGCGGGATCGCGCGGAGTTCGAGATACCGCTTCGCGATTCCATTGAACGCCTGGCGCGCGTCCGCTTCGTCGAAGTGCGCCCCGCGCTCATACAGCATGATGGCGAACGGAAGGTTGCGTTCGAACGCTTCCTGCATGGCCGGCCCACCGGCGACGAGGTCACCCAGCCAGTCGTACAGGCACTCTGTCGCAACCGGGCTGAGGCTGTCGTAGACGCCCTCGTCAAAATAGAGCGCGCGACAGCACTTGCCGCACAACGACGGTCCTGCCCAACCGCACCCCTCTTCGTCGTCGGCCTCCTCGCATGTGATGCCACAGACGACGCACATGTCGTCTTCTTCGCGGCGGTACTCGGGGTCCGTATGCCTCATGGGCTCTCTCCATGCGTGGCCGGGGTGGCCACGCATGCGAAGAAAGGCCAGAGGCTTTCGCCCGTCGAGTCGATTCAGTCGTCAACCTTAATGCGGTTGACGCAACTATCCCATCCTTCGATGTTAGACCACGCATACTTGGTGGCGCAATAGGGTGTGCTGTTTTACGGTTAACGATATCTCAACTCGCCAGGGCGATGTGCTCGTCGTACTCGGCCAGGAACTCGGTACTACCGCCGTCCCCGGCGACCACGTGGAGATAGGCCGAGAGCAGCGAATGCCGTGTTTCGTTCTCACGGCCCATTAGGTGCTCGCGCAGGACCAGGTGCCGCTGACCGGCCGGTATGGTCCGGCGGATCCAGTGGTCGGTCTGCGGCGTCGAGGCCCGCGCAACGCGGCGCGAGATCTCGTGCTCCATCGCCTCGTCGAAGGGCTCCATCTGCAGCACGACTTTGGCGGACATCGCGGCGGCGCGGATCTCCAGGAAGGCGGACCCAATTCGGTGTCGTGGATGAGGTACGCCTGCGTGCCGGCAACCATGCGCACCTGCCGGTGCGTCAGGAAGCATCGCACCTCGACGGCATCGAGGTGACCGACGTCGTCGGCGAGCCGTGCGGCGGCCTCCTCGCGTGGGATCGGGACGCGGGGTTGCGTGAATGCGCCTCGCTCGTAGCCGAGCGCGACCGCGATCCGCTCAAGGCTCTCGCTACCCGCGGGCTCCGCCCTCTCGACCCGCTCGACGGTGGACAGCGAGACGCGGGCGAAGTCGGCTAGGGTTTCCTTCTTTCATTGCCGCAGCCCGCGAACGGTCCGCGTCATCATCGCCACCAGTTCGATGGGCGGCACCACGGGTACGCCCTGCGGCGGTTTCATCGCCGCCAAGCGTTCGACCAACTGCTTCGGCCTCATGACGGCCTCCTTTCGACACCTTGACGATGCCTCGGGCGATCCGCGCAAAGGAGGCCGGAAAAACCTTCAGATGCGGCGACACGCCGGTCGTCTCCCACCCCGTGCCTCGGGATACGTCCGATGCAAGCGCGGCAACGGACACGTCCTTCCTCGTGCCGGCAAACACAGAGGACCGATACGACATCGTGACCTCTCGCCTCCGTCCAACCTCAAGGCGAAGCGGGTTCGAACACGGCTGTTCATCGGTAGCGGGCACGGAACGGAGGCCATGGCGCCGGCGTTGCGACCATGTTACCCATTGGGTAATGACTTGGAGAACATTACCTTGCAGGTAACGGTTTCGGCCTATGGATCTCACCGTCAGGGGTAAGCGGCTGTGCAAGCAGCTTACCGACCCGAAGGAGATGGCCAAGGCCTTCGGCGACCGCGCGCGGCACATCCGGCTTCGGCTGGGTGTGCTGAGGCAAGCGAAAAGCCTGTCGGACGTCCCGACCGGCTCGCCGGACTACCGGCATATGCTGACGGGTGACCGGAAGGGCCAGTTCTCCGTCACCATCAAGGACAACTGGCGCATCGTCTTCGTGCCCGACCACGACCCGGTCCCGTCCCTCCCGGATGGCGGCGTCGATGTCGCGAGCGTCACGGCGGTCGAGATCGTCGAGGTCGTGGACTACCACGGGAAGTGAGCGTTGGAGGCGTGGACATGACGAGGAAGGAAGCCTTCGTCCCGCAATGGGCGACGCACCCCGGGGAACACCTTGCGGAGTACATCGATGAGCGCGGCTGGTCGCAGGCCGAGTTCGCTCGCCTGGCCGGCCTGACGCCGAAGCTCGTCAGCACGATCATCAACGGCACGAACCCGGTCACGCCGGAGACGGCTCTTCGGCTGGAGCACGTCCTCGGCTTGAAGGCATACATCTGGACGGGGCTGCAGGCCGAGTGGGACCTGTTCCAGGCCCGGGAGCGGGAGCGGGAGAGCGCCGAGCGGCAGGCCGATTGGCTGAAGCAGTTCCCGGTGAAGGAATTGAAGGCATGCGGCCGGCTGCCCGACACGCGCGACATCGGCAGCCTGTTCGGCGAGATGCTGACGATGCTCGGCATTGGCACCGCGCAGGCCTACGACGCCAGGATCGGGTCGCTGGCGGTACATCATCGCCGGGCGCGTTCCGCGACGGCTTCCCCGCACCACATGTACTGCTGGCTGATGCTCGGGGAGGAGCAGGCCCGGAAGCGCGAGCTTCCGGCCTACGACGGCGAACGGTTTCTTCGGAGTTGCGCCGAGATCAGGTCGCTGACGGTGCATGGTCCGGACGTCTTCGAGCCGCGCATGCTGGAGCTTTGCCATTCAGCAGGCGTCGCCCTGGTGTTCCAGAAGCCCTTGAGCAAGACCTGCGTCTTCGGCTCGGCACGGTGGATGAACGACGAGCGGCCGCTGATCCAGATGTCGCTGCGCATGAAAAGCAACGACCATTTCTGGTGGACCTTCTTCCACGAGGCCGCGCACATCGTCCTGCACCGCGGGAAGAACTTCGTCGACGACCAGAACGGCGAGGGCGATGGGGTGGAGGCCGAGGCCGATGCCTGGGCCGAGGAGGTATTGGTCGGTCGGGAGCGGATCGAGTCCTTCGCCACGACATGTCCCTCAACTAGGCAGGAGGTCACCGCCTTCGCCGAGGAGGTCGGCTTGCACCCGGGCATCGTGGTCGGCATGCTGCAGCATCGCTACGCCGTACCGTTCAATCACCTCAACGACTTAAAGGTGCGTTTCGCGTGGGCGGACGAGGTTGCGCCAGCCTGACTGACGCGACCCGGCGACGTCGCCGAGGCTTAAGCTCGTCGATGGTGCGGGTCCGTGGCGTGCATGTAACCGGCAAGGTGCAGCGCTGCGCTACGGCGTCGGGAAGGATGCTGACCCTGGCCCTGAACGGGTCGACCATCGGCACCGTGGCTTTCGCGGCCGGCACGGCCGTGGCCACGTTCACGACGACGAGCGGGATACCCTACCTCTTCGACCAGGGCGACGTCTTGACCCTTACGGCGCTCGCGACCCAGGACGCGGGCCTCGCTGACCTCGTCGGCTTTATCGCCCTGCAGTGAGGGCGGCCGCCGCAGGGGTTTCGAAAAATCCCGGCGGATTTCCGTTCTGATCTTCCGTTACTTAGTGCTGATGTGGCGTTATCGGGTGAGGCGGTAACGGGGCGCTACACAGGGCATACGAACGCTAGTCTCAGGCTGTGCTGTCGCCGGGGAAATTCGTACGCGTCCGGGGCTGACGCCATCCACAGGCGCCCAGGGTCTCGGTAACCACGACCGAACGAGGCCTCTGGACATCGATTCGGGGATCCCGATCTCCTGGGCGTACCCCAGCGACAGGAGGCCGCCCCGATGACGTACCACACCTCCGCCCACCAGGTTGCCGACACCTTCGACACCCCCCTGACCGGCGGCGCCCTGGCGCTCGGGTCGATCCTCATCCAGCAGCAGCAGGCCCGCAACGCGGTCCGTCGCGAGGCCGCCACGATCCGCGCGGTCGCCGGGCGCATGGCCTATGACCGCGTGATGGCCCAGCACCGCATCGACGAGGCCGAGCGCCAGGCCCGGGTCGATTTCGACCGCCGGCGCGCCGCCATCCGGCTGCGGGCCCTCGCTGCCAAGCGCGCCAAGGGCTGAGACGTGCTCAGCGCATGCCATGATGTGCTCACGGGATGCCACGGCGTGTGCGCGCAGGAAAGATCAAGCGAAAACTAGCAAGTCAGACGAGTTATCCACAGGCACGTTGACGCATAAGAAAGCCCGCCCTGGGCGCCCGGGGCGGGCTTCGTCGTTCCGGCGGTGGCGCGATCAGATGGCGCGCGGCGGCTCAGCGATGAGCTCGTCGAGGACGGCGACGAAATGCGACCGCTTGTTCTCGTCGCCCGTCAGGCGGCGGTGCGCCTCGGCGGCCGCGGCGGCGGCGCGGGCCGCCTCCATGCTGCGATACTCGGCCGGGGTCATCGGGCGCGGCAGCGAGGGCAGAAGGCGCTCGCCGAGCAGGTGACGTCCGATCACGGCGGCTTCGTTCTGCGACAGGGCGACTTGCTGATCGAGGGAGATGGCGTCGAGATAGAACCGGGCGGCGTCGTCCAGGGCCGCGGCCTCCGGCTCCTCGCCCGTCAGATAGGCCACCGCCGCCTGGCCCCACTGCTCCGCCGGGGACGGCGCCACCGGCGTCGGGGCGGGCTCCGCGGCCTCCGCCTCGACCATCGCCTCGGCCTCGGCGATGGGATCGTGCGGCGCGAGGGCCGAGCGGACAGCGCGCCAGACGAGCTTGCCGCTCTCCATCGTGGCGACCCATGTGACGCGGCCCATGGCGGCGAGCGCCCGGGCGATCGCTGCGAAAAGTGCCTTCATCGTCCCCTCCTGGATTGACGCTTCGATCCTGCCGCGGGGGGACGCATACGACCAATGTCGCCCTCGGTACGTCAATCGAGCAGGAGCTCCGGGGACCGCCCGGCCCGCGCAGATAGCTGGATAGCCGAAGGGTTCCCGGGGATGACCGGGGGCCCTTCTCGTTTCAGGCCTCGTCAGCCTCGCGGGCGTCGGCCCGCCATCTCTCCTCCGGCTGATCGGGCGTCGCCTCCATGCGGGCGACGACATCCTCCAGCCGGGCCGGCGCGTAGCCCCAGACGTCGACGCCCACGTCGCACGATTGCGACGTCCCGGGCAGCGTCCCGTGCGTGTGGCCGTGGACGTGCAGGACTCCCCGGAACGACCCCGGCCAGGCCCTGAGAGGGTAGTGGTCGCAGACGATGCGGCGGCCCGCGGCGTGGACCGTCAACCGCTCCTGCACGCTCTCCCAGGGAAGCGTGGTCACGCGGTCACGGTCGTGGTTGCCGACCACGAGATGCTTCTTCCCCGGCAGCGCCGCGAAGATCTGCGCCGTCCTCTCCGGCGTGTGCCCCCACTCGAAGTCGCCGAGGTGGATGACGGTGTCGGTGGGGCGGACGCGCGAGACCCAGGCCTCGATGATGAGCCTGTCCATCTCGGCGACGTCGCGGAACGGGCGGCCCGAATGGCCGATGCTCCCCGCGTGGCCGAAGTGGGTATCGCCGACGAGCCAGACGGAGCCCTTCGGCGGCGTCAGGTTGCGGTGGTGCGTGAGGGGTCGGTTGGTCATGAAGGCAGCCTCCTCGAAGGGGGGCTGCGCGCGCGGCGTCACGCCCCCGGGATGGTCGGTCTCGTCGGTTTGGGGGCTATTCGGCGTTTCACGGGTGCCTCTCGGTCGCGGTGTGGGACCAGAGATCGCAGCTCCAGATTCGACCCGTCAAGCGGGGTCGTGCGGCAGGATTAATGGAAAGCCCGGGCGGGGGTTTTTGTGCGAATCCTCTCCGGTTGGTGGGGGTGGAGAAGTTTCTGACAATTCATGCCCCGGGCACGTCGCGGTCCGGAGGGCGCCGGCTCCCGAGCACGGCGAACCGGGCCCGGCACCAGGGCGTGTACGCGTTCGGTCCCCGGCGGCCTCAGGCCTTGGGCCACCGGCAGTTCGTCACCAGGGCCAGCAGGACCTCCTCCAGCGACGCCCGGGGCCCGAGGCGCGCGATCAGGCGCTCGGTGTCGTAGGAGCCCCGGCGCCGGGGGCACCAGGGGCAGGTCAGGACGACCCGCCGGTAGGGGAACTCGCCCAAGCACCGCGGCACCTGTATCCCGTCCCCCGCCGTTGACCCGATCCGTCCGTTCCCTATCTGTTCTCAAGAGGGAGAGGGTCAATGCTCGGGTACGACGACATCGCGGCCGCGGCCGCCGGCGAGGAGCGGGACGCCCTGTGGCGGTCCCTGGCGGAGGAGATGGAGGCGGCGGCCGCGGCGCGCCGGGACGGGCCCGGGTTCGTCAGGGCCTCGACGCCGGCCGACCTGGCGCGGGCGCTCGGCCGGGACCGGCGCGGACGCCGTCTGCGGCGGCTGGCCGGTTAGGCCGCGACCTTCCGGGGGCGGCCGGGGTTGCGCTTGGCGGGCTTGCGCTTCGGGCGCGGCCGCGGCGCCGGCAACGGCTGCAGGGCAAGCGACGCCCGCTCCCGCTCGACCTCGGCCAGCAGGGCGTCGCACCAGAGCGACATTCCCTCGGCCTTCAACGCGATCCTCTGCGCCGTGTCGTAGTGCAGCCGCGTCACCGACGCCGTCTGCTCCCGCAGGTCCTTCGCCCCCGCGATCTCGTGGTCGAGGATGGCCGAGGCGGCGCCGCCCAGCCTGCGGTCGACGAGGAACTCGGTGAGGCTCCTGCGGACGTCGTGGAGCGTCCACTTGCGGATACCGTGCTCGGTCAGCAGGTCCGGGAGGGGCACCTCCGGGGAGACGCGCTGGGGATCGGCCTTCTTGTGGCGCTTGCCGGCGAGGCGGAACAGGACCTGGTTCATCGACCCGGCGCTCGCGTGGCCCGCGCCCCGCTTTGGCGGGAAAAGCCACCTGTTCGACTTGGCGCGGGCGGGCGCGAGCAGGCCTTCGAGCTCTCGCCAGGCCGCGAGGGGCAGCGGCAGGACGTGCTGGCGCCGCGACTTCATCTGGGGGCCCTGCCACGTCACCGCGACCCAATCGTCCCCCGGGACGCCGGCGTCCTGCGAGATGTGGCCGACCTGATCGAGCTCCGTCTTGGCGACCTGGCCCGTGCGCTGGCCCGTGAGGACCGTGAACCACAGCAACCCGAGCGTGCCGGCCGACGTCCCGTGCTCCGTCTGCCCGAGGGAGCGGTGCCGTTCGGCCAGGGCGAGGGTGCGGGCGAGCTCCGTCAACGTCGGCGTGTGCTTGCGCTTCGCGGACTGGTACTCGACGCTCCACTGCTCGCGCCACATCGGCCACTTCTCCTCGGCCCTGGCCAGGCCGCTCTTGCCGCTGTGCGTCCGCCAGGTCCAATCGAAGGCGTCCTTGGCCTGGTTCACGCACCGCGCGGCGGTCGACAGGGAATAGTTGGCGATGATCTCGTCCCTGATCTCCTGCAGCCTCTCGACGGTGATGGTGCAGACCAGCATTCCCTCCAGGCATGCGTAGCCGGGGTGCCGCAGGTACTTGGCGTACTTGGGGAGATAGCTCGCCTCGACCTTGGTCGCCTTGTAGTCGAGGAACTCCTCGATCATGTCCTCCCAGAACCATGGCCCGTTCCGGCGCCGGATCATGCTCGGCACCGGCGGCGGCTCCGAGCGGTCCGGGAAGGCGACGTCCCCGACGACTTCGAGGTCGCCGCCGGTCCGCGCCATGATGTTATGGAAGACCGACATCTCGAACTTCATGTTGTCGCCCTGCCGCAGGCCGACCTTCGCCTTCTCGGCGGCGAACCGGGCCTGGGTGACGTCGAGAAGGTGGTAGGCGCCCAGCTTCACCGTGTCGGTCCGGGTGCGCAGGTACCAGGTCAGGGCCTGGGGCGTGAGGCGCAGCGTCAGCCCGCGCTCCTCCGTGTCGCCCCATTCCATGCCCCGGCCAGGGACCTTGCCGTCGAGCAGCATCCGCTCGGCCTTGTTCACGTGGTTCTTCGTCAGCTTCACCGTCTCGCGCGTGTAGCCCCGCTTCGCCTTCGTCGTCGCCCCCGCCGCCATTCCCGTCCCCCGCGATACAACACCGATACAACGCGGGTCCCGAGAGACCCCGCAAGCCCGGCGTAGGCCGAAAGGCGGGAAAACCTCAATGGATTCAATGGGTGGTTAACGACCGATGGCCGCCCCCCGGCGGGAGCGTTAGGTGGTCAACAAGCCTTCCAAGCTGAATACGAGGGTTCGATTCCCTTCACCCGCTCCACGCCCCTCCACCGGGACACGGCCTCGCCATTCCGGGATGTGACGGGTCGGACCTGACCCGTTCGGAATTCGGCCGACGAATCCGCAGGGTTTGAGAGAGCCTGTTTGACTGGCTCATTCCATCCAACCCGACCCCCTCATCCTGAGGTACCGCGTCAGCGGCCTCGAAGGAGGGCTCCAGGGATCGCGCGACTTCTGGAGCCCTCCTTCGAGGCCTGCGCTTCGCTCCGCACCTCAGGATGAGGGTGTGGATTGGATCGATCGCAGAATCGAGCCGTCTCGATCCCTGAGAGCCAAGTCGAACAGGTTCTGAGCCCCCGCAGCACCGCATCCGCTTGCTCAGGTGGCAGCGCAGGTCTGGAGCATCGCCCAGGCGACGCCGCCCCTGGGAACGAGACCATTGAGGCGGCGGCCATAGATTGATAGGTTGCTAATCAATCGCCCACCTTTGGGGAAGGCCCGGCTCGGGCCAAAGGAAAAATCGGATGGCAGGCGAGGCACCGAGCCAGCGTTGGTTGACCTACACCCACGCGCTGCTCCTCTCCGGTCGCCAGTGGCGGCGGCTCGCCGACGCCACCACGGAGGCGCACGGGGTCTCGGAGGCAAAGGCGCTGCCGCTGGTACTGATCGGGCGCCTGGGCGGTGCGCCGCGCCAGACCGTGCTGGCCGAGGCCGTCGGCATCGAGGGGCCCTCGCTCGTGCGGCTGCTCGACCAGCTCGAAGCGGCCGGCCTCGTCCTGCGGAAAGAGGACCCGACCGACCGCCGCGCCAAGATCCTGAGCCTCACCGACACCGGGCGCGCCGTGGTCGCGCGGATCGAGGCCGACCTCGACCGGTTGCGGCAGGCGGTGTTCGCGGGCGTGAGCGCCGACGACCTGGAGGCGAGCCTGCGGGTGTTCCGGGCGATCCAGGACCATCTCGGCGGCTCCTCCGAACTGGGCGAGGCCGCGCCATGACCCTGCCGGGCTGGCGCGACTGGGCGTTCGCGCTCAAGACCTTCGCGGCGGCCATGCTGGCGCTGTTCCTGGCGTTCTGGATCGACCTGCCGAACCCCTATTGGGCGCTCGGCACGGTCTACATCACCAGTCAGGTGCTCGCGGGCGCGACCCGCTCGAAGGCGCTCTACCGGGTGCTCGGCACCCTGCTCGGGGCCGTGGTCACGGTGGCGCTCGTGCCGAACCTCGTGAACGCCCCGGAACTGCTGACGCTCGCCATTGCCCTCTGGGTCGCGACCTGCCTCTATTTCTCGCTGCTCGACCGCACCCCGCGCAGCTACCTGATGATGCTTGGCGGCTACACGGCGGCGCTGATCGGCTTCCCCGCCGTCGGCGATCCCGGCACTATCTTCGACACCGCGGTCGCGCGGGCGGAAGAGATCACGCTCGGCATCCTCTGCGCCAGCCTCGTCAACACGGTGGTGCTGCCGCAATCGGTGGCGCCCGTCGTCACCGGCCGGCTCGACCTGTGGCTGCGCGACGCGCGGGCCTGGGTCATCGACGTCCTCGGCCGCGCCCGCACGGCCAGGAACACGCAAGGCGCGCGGCTGAAGCTCGCCTCCGACGCCGTCGCCTTCGACGCGCTCGCGACCCCGCTGCGCTACGACATGACCGGGGCGGAGCGCTCGGTCGAGGCGATGGCGACCTTGCGCCAGCATATGCTGATGTTCCTGCCCATCGCCTCCGCGATCGCCGACCGCATCGAGACGCTGGAGCGCGCGGGCCCCCTGCCGCCGCGCCTGCGCGCCCTCCTCGCTGACATGGCCGGCTGGCTTGCCTCCGGCACCACCGAACCGGCACAGGCCGACCGGCTGAAGGCCGCGACCGATGCGCTCGAACCCGGTCTCGGCGACCGACCCTCCTGGGACGCGCTGGTGCTGGCGAGCCTGCTCGCGCGGCTGCGCGACTTCATCGACCTGCGCCAGGACGCGCGCATCCTCCAGCGCCACATCTCCGACGGCACGCCGGCTACCGAGCACCTGACCTTCCGCTACACGGCCACGGCCCGCACGATCCGCCACCGCGACCACGGCATGGCGCTGCTCTCGGCGGTGGGCGTGTTCCTGACCATCCTCGTCACCTGCGCGATCTGGATCGCGACCGGATGGCCGCACGGCTCGGCCGCCCCGATGATGGGGGCGGTGGGCTGCAGCTTCTTCGCCGCGCAGGACGATCCGGCGCCGCTCATCGTCGGCTTCGCCAATTCGGCGATCCTCGGCGCCATCGGGGCCGGCGCCTACCTGTTCGCGGTCCTGCCGCTCGCCACCACCTTCGAGATGCTGGCCCTTGCGCTGGCCCCGGCGCTGTTGCTCTGCGGGGTGTTCATGGCCCAGCCCAAGACCGCGCCGCTGGCGATGGGCGCGGCGGTCAACGGCTCGGCGATGATCGCGCTCCAAGGCAGCTACAGCGCCGACTTCGCCGCGTTCGCCAATTCCTCCATCGCGGTCGTCGTCGGCATGTGGGTGGCCGCCATCGTCACCCGCCTCGTCCGCTCGGTCGGGGCCGGCTGGTCGGCCCGGCGCCTGCGCGGCGTCAACCGCCGCGACCTCGCCCGCGCCGCCGAGCGCCAGGGCGCGCAGAACGGCCTCGAACTCGCCGCCCTCATGCTCGACCGCGTCGGCCTGATCGCGCCGCGGCTCGCTGCGCTACCGTCCGACGACGCCGAATGGACCGCCGACCTCCTGGCCGAGGTCCGCGTCGGCATCAACGTGGTGGAACTCCGGCGCGACCGGCGCCGGCTGCCGAAGCCGGCCCGCGCGGCGGTCGAGGCGCTGCTCGCCGCCCTCGCGCGCCATTTCCGCGGGAAGCCCGCGGCCCCCGGCCCGGACTTGCTCGACACCATCGACGCGGCGCTCGATGCCGTCTCCCCCGAGGCGTGGCAGGCGCCGGGGCGCGCGGCGCTGATGGGGCTGGTGGGCATCCGGCGCGGCCTGTTTCCGCAAGCCGACCCCTATCGTTCGACGCCCCACGCGGAGGCCGCGGCATGACCGGCGAATTCGACCTCTACGGCGTCTTCCTGCCTAGCCTCGCCGCCTGGATGCTGATCGCCTTCCTCCTCAGCCTGCCCCTGCGGCGGCTGTTGGCTTGGGCCGGGTTCTACCGCCTCGTCTGGCACCGGCCCCTGTTCGATCTCGCCCTCTACGTCGTGCTGCTGGGCGCCGTCGTCGCGGTCGCGGTGCCGCTCACCTCCTGACCGATCCTGCGCCCCGGCCACGTCCCCGACCTCCCGGAATCCCCGATGCCCCGGTTCCTCGCCCTATCGTTCCGCCTCCTCGTCACCCTCGGGATGGTCGCCGTCGCGATCGTCGTCGGGCTGGCCCTGTGGGACTACTACATGGAGGCGCCCTGGACCCGCGACGGGCGCGTGCGCGCCGACGTGGTGCAGGTGGCCCCCGACGTGTCCGGCCTCGTCACCGAGGTCCTGATCGCCGACAATCAGGTGGTGAAGCGCGGCGACGTGCTGTTCCGCATCGACCCCGACCGCTTCGCGCTGGCGCTACGGCAGGCCGAGGCCGTGGTCGAGGGCAAGCGGGCCACCGCCGTGCAGGCCGCGGCCGACTACGCCCGCTACCAGAAGCTCAGCGACGCGGCGGCCTCGCAGCAGCGGGTCGAGGCGGCGCAGGCCGCCGACCTCGAGGCCAAGGCCGCCTACGGTCAGGCGATGGCCGACCGCGATCTGGCCAAGCTCAACCTCGACCGCTCCGCCGTGAAGGCCTCGGTCAACGGGCGCATCACCAATATGGGCCTGCGGCCCGGCACCTACGTCTCGACCGGCCACGGCGTGATGGCGCTCATCGACAGCGACACCCTGCGGGTCGAGGGCTATTTCGAGGAGACCAAGCTGCCGCGCATCCATGTCGGCGACCGGGCCAGCATCCGCCTGATGGGCGAGAACGCCACGCTGACCGGGCACGTCGAGAGCTTCGCCGGCGGCATCGAGGACCGCGAGCGCACGGCCGGCTCGAACCTGCTCGCCAGCGTCAACCCGACCTTCGCCTGGGTGCGGCTGGCGCAGCGCATCCCGGTGCGGATCAAACTCGACGGCGTGCCCGACGAGACCCGGCTGGTCGTGGGCCGCACCGCCACGGTCGCGGTCGAGCCCGAGGGTGGAGGCTCGCATGTCGGCCTGTTCGGCGCCTGGCGCGGCGCCCCGTCGCCCGCCGCCGGGGAGACCGGGGCCCGTTGAATCGACGCCGACATCGCTGCCGGCGTCGGGGTGTCAGCCCGCCTTGGGCGTCGGGGTCGGATCGCTGATGCGGCGCAGGTTCTCGGCGGGCGTCTCGGCTTCCGTGGCTTCGACCGAGGCGACGGTGCCGCCCTCGGTCGCGTCGCGGCGGTGGAAGCCGGAGGCGGTGCGCGCCGTCTCGGCCTGCCAGCTCGGGTCCTCCTGCCGCGCCCGCTCCAGATCGGCCGGGCGGGCGACGTCGAGGGGGCTGTCCTGCCCCATGTCCTGGCCGTTGCGGTCGGCATGCGCGTTGAAGTCGCGCAGCGAAACGTGCGGCGGGTGCTTCTCGTCCATGTCCGTGCTCCTTCAGTGCGAACGGTCGGTGCGGTCGGGGGCGCGGCCCGCGCGGCTGTGGGTGTGGTGGGCGTCGCGCTCGCCGCCCCCGCCCGAGACGCCGGATTTCAACGTGCTGGTCGGGCTGCCGGGCGTCGGCCCGTGGCGTTCCTCGACTTTGGGCTTCGACTGGTCCTGATGGCTGCTGCCCGGCCCGCCGTGATGGCGGTCGGTGTTCGGGTGTTTGCTGGAAGTGCTCATCAGCGGTCCTGCTGGTGCCCTTGATGGGTGGTGTTAACCTTCGCATTGCCGGACTGGCCGACCTTGTCCGGATTCTGGGCCTGCCCGGACCCCTGACCCTGCGTGACGGGCGCCGCGGTGGCGCTGCCGGGGCCCTTGTCGGACTGGTTGGCGGGCGGGACGGGAGGCGGCTTGGCGGTCATGGGCGCACTCGGCTCCGTGGTGACGGGTGAGCCTGGAGAACCGGCCGCGGGGGCGAGAGTTCGGACACGGGTGCCCGGAATGTCCGCCGACCGGTCGGGGATTCTTGCTGCCCGTCAGCGTCGGGTGAAGTGCGTGGAGGTCGGGCGGTCGCGGTGCCGCATCCAATCCCAGACCAACAGGATCGGCACGGGAAGCACGATGGCGAAGAAGATCCAGTCGAACATCTGCGGCATGGTCGGTATCCTCCGTTCGGGTGATGATCTCGAACGGTGAACCGGACGCGACGACGCTCAAGTTCCGGTGTCGTGAGGCTATGCGACCCCGGGTTTACGCACCGCCGTCATTGCGAGGCGAAGCCGAAGCAATCCAGAGCGCGACGATGCAGACGAAGGCGGTCGGGCTCATGAAGGGGTCCGGCCGCGCCTCCTCCGGACAATGCAGAGCCCTGGATTGCTTCGGCTTCGCCTCGCAATGACGGTGTGGGGCGGGGGGCAGCCGTCTGCCCGAGTCTCACCGCCCCTGCCGCCGGATCCCCACGGACTTCGCTTGCATGCCCGACAAGACCAGCCGCAGGGCGGCGCGGAGGAGAAGGGTCGTCTGCTGCATTGGCCGGGCGCTCCCGCGGGCGGCCTCGAAGCCGCGGCCGGACGGGGCAAGTCCCGGGCCAGCTTCGCGTCGCCAGCCGCCTCAGGGGTCGAGGACCGCCACAAGGTCGCCGCCGCGCAGCGTCCGGCCGGGGCCGGTGCGCAGTTCGCGGATGCGGCCGGCCACGGGGGCCATGACCGGCACCTCCATCTTCATCGATTCGAGGATCGCCACGGTCTGGCCCGCGGCGACGCTCTCGCCCTCGGCGACCAGCAGCTTCCAGACGTTGCCCGGCACGCCGGTCGGCACGCCGACGCAGCCCGGCGGGATGTCGCCGGCCTCCGCGGGCGGGCCCTCGTCGGTGACGAAGCTGTCGAGGCCTTCCGCCTTCCAGCGCTCGCGCTCCGCGTCGAACGCGGATTGGCGCCGGATACGCGCGGCCTCGATCTCGGCGGCGTTCTCGGCCAGCATGGCGCGGTGCGCGGCGTAGGAGAACGTCTCTTCCTCGATCCGCACCGGATAGGCCCCGTGCGGGAAGGCGGCCCGCGCCTCGGTCAGCTCGTCGTGCGAGACCGGGAAGAAGCGGATGCGGTCGAACGGGCGCAACAGCCACGGGTGGCCGGGTGCGAATTCGCGCGTCGTGCGCCACGTGTTCCAGATCTGGATCGTGCGCCCGAACAGCTGGTACCCGCCCGGCCCCTCCATGCCGTAGATGCACATATAGGCGCCGCCGATGCCGACTGCGTTCTCCGGGGTCCAGGTGCGGGCCGGGTTGTACTTGGTGGTGACCAGCCGGTGGCGCGGATCGACCGGCGTCGCGACCGGCGCGCCGAGATAGACGTCGCCCAAGCCCATCACGAGGTAGCTCGCATCGAACACCGTCTGCCGAACGGCCGCCTCGTCGGGCAGGCCGTTGATGCGGCGGATGAACTCGATGTTCGACGGGCACCAGGGCGCGTTGGGGCGCACCAGCTCCTGATACTTGCGCATGGCGAGTTCGGCTTCAGGGTCGTTCCACGACAGCGGCAGATGGACGATGCGGCTCGGGACGCTGACATCCTCCGCCGCGGGCAGGCCGACCTCGATCTCGCGGAGCAGGCCGAGCAGGCGCGGGCGGGGGAGGGCGGTGCCGTCGTAGTGGATCTGAAGCGAGCGGATGCCGGGCGTCAGGTCGATCAGGCCGGGGAGGCGCGCGGCGCGCACGGCCTCGGCGAGCAGGTGGACCCGCAGGCGCAGGCCGATGTCGAGGGCCATCGGGCCATACTCGACCAAGAGGTTGTCGTCGCCCTGGCGGCGATAGGCGACAGGGACGGGGCCGGAGGAGTCGCTGGCGAGGATCGGGGCACCACGCCTGAACCCTCCCCCGCGGAGGGGGGAGGGTATCGGTGAGTGCTTCATCCTCCGGCCGTGCGAGGGCTCGGAATTTCACCGTATCGCCGGGCCGCAATTGCCCCATCTTCCACAACTCATCCCTGGCGATCACCGCCGGGCAGACGAAGCCGCCCAGGCTCGGGCCGTCGGGGCCGAGCAGGATCGGCATGTCGCCGGTGAAGTCGATGGCGCCGATGGCGTAGGCGTTGTCGTGCAGGTTCGAGGGGTGCAGGCCGGCCTCGCCGCCGTCGGGGCGGGCCCAGCGCGGGGTCGGGCCGATCAGGCGCACGCCGGTGCGGGCGGAGTTGAAGTGCACCTCGTAGGCCGACGCGAACAGGTCGGCGATGTCGGCCTCCTGAAAAAAGTCGGGCGCGCCGTGCGGGCCGTAGAGGACGCCGATCTCCCAGGCGTGCGTCAGCGGCGCGGGCTCGAGCGAGGCGGTCGTCACTTCGACCGCCTCGCCGCAATGGAGCACGTCGCCGGCTTTCAGCACGCCGGTGGCGTGGCCGCCGAAGGCGCCGAGCGCGAAGGTCGCCCGCGAGCCGAGCACGACCGGCGCGGCGAAGCCGCCGCGAAGGGCGAGATAGGCGCGCTGGCCCGGCCCCTCGATCGGGCCGACCGCGAGCGTCTGGCCCGCTTTCACCGGAAAGGCCTGGCCGTGCGGCTGCGGCGCGCCGTCGAGGGTCGTCCGCATGGCGGCACCCGAGAGCGCCACCACGGCGTCGGTGTGGAAGCGCAGCGTCGGCCCCGAGACCGTGAGTTCGAGGGCGCAGGTGTCGCCGTCGTTGCCGACGAGCGCGTTGGCGTGGCGGAAGGAGCGCGCGTCCATCGGCCCGCTCGGCGGCACGCCGACCTCCCAGAGGCCGAGACGGCCGGGGAGTTCCTGCAGGCTCGATTGCGGGCCCGGCAGCAGCACTTCGATGCTGCGTGGGCGGTAGGCGAGATCGCGCAGAGCCGTCGTCGCGACGCGCCCGCTGGCGAAGAGGTCGGAGGCCGCGATGGTGCGCAGGTAATCGAGATTGGTCTCGATGCCCGAGACCGCCGTCTCGGCGAGCGCCGCCTGCAAGGCCGCGATGGCTGATGGGCGGTCCGCGCCGGTGACGATGATCTTGGCGAGCATCGGATCGTAGAACGGCGTCACCTCCGTGCCGGTGGCGATCCAGCCGTCGATGCGTGCGGATTCCGAGAAGCGGACCTCGGTCAGCAGCCCGGCGCTCGGGGCGAAGTTGGCGTGCGGAATCTCGGCGTAGAGCCGGGCCTCGATCGCCGCGCCCTTCGGGGCGAGCGGCCCGGCGTCGGAGATCGGGTCCTCGCCCGCGGCCTGGCGCACCATCCATTCCACGAGGTCGATGCCGAACACCGCTTCCGTCACCGGATGTTCGACTTGGAGCCGCGTGTTCACTTCGAGGAACGAGAAATCCTCGCGCCGGGGATCGTAGATGAACTCGACCGTGCCGGCCGAGGCGTAGGACACACTTTCACCGAGCGCCACCGCGGCGGCGTGGAGGCGGGCGCGCACCGCGTCGGAGAGGCCGGGCGCGGGCGTCTCTTCGATCACCTTCTGGTTCCGGCGCTGGAGCGAGCAGTCGCGCTCACCGAGCGCCACGACGCGGCCCTTCCCGTCGCCGAAGATCTGCACCTCGACGTGACGGGCCTCCGCCACGAAGCGTTCCAGATAGACGCGGGCATCGCCGAAGCTGGCGCGGGCCGTGCGCTCGACTGCGGCGAAGCGTTCCGCCAACTCGTCGGCCGAGTGGCACAGCTGCATGCCGATGCCGCCGCCGCCGGCCGTGCTCTTGAGCATGACCGGGTAGCCGATGGTGTCCGCGGCGCTCAGTGCAGTCTCGACGTCCGGCAAAAGATCGGTGCCGGGCAGGAGCGGGACGCCGCTCGCCTTGGCGAGATCGCGGGCGGTGTGCTTGAGACCGAAGGCGCGCAGGTGTTCGGGCCGCGGCCCGATGAACACGATGCCCTCCGCCGCCAGCCGCTCGGCGAAGCCGACGTTTTCCGAGAGGAAGCCGTAGCCCGGATGGACGGCTTGCGCGCCCGTCGCCTTGCAGGCGGCGATCACCGCCTCGACGTCGAGATAGCTCTGCGCGGCGGGCGCGGGCCCGAGCCGCACCGCCTCGTCGGCGGCGAGCACGCCCGGGGTGAAGCGGTCGGCGTCCGAATAGACGGCGACCGAGGCAATCTCCATGCGCTTCAGCGTGCGCACGACGCGGGCGGCGATCTCGCCGCGGTTGGCGACCAGGACCTTGCGGAACATGCGGGTCAGCCCTCGCGCACCGTCACGCGGATCGGCGTGGGGTTGAAGCCGTTGCAGGGATTGTTGATCTGCGGGCAGTTCGAGATGACGCAGATCACGTCCATCTCGGCCCGCAGCTCGACGTAGTCGCCGGGCGAGGAGACGCCGTCGACGATGGCGAGGCCGCCGTCCTGCTCGATCGGCACGTTCATGAAGAAGTTGATGTTCGGCACGATGTCGCGCTTCGACAGGCCGTACTTCGCCACCTCGATGGCGAAATTCTCGCGGCAGGCGTGGAGATACTTGGTGGCGTGGCCGAAGCGGACCGTGTTGCTCTCGCAGGAGCAGGCCCCGGCGGAGGTGTCGTGGCGCCCGCAGGAATCGGCGGTGACGGTGAGCATGGCCCGGCCCTCGTTCGACATCACCCGCGTGCCGGTGGTGACGTAGGCCGCGCCCTGCTCGCGCACGGTGTCCTGCGAGGAGTAGCGCTCGGTGAGGTCGTCGGCGCGGTAGAACAGGGTGTCGATCGCTTGGCAGCCTTCCAGATCCTCGATGCGGATGATCTGGCCGGCCTTCACCAGCGTGGAGAACGGCGCCTGCGCGGGCACCACCTGATCGAAGAGGGCGGTCACGGAATCGGTCATCGGTCTCGCTCCCCTCAAAGGCCGGCGAAGGCGTTGTTCTCGAAGCCGCGCACGGCCTCGATGGTGGCGGTGCGGCAGAGGTCGTCCGCGGCAGGCTGGGCTGCGCGGAAGCGGGTGATCGCAACCGGGTTCGGGGCGTAAGCGGGCGCCGGGTCGAGGGGGTGGGGGCAGTTCGAGAGCGCGACCGTCAGGTCCATCTCGGCGCGCAGGTCCACGAAATCGCCTGCCGCGCGACCGGCCTCGTTCCAGGCCAGCCGCCCCTCCGACCCGACGCTCACGGGGGCGAAGAAGGTGATGTGAGGGGGGATGTCGCGCCGCTCCAGCCCGCTCTTCAGGGCGGCGAGCACGAGGTTGTCGCGGGTGTTGCGATGGGGACCGCCGGGGTAGCGGGCCGCGTTGGAGGCGGCGTTGGAGCCGCCCATCAGCGCGTCGTGGCTCCCGCAGGAATCCTCGATGAGCGAGAGCATCACCCGGCCCATGTCGGAGAACAGCACCCGGCCTTTCCGCAGCGCCGCGGTCCATTGCACCTTCACGGTGTCGGCGTAGTTCAGCCGCTCGCTCGGATCTTTCGCCGACCACGCCACGAGGGCGACGCTCGACGGGCCGTGGTCGAGGGCGATCCGCAGGGCCTCGCCGCTCCTGAGCGCCGTCGTCCAGTACCAGCCGCCGGGGATCGTCTCGCGGTGGAGGATCGCCGCCGCGTCGATCGGCACGCCGCCGCGCGGGCTCGGGCCGGGCAGGGCGCGGGGGGCGTGGCCCTGGCCGGCGCGCTTCAGCTCTTCGTAGCGACGGCGGTTTTCCGCGATGACGCTCTCGTCCGACATGCTCGTGTCTCCGATGAATCCGGGTCGTCCCGGCACTGGAGCCCTGTCGCGGCCGGGCCGTCCCGGCGGGCGTTTTTTGGTTTCGACGATCCCCCGTCCCACCCATCCCCCTCATCCTGAGGTGCTCAGCCAACGGCTGAGCCTCGAAGGAGGGCTTCAGTTCGCTGGGCGATCCCTGGAGCCCTCCTTCGAGGCTGCTTCGCAGCACCTCAGGATGAGGGGGGTGAGTGGGATGGGATCATGCGGTGAGCGTTACTCGTAGAAGGCGAAGAGCTTGCGGGCCGGCTCCACGATCTCCCAGGTGCCGGTGAAGCCGGCGGGCGAGACGAAGGCGTCGCCGGCCCGGAAGGTGGTTTTCTCGCCGGCCTCGTCGGTGACGACGATCACCCCTTCGAGGAGGTGGCAGAACTCGCTCTCGGTGAAGACGACCCGCCACGTGCCCCGCTCCGCCGCCCAGGTGCCGGCGGTGAAGCGCCCGTCCTCGCTGGTGAAGTGCAGCGTCGCGGTCTGGACCGGGTCGCCGGCCAGAACGCGCTCCGGGGCCGGGCGGTAGGTCGAGGGTTCGGCGGGAGAGGTCGCGAAGGCGATGACCTTTTTCATGAAAAAGCCTCGCCTAGAACAGGTGGCTGTAGCGCTCGATCTCCCACGGGCTCACCGTGAGATGATAGGCGTTCCACTCGTCGCGCTTGTAGCGGATGAACTCTTCGCGCAGGCCGGCGCCTAGGGTCGCCTCGACCAGCGGGTCGGCGGCGAAGGCGTCCACCGCCTCTTGCAGGGTCTGGGGCAGGAAGGCGATGCCGCGGTCCTTCCGCTCGGCGTCGGAGAGTTCGTAGAGATTGTCCTCGTTGGGCGCGCCGGGGTCGATCCGCTCGCGCACGCCCTCCAGGCCGGCGGCGAGCACCAGGGCGGCGGCGAGGTAGGGGTTGACCGCGCCGTCCGCGTTGCGGCTCTCGCAGCGCCCGCCGCCGGCCGGCACGCGGACCGAGTTGGTGCGGTTGTTCGAGCCGTATGAGTTGAACACCGGCGCCCAGGAGAAGCCGGCCATCGCCCCCTGGCGCACGAGGCGCTTGTAGCTGTTCACGGTCGGCGCGAAGGCGGCGCAGAGGGCGCGGCCGTGGCGCAGCACGCCGCCGATGAAGTGGTAGCCGGTCTCGGTCAGCCCGAGGCCACGGGGATCGTCGCCGGGGGCGCAGGCGAACAGGTTGCGGCCGGTCTTCAGGTCGGAAAGCGACATATTGAAGTGGGCGCCGTTGCCGGTGCGGTCGGCGAAGGGCTTGGGCATCATCGTGGCGATCAGCCCTTCCTCCTTCGCGTAATGCTTGGTCATCATGCGGAAGAAGGTCAGCCGGTCGCACATGGTCAGCGCGTCGGAATACTGAAAGTCGAACTCGAACTGGCCGTTGGCGTCCTCGTGATCGAAGGAATAGAGGTCCCAGCCGAGATCGTTGATGGTGGTCGCGACCTTGTCGAGCCAGGAGAAGTTGTCGATGAAGCCGCGCACGTCGTAGCAGGGCTTCACCAGCTTATCGTCCGGAACGGGCGTGTGCAGCGAGCCGTCGGCGGCCTGGCGCAGGAGGAAGATCTCGCACTCGATGCCGAGGTTGAAGCCGAAGCCCATGGCCTCGGCCTGCGCCAGGGCGTTCTTCAGCGCGACGCGGGTCGAGAGCGGATAGGGCTTGCCCTGGAAGGTGAGGTCGGCGGGCGCCCAGGCGAGCTTTGGCTCCCACGGCAGCGGGATGACGCGCGACAGGTCGGGGACGGAGGCCAGTTCGTCCTCGTTCGGGGCCTGGCCCAACCCGTCGAGGGCGTAGCCGGTGTAGCGCTCGGAGCCCGAAGCCATCTGCGGCAGGTGGTCGATGGGGACCACCTTGGCCTTCTGCGCGCCGTGGATGTCGACATAGGCGCCGATGACGTACTTCACGCCCTTCGCCCGCAGGTCGTCCTGCACGGCTCGGATGGCGGGATCGATGTCGGGGCTGTGGCCCATGGTTCAGGCTCCTTGTCGGGCGACGGCCGGGCCGTCGTAGGAATGGGGGAGGGGCGGGGTCTCGGTCAGGCCGCGGCGCACGAGCGCCGACAGGTCCTCGACCATCCAGGCGAACAGCTCGGCGCCCTCCGTCGCGCTCGCCTGCGAGGGCGAGCCGGTGACGCCGTTGCGGCTGGTGCGGTTGACCGGATGGGCGAACACCAAGCCTTCGGTGCGGTCCGGGTCGTCGGCATCCGCGATGCGGTTCTCCCGCACCAGGGCCGGGGCCACGGCCTGCATCAGGGCGGTCTCGGCCCGGTTGGCGTGCCAGTCCTCGGCGTCGGCGAAATGGACGGCGCGCACCCGCTCGCTCACGGTCGCGGTGTTGACCAGCGCCACCATCAGGTCGTCGTGGGCGGCGCGCAGCAGTTCGAGGGCGCAGCGCAAGGGGGCGGCGTTGGTGACGTGCGCGTTGACGAGGAACAGGCGGCGCACGCCGGAATGGTAGGCCTGCGCGCCGATCTGGCGGACCAGATCGGTCATCACCAGCGGGTCGAGGGCGATGGTGCCGGGCCAGCGCCGGGAATGGCCGAGCGAGCAGCCGTAGGGCATGGTGGGGAGCATCGGCACCGACGTGCGGGCCGAGACTTCGCGGCAGACGGCGTCGGCCAGCATGAAATCCATGCCGCAGCCGAGATGCGGCCCGTGCTGCTCGGTGGCGCCGATGGGCAGCAGCGCGGCCTGCGCGGCCCGCCCGAGGTCGCCGGGAATCTCCTCCCAGGTGCGCTCGGACCAGAGGACAGGTGCGCTCATTCGACCTCGTCCCCCACGCTCGCCATGCGGGTGACCATGTCGAGGCTGCCCAGATCGGCCGGGCCGTCGGCTTCCGCTTCCGCCGGGTGGATCAGGGCGTCGAGCCGGGTGCGGGTGGCACGGAACTCGGGCGTCAGCATCTGGCCCGGATGGCGGGGCCGGGGGACGGGCACCTCGATCAGCTCATCGACCTCGCCGGGATGCGCCTTCAGCACGAGGATGCGGTCGGCGAGCGTCACGGCCTCGTCGAGGTCGTGGGTGATGAAGACGATGGTGATGTCGATCTTGCGCCAGATCTCGATGAGGTAGGCCTGCATCCGGGCGCGCGATTGCGCGTCGAGCGCCGAGAACGGCTCGTCCATCAGGAGGATGCGGGGGCGCATGGCGAGCGCGCGGGCAATCGCCACCCGCTGCTTCATGCCGCCGGAGAGCTGGTGCGGGTAGGCGTCGGCGAAGCGTTCCAGGCCGATCAGGGCCAGCCATTGCAGCGCCTCGCGCTCGGCGACGTGGCGGGACTCGCCGTTCTCCTCCAACCCGAAGGCGACGTTGCGCTTCACCGTCAGCCACGGAAACAGGGTGTAGCCCTGGAAAACCATGCCCCGGTCCGCACCCGGCCCCGAGACCGGCACGCCGCCGACGCTGACGGTGCCGGAGGTCTTGGTTTCCAGGCCGGCGAGGATACGCACGAAGGTGGACTTGCCGCAGCCGGAGGGGCCGACGACGCAGAGGAATTCGCGGCGATGGGTGACGAGATCGATGCCGCGGAGCGCCACCGTCTCGCCGCCGTCCGCGTTGCGAAACACCTTGCCGAGATTCTCGACCTTGAGCGCGACTTCGCGGGCCTTCAGCTTGTCGAAGCGGGCGCGCACGCTCTCGCATTGCGTGCGGTAGTCGCACGGCTCCGGGGTCATCGGGATCGGGGCGGCGCTCATGCCTCGCTCCTCGCGTAGGGGAACAGGCGGCGGCCCAGCAGCGCCAGGGCGATGTCGGTGGCGATGCCGATGAAGCCGATCACGAGGATCGCGGCGTAGACGTTGTCGAAGTGCTGGTAGCGGGCCTGCTGCGTGATGAAGAAGGTGATGCCCGACGTGGTGCCGATCAGCTCGGCGACGATCAGGTAGGTCCAGGCCCAGCCGAGCAGGATGCGCTGGTCGCGGTAGAGCTGCGGCAGCACCGCGGGCACGACGACGCGGCGGATCAGGCGCAGGTTGCGCGAGCCCATGGTCAGCGCGGCCTCGATCAGCAGCGGATCGACCCGGCGGGTGGTGTTGGCGATGACCAGCACCTGCTGGAAGAAGGTGCCGATGACGATGATGGCGATCTTCGGCCCGTCGTAGATCCCGAGGATCGCCACCATCAGCGCGCCGAAGGCGGGGGCGGGCAGGTAGCGCACGAACTCGATGACGGGCTCGGTCAGCCGGGCGATGGTCGGTTGCGCGCCGCACAGCACGCCGAGCGGCACGCCGAAGATCGACGAGATCGTGAACCCCCAGAAGATGATCTGGATCGAGTGCCACAGGCTGGCGGGCAGCCAGATCGCGTCGCGCTGGGGCGGGGCGGCGGTGAGCGTGGTCCAGAGGGCCACCGCGACCTCGTGCGGGGCCGGGAGATAGACCGGGTTGGCGGGCCGGCCCGCGGGGGCCTCGGTGCCGGCGGAGCTTGCCGCGGCGACTTCCTCGGCGAAGGCGGCTTTGGGCACCCGCATGCCGGGCTCCATCCAGGCGACCTCGCCGGGGTTCGTCACCTCCACCAGCGGGTGCCAGAGGATGGGGATGTAGGAGATTGCGGCCCACAGCCCGAGCGGCAGCAGGAACGACAGCAGGGTGAGCGCCAGCCGCCGCCGCGGCGGGAGCGGACGGGCGACGCCGATCCAAGATTGACTTCGCGAGTGGCGCGCCCGGCCCACCGGGGCCGCCGCCCCCGCCACCGGCGGGAGCAGGGCGGGCGCCGCGGGGGCGGCGTCGTCCGTGGGCGGGGGGAGGGGGCGGGCGCGCATCCTCGAACCCTCACTTGCCGTCGGTGAGGGCGGGATCGATGTAGCTCTTCACGTCCTGCGCGGTCTTGTAGACCTCGAACTTGACGTTGAAGGCGTCGGCGTGCCGGCTCGATCCGTAGAGCGAGCCGAAGCCGTCGGCGTCCTTCATCACGGCGCGGCCATCGGCGAGCCGCATCAGCTTGGTGCCCTTGAGGAAACGGGTGAAGGTCGCGGGCTCGATCCCGACCTTGGCGGCCATGATCGCCACGGCGTCGGCTTGGGTCTTCGGGTTCTCGATGTAGTCGACCACCCGGTCCCACAGGCCGACGAGCTTGATCCAGTCGGCGCGGCGCGCGGCGAGGCTCGCGGGCGTCACCGTCACCACGTCGTAGATCAGGCCGGGCCGGTCGGCGGAGGTGTAGAGCGGGCGGGCACCCGCGGCGCCGCGCATCGCCTGACCGGCGATCGGCTGCCACGCGCCGATGGCCGCGACATCGCCCGAGGCCAGGATCTGCGGCGTCTCGTTGGTCTTGGCGTTCACCAGCGTGACGTCGCTCTCCTTGATCCCGGCCTTCTGCAGGCCGTCGATCAGGAGAAGATGCTCGACGAGGCCGACCTCCAGCCCGACCTTCTTGCCCTTGAGGTCGGCCAGCGACTTCACCCCCGGCTTGCCGACGATCATGTCGTTGCCGTTGGAGTAGTCGGTGAGCAGGATCATGACGTTCTTGGCGCCGTTGCCGCCCATCACCAGCGCGTCGCCGTTGGTGCAGGTCACCGCGTCGAGCTTGCCCGCCGAGAACGCGTCCATGGAGGCCGAGTAGTCGAACCACTCGAACTTGGCCTCGACGCCGGCTTCCTTGAGCCAGCCCTTGTCGATGGCGACCTGCCACGCGACCCAGCCCGGCCAGTCGCTGTAGCCGATGCGCAGCGGCTCGGCGGCGAAGGCAGGCGCCGAGAGCAGGCTCGCCGCGAGCGCCAGGGCGGACAGGCCGCGCCGGGCGCCCGCGAGACAGCCGGTGATCAGGGTCGGGAAGCGCATGTCTCGTCTCCTTGAGCGAACGGGGGCAGGCGCGCGCTCGGAGCCCGGTCGGGAGACCGGGGCGCGACGGACCTGAATGCGAGGGGGTGAGAGCGGCCTAGACGGCGCAGCCGAGCGCAGGGCGCCGGCTTCGTTCAGATGAAGATCGGATCGAGGAGAGCATAGATTCCCTTCCTGAGTGAAGGGATTGCACAAGACCACTGCTTGCCAATCCCTTGGCCAGTGAGGTCTCCCGGGCTTTTATCCCGCCGTGCATCCGGGCGGATGTCTCCCGCCGCGGCGACCGCTCTCGGACCGTTCACATCGAACTTCGATGCAGGAACCCTAGCGATCAACTCGTCATCATGAATACGCTTCCGAGGAATTGAGGGTCAATCAGGCTTCGCCGCGAGCCTGCATCAAGTTCCGCCGGGGGCTGCCGAAGTTTTGGTCGGTGTGCGAGCCGAAGCGGCAGCGTTCCGCTCAGGCGGCGGTCTGCTGCTGCGCCGCAACGACCTCGATGTCGGGCCGCTCGTGCTTGGCCGCCTCGATCTTCCTCCTGGCCGCCAGGAAGGCATCGACGCAGGTCGGATCGAAATGGCCGCCGCGCTCGCTCGCGATGTAGGCGAAGGCCTCGTCCTCGGTCAGCGCCGTCTTGTAGGGCCGCACGGTGGTGAGCGCGTCGAACACGTCGGCGATGGCGACGATCCGGGCGGGCAGCGGGATCAGCCGGCCCCGGAGCCCGCGGGGATAGCCCTTGCCGTCCCAGCGCTCGTGGTGGGCGCCCGCGATCTCGGCGGCGAGCTGGATCAGGTCGCTGGTGCTGCCGCCGAGGATGCGCTCGCCGATGGCCGCGTGCTCGCGGATCACCGCGAACTCGCCCGGATCGAGGCGGCCGGCCTTGAGCAGCACCGCGTCGGGCACCGCGACCTTGCCGACGTCGTGGAGGGGGGCGGCGAGGAAGATCGAGCGGCAGGCGGCGGGGGGCAGGCCCAGCTCCTCGGCCAGCAGCGCGCTGTAGCGGGCGACGCGGTAGGTGTGGCCGCCGGTGTCGTTGTCGCGGTACTCCACCGCCAGCGACAGGCGGAAGATGATCTCCGCCTCCCGGTCGAGCAGACGGCGCGTCGCCGCCTCGACCTCGCGGGCGAGCCACGCCGCCTGATCGTTGAGGCGGCGCAGCGCCGCCGAGAGGCTCGCCATGTTGCGAAGCCGCGCGCGGACCTCGGCGGCGTCCGGGGTCTTCGACAGGAAGTCGGTCGCGCCGGCCTCCAAAGCCTCGATCCGCACGCGCTCGTTCAGGCTCGTGGTGATCATCACGATCGGGATCTGCTCGTAGCCGGGCAGCGCCCGCAGGCGGCGCGTGAGCGCGATGCCGTCGAGGCCCGGCATCACGTAATCGACCAGCACGAGATCGAACGCGCCGGTCGCGGCGGCGTCGAGCGCCGCGTAGGGGTCGGTGAAGGGCACGCAGGTCAGCGCGCAGGCCTCCTCCACGAGCCGCGTCAGGTTGGCGAGGCTCGACGCGCTGTCGTCCACCACGAGCGCCCGCATCGACGGCGCTTCCGAGGGTAACGGCTTGAGCGGCATGGCGGGACCCTCTTGCGGTGCCTCAGGCGATGCGGCCGAGGGGCTGGCTCGCGCCGAAGCGCAGGATCTCCGCGTGGATGCGGTCGAGCGGCATCACCTTGGCGGCGGCGCCCCGCTCGATCGCCTCCTTCGGCATGCCGAACACGACGCAGCTCTCCTCGTCCTGCGCGACCGTCAGCGCGCCGGCGCGGCGCATCTCCAACAGGCCGTTGGCGCCGTCGTCGCCCATGCCGGTCATGATGATGCCGAGTGCGTTGGCGCCCGCGCATTGCGCGGCGGAGCGGAACATCACGTCGACCGAGGGACGGTGGCGCGAGACCAGCGGCCCGTCCTTGACCGCCACCGCGTAGTGCCCGCCGATCCGCTGCACCAAGAGGTGACGCCCGCCCGGCGCGATCAGGGCCTGCCCGGGGCGGACGGGGTCGCCGTCCTCCGCCTCCTTGACCGAGACGGCGCAGAGCCCATCGAGCCTGCGGGCGAAGGCGGCGGTGAAGCGCTCGGGCATGTGCTGGACGACGACGATGCCGGGGCTCTCGGCAGGCAGCACTTCGAGCACGTCGCGCAAAGCCTCGGTGCCGCCGGTCGAGGCGCCGATGCAGACGATCGGCTCGGTGCCGGTGACGCGCCGGGACGCCACCGGCGGCGGCAGCATCGCGTCGGCCGAGAGCTTGCGCTCGACCTGCCGCTCGGCACTGCGCGGGCGCAGCCGCGAGCGGGCGGCGGCGCGCACCGCGTCGCAGACCCGCACCGAGGATTCGACGAGGAACTGGCGGGTGTCGATGCGGGGCTTCGGGAGCACGTCGACGGCGCCGGCCTCCAACACCTCGAACAGCATGCGCGAGCCGGCCTCCGTCAGCGTCGAGCAGATGATCACCGGGATCGGCTTCTGCGCCATGATCTTGCGCAGGAAGGTCAGCCCGTCCATCCGCGGCATTTCGAGGTCGAGGATGATGACGTCGGGCACCTCCTCCTGGATGCGGCGGGCCGCGACGAACGGGTCGGCGGCGGTGCCGAGCACGGTGATGTCGGGCGCCGTGTCGAGGATCTGGCAGAGCGTCTGCCGGACAGAGGCCGAATCGTCCACGACGAGGACGCGGATCGGAGCGGTCATCGAGATACCCTCAGCGGCGGAAGACGGTGGAGGTCACTTGCGTCAGGCCCTGGAGACCCGCGACCGACATCGATTCGGAATGGCCCACGACGAGGTAGCCGCCGGGGCGCAGATGGGAGGACAAGCGTTCCAGCACCGCCCGCTGCGTCGGCCGGTCGAAGTAGATCAGCACGTTGCGGCAGAAGACGACGTCCACGTCGCGGTCGATGGCATAACGCTCGTCCATCAGGTTGAGGCGCTGGAAGCGCACCCGGCGGCGCAGTTCGGGCACGATCCGGCCCTGCTGACGGGCGGGATCGCGGGCCGTCATGACGTAGCGGCGGCGGGTCGCAGTTGGGATCGCCGCCAGCATCTCGTCGGAATAGATGGCGGCGGAGGCCAGCCGTAGCACCTCGGTCGAGATGTCGGTGCCGAGGACCGCGTAGTCGAACCGGGCGCCCTCCGCGATCATGTCCTGGAGCACCATCGCCAGGGTGTAGGCCTCGGCGCCGGTGGAGGCCGCCGAACTCCAGATCTTCAGCATCGGACGATCAGTGCGATGGCCCGGCAGGGCGCAGAGCTTCGGCACCAGCGTCTGCCGCAACAGGTCGAAATGCGCCGGCTCGCGAAAGAAGTCGGTCTTGTTGGTGGTCACGCAATCGACGAGATGGACGAACTCGTCCGCCAGCCGCCCCTTGTCGAAGAGGTGGCGGCCGTAATCGTCCAGGGTGTCGAGGCGGAGCGCCCGCACCCGCTTGCGCAGGCGCCCCTCCAGCATCGTCCGCTTGGTGGCGGGGAGCTGGATGCCGACGCGCGTCTCGATGACCTCGGCGATCGAGCGGAAATGCCGCTCGCTCAACGTATCCGTCAGGAGTCCGGAGGACATGGAAGGCTCAGGCCGCCAGCGCGCGGCCGAGGAGGGCCGGCTCGTCGCCCTCCATCAGGCGGACGAGGTCGAACACCACGACGAAGGCGTCGCCGCGCCGGCCGATGCCGGCGATGTAGTGCGAGCGCCAGCGCCCGCCGACATCGGGGGCGGCCTCCATCTCCGCCCGGTCGAGTTCGGTCACCTCGAACACCCGGTCGGCGACGAAGCCGACCCGCATGGTGCGGTCCGGCATCGGCACGTTGAGCAGGATGATCCGGGTCGCGGGGCTCGGCGCTTCCGGGGGGAGCCCGAGCTTGGTGCGCAGATCGACCACCGGATAGCTCTGGCCGCGCACGTCGATCATGCCGACGAGGAAGGCCGGTGCCTGCGGCAGGGCGGCGGGGGCGCGGTAATCGAGGATTTCCTGAACGTGCTCGATGTCGATCCCGAAGGTCTCACGGCCGAGGCCGAGGGTCAGATATTGCCATACGCTCGACATCCTGGCGCTCCGGTCCGTCCGCTGGCTGTCCCATCTCTCGGACAGGTTGGATGAAAAGGGTTGATCGATCGTAGGCCCCGCGGGCTTCGGCGAGCCCGCGGGGTCTCGGGCCGCGTCAGGCGACGCGGGTGAAGTCGGCGTCGCGCTCGTCGCCCTCGCCCATGTCGAAGGCGAAGCCGCCACCGCCCATGGACTTGGCCGCCGGGCGGGCCGCCGCCCGCTTGGCCGGGGCGCGGCTCACCGGGGACTTCACCACAGGGGAGGCCGCCATCCGGGCCGCGGTCGCCCGCAACTGCGTCACCGCCCCGTCGATCTCCCGCGAACCGGCGGCGGGCGCCGGCTTCCCGTCGATGCGGAAGTAGGCGATGGCCGCTTGCAGGGTCTCGGCCTGGGCGGCCAGCTCCTCGGAGGTCGCCGAGACCTGCTCGGACGCGCTCGCGTTCTGCTGGGTCACCTTGTCGAGCTGCTGGATCGCCTGGTTGATCTGGCCCGAGCCGACATCCTGCTCGCGGCAGGCCGCCGAGATTTCTTCTACCAGCGAGGCCGTCTTCTTGATGTCGGGCACCAGCCGCCCAAGCATGTCGCCGGCTTCGCGCGCCGCCTTGACCGTGTCGATCGACAGCGTGCCGATCTCGGCCGCCGCGGCTTGGCTACGCTCGGCGAGCTTCCTCACCTCGGAGGCCACCACCGCGAAGCCGCGGCCGTGCTCGCCGGCCCGCGCCGCTTCCACCGCGGCGTTGAGGGCCAAAAGATCGGTCTGGCGGGCGATTTCCTGCACGATGGTGATCTTCTGGGCGATGGTCTGCATCGCCTCGACGGCGCGACCCACGGCGCCGCCGCTGGCCTCGGCGTCCTTGGCCGACTGGCGGGCGATGGCTTCGGTCTGGCCGGCATTCTCGGCGTTCTGCTTCACGTTGGCGGCCATCTCCTCCATGGAGGCGGAAGCCTCCTCGGTGGACGAGGCCTGCTCGGTCGAGCCCTGGGAGAGCTGTTCGGCGGAGGCCGAGAGTTCCTGCGAACCGGCCGAGACGTTGCTCGCCGAGGCGATCACCTGCCCCACGACCTCGCGCAGCTTCACGTTCATCGCCTGGATGGCGTGCAGCAGGTCGGTGACCTCGTCGCGACCGGTGGCGGCCACGTCCCGGGTCAGGTCGCCCGCGGCGACGCTCTGGGCAGCGGCGACCGCCCTCGACAGGCCCCGCGAGATCGAGAGCGCCATCCACAGGGCCATGGCGAGGCCGAGAAGGACGGCGCCGACGACGACGCCGATCAGGATCGTGCGGACCGACTGGTAGGATTCCTGGGTTTCGTGGACGAAGCCCTGGGCGACGGTCTCCTCATAGCCGCGCAGCTTGGCCACCTCCTCGACCACCGCCCGGCGGGCGTCGGTGAAGGGGCCGACATAGTAGCGAAGCGCCTTGGCGTCGGTGTTGGCGAGGCCGAGGGCGAACACCTTCTCGGCCGAGGGCTCCCAGGTCTTCACGGCGGTGGAGAGGGCGCCCGCCGCCTCGGCGTAGCCGCCGGCTCGAGCCGCCTCGAGCAGCTTAGCGAGATCACGGCCGAGCGCCTTCTGCGTCTCGGAGAACTCGCCGGCGATCTTGGCCAGCAGGGCGTCGTCGGTCACCACGATCTCGCGGTAGATTTCGCCGCGCAGGCGGACCATCTTGAGTTCGATCGCCGAGATCAGGGTGCGGTCCTCGACCGAGAGGTCGGCCCGCGCCTTGAGGTCGTCGATGCGCGCCATCACGGCGGTGTAGGCGGCGAACTGCTCGCCGGTCGCGATCCCGTTGGCGGTGTTGTTGCCGTTCTGGACGGCGAATTCCAGGCCCTTGGTCACGGCCTCGCTGAGCTTGCCCCATTCCTCGCGCAGCGGCTGGATGCGATGACGGTCGGCGGGTGGAACGAGTTCGGTGTATTCCTTCAGGATACCCTGGAACTTGGCATCGTGCGCCTTGAAGTCGACGGCGAGTTTTTCGCGGGCTCCGTTCGTGGGCTCGAGCATCGAGCGGGCGAACATGCGGGCGGCGTCGAAGGACATCGCCTCGATGCGCAGCACCCGCTGGACCTGGGTGAACGGGCGGGCCGCAAAGGCCTGCATCCGCTCGTTGGATTGGCTCAGGCTGGTCACCGCCAAGGTGCCGGCCCCGCCGAGCAGCACGAGGATCAGCCCGAAGGAGATGCCGAGTTTGGATTTGATCGTGAAACGCATGATAGTCAGCCCCACACTTTACTGATCATGTCCCCAGTCATTCCGGTCGTCGGCATTCGCCGCGATTCTTCTATCGACCGGTCTTTCCACGATCCGCGCGGGCGTCGGTCCCGCGCGGATCGGTATTGCCTCGCGTCAGGCGACGCGGGTGAAGTCGGCGTCGCGCTCGTCGCCCTCGCCCATATCGAAGGCGAAGCCGCCGCCCTGGGATTTGGCCGCCGGGCGGGCCGGGGCCCGCTTGGCCGGGGCGCGGCTCACCGGCGACTTCACCACCGGGGAGGCCGCCATCCGTGACGCGGTCGCCCGCAATTGCGACACCGCCCCGTCGATCTCCCGCGCGCCCGCCGTCTGGGTGGCATCGAGACGGAAGTAGGCGATGGTGGCCTGGAGCGTCTCGGCCTGAGCCGCCAGCTCCTCGGAGGTCGCCGAGACCTGCTCGGACGCACTCGCGTTCTGCTGGGTCACCTTGTCGAGCTGCTGGATCGCCTGGTTGATCTGGCCCGAGCCGACATCCTGCTCGCGGCAGGCCGCCGAGATCTCCTCCACCAGCGAGGCGGTCTTCTTGATGTCGGGCACGAGGCGACCGAGCATGTCGCCGGCTTCCCGCGCTGCCTTGACCGTATCGATCGACAGGGTGCCGATCTCCGCCGCCGCGGCTTGGCTACGCTCGGCGAGCTTCCTCACCTCGGAGGCCACCACCGCGAAGCCGCGGCCGTGTTCGCCGGCGCGGGCCGCTTCCACCGCGGCGTTGAGAGCCAGGAGATCGGTCTGGCGGGCGATCTCCTGCACGATGGTGATCTTCTGAGCGATGGTCTGCATCGCCTCGACCGCGCGACCCACGGCGACGCCGCTCGCCTCGGCATCCTTGGCGGATTGCCGGGCGATGGCTTCGGTCTGGCCAGCGTTCTCGGCGTTCTGCTTCACGTTGGCGGCCATCTCCTCCATGGAGGCGGAAGCCTCCTCGGTGGACGAGGCCTGCTCGGTCGAGCCCTGGGAGAGCTGTTCGGCGGAGGCCGACAGCTCCTGCGAGCCGGCCGAGACGTTGGCGGCGGCCGCGGTCGCGTCCGACACCACGGCGCGCAGCCGCGTCAGCATCGTCTGGAGCGCGGTGCCGAGCTTGTCCTTCTCGGACAAAGGCTTGGCCGCCACCGTGAGGTTGCCGCCGGCGATCTCGTCGGCGATGGCCGCGGTCGCGTCGAGGTTGCGCGTCATCGCGTTGAGCGCGCGGATCAGGTCGCCGACCTCGTCGGAGGCGTTGGAGGTCAGCGTCCGGCTGAGATCGCCCACGGCCACCGCGTTGGCGAGTTCGACGGCCTGACCCAGGCCTCGGCTGATCTGGAGCGCGATCCACGTCGCCGCCGCGAGCGCGATCAGGAGCGAGGCGGCGAGCATGCCGACCAGCAGCATCCGGGCGTTGGCGGCATCCGCGGCGCCGGTCGCTGCGGCCACCTCCATCCGATGGCGGATCTGGCCGCTGTAATCATCGAGCGCCTTGATGGAGGCGAGCAGCTGCGCGCGTCCCTCGCCCATGGTGAGGCTCTGGGCCCGCAGGTTGCCGCCTTCCGCGGCGATGGTCACGACGCGCGCGGCGGAGGCGAAGGCCTTCTCGTACTGGCTTGTCACGGCCGCCGCCGAGACGCCGCCGGCATCGATGGCCGCCACAGTCCGGGCGATGTCGGCCGCCACCTCCTTGCCGGCCTGCTGCGCGATCCGGGTCGATTCCTCCAGTTCGGGGAGCGAGCCGGCGCTCAGCACCATCATGATCTGGCGGGTGTAGCGCAGCCAGCTCTCCCTTGCCCGCTCGAAGGCGAAGGCGGCGCGCAGCTGCTCCTCGCTCGCGCCGGGCTTGGTCAGGGTGGCGGCGAGCGCGTCCGAGGCCTCGTTCAGGCCCTTGATGATGGCGGCGGTCTCGCTCTGCCACGTCTGGAACGCGCGGAAGTTCGAGTTGAGGCGCCCGTTGCGCACCACCTCGTCCTGCACCTTGAACAGGGCGGTGATCCGCTCCGAGACGCCGTCCAGCACGCGCCGCTCGTCGGCGGCGGCACTGCGCTCCAACTCGTCCTTGCCCTTGAACAGGTCGCGCCGCGTCGTCCCGAGATCGGCGTTCAGCAGGTCGAGCTTGGCCGGATCGCTCTCGAGGATGATGTTCTTCTCGATCCGCGCGGTGGTGTTGAGGAAGTTCTGCAGGTCGGAGACCTTGGTGACGCGCTCGCCCTGGCGGGCGAGGTCGGCCTGGCTCGCGGCCAGATCGGACAGTTTGACGTAGCTGAGGCCCCCCGCCGCCGCGGAGAGCAGCAGCACGACACCGAAGGCGCCCGCGAGTTTGGCTTTGACCGTGACTCTCATGGTGTCGTTTCCATCCGTCTGAACATGTTGTTGGGGTTCACCTCGGCGCGTTCAATTGAGGATCCGCTCGACATCCGGGAGGATGACGAACTCGTCTCCGAACTTGACGATCGACTTGATGAATTCGGGACGCCACGCGGTGCCGACCTTCGGCATCCGCTGTTCGGTGCCGGCCTGAAGCTCGGTCACCTCGAACACCTTGTCGGCCACGAGCGCGACCACGACGGGGTCACCCTCGATCTCGACCTCGATCACCACGAAGCGGGTGTCCTGGGTCGCCGCCTCGGGCCGCATGCCGAAGCGCTCGCGGATGTCGGCGAGGGGCACGACGTTGCCGCGCACGTTGACGATCCGGTCCAGATGCGCCCGCGCGCCCGCCACGCGGGTCGCCGGGATCGGGTCGATGATCTCGCGCACCATCCCGGCATCGAGCGCGAAGGTCTCGGAGCCGATGCGCACCATCACCACCTGCAGGCCGCCGGCCTGGATCGAGGCTTCCACCGCGCCGGTCATCACGCCACCTCTTGGAATTCGCGGAGAGATTCGGGCCGGTTGCCCATCACGAGCTGGCCGATGTCGATGATGAGCGCGGCGGTGCCGTCGCCGAGGATCGTCGCCCCCGAGAAGGTCGCGACGTCCGCCTGGAGCTTGGAGAGCGACTTAATCACCGTCTGGTGGTTGCCGATGATCTGATCGACCACGAGCCCGATCCGGGTCTCGCCGACCGAGACGATGATGACCTTCTGGTGCGGGTCGGGCTGCCCTTCCGCCGCGAACAGGCTGCGCAGCCGCAGGAACGGCACCAGCGCGCCGCGGATGTTGAGGAAGTCGCGGCCCCGGCCCGTGCGGTCGCCGTCCGGCAACTCGACGCATTCCTCCACCGCCGAGAGGGGCACGACGTAGCGCCCCTCGCCGACGCGGATCAGCAGGCCCTCGATGATCGCCAGCGTCAGCGGCAGGCGCAGGCTCACCTTCGTGCCCGCCCCCGGCACCGTCGAGATGTCGATGGTGCCGCGCAAGGACTCGATGGTCTTCTTGACCACGTCCATGCCGACGCCGCGGCCCGAGAGCGCCGAGATCGTCGCCGCGGTCGAGAAGCCCGGCGCGAACAGGAACTGGTAGATCTGCTGGTCGCTCAGCACCGTGCCGGGGGCGCACAGCCCCTTCTCCTCGGCCTTGGCGCGGATGCGGGCGGCGTCGAGCCCGGCGCCGTCGTCGCGCACGCTCACCATCACCTGCGCGCCGGCATGCTCGGCGGTGAGCGTGATGCGGCCGGTGGCGCCCTTGTCCGCAGCGGCGCGGCGGGCCGGGTCCTCGATGCCGTGATCGATGGCGTTGCGGATCAGGTGGACCAGCGGATCGGCCAGCCGCTCGATCATGGTCTTGTCGAGTTCGGTGTCCTCGCCCTCGGTGACGAACTCGACCGGCTTGCCGAGATCGCGCGACAGGTCGTGGACGAGGCGGCGGAAGCGGCCGAACAGCGAGCCGATCGGCACCATGCGGATGCTCATCGTGGTGTCGCGCAGCCGCGCCGAGAGCCGCTCGATCTCCTCCGAGATCGTCTTGATGCCGCCATCCGCATGCAGGCCGGCGAGCTGGCTCAACCGCGCCTGGGCGATGACGAGTTCGCCGACCCGGTCCATCAACTCGTCGAGGCGCTCGGCCTCGACCCGCACCGTGCTGGTCGGGCGCTCCTCGTTGCGGCGCGCGGCAGCGCGCGGCTCCGGGGCCGGGGGTGCTTTGGACGGTTCCACGGAAGGAGCCGGCGGCGCGGCGGCGACCACGGTGGCCGCGACCGGCGCTTCGGCGGGCGTCTGTGCCAAAATCTCCGCCTCTTGCGGCGCCTCGGCGCTCGCGCCGAGCGGCGCCAGGGTGAGGGTCACCTCGTCCTGGCTGAACAGGAAGACGTCCTCGATCGCCTCCCGCGTCACGGCCTTGCGCAGGGTGACGTCCCAGCCGATCGCCAGCGCCTCCGGGTCGAGGGCGTCGAGGCCGGGCAGCGCGTCGAGGCGAGGCACGACCGTGCAGGGGCCGAGATCGCGCAGGTCGTCGAGGAGGGCGAGCGGGTTGGTGCCGTTGCGCAGCACGTCCGGCGCGAAGGCGATCCCGATCCGCCATCCGGCTTCCTCGCCGAGGGCGAGGGCCGGCGGCGTGACGGGGGCGGCCGGAGCAGGGCTCGGCGCCGGGGCGGCGACGGCCTTGCCACTCTCCCTGGCGCCGCCGACGAGGGCGCCGAGTTCGCCCAGAATGGCCTCGCCGAAGACCGGCTCGGTCCCGTCCGGGTCCTCGATCAGCTGGCGGATGTAGTCCTTGGCCGAGAGGGCGACGTTGACGAGGTCGAGGCTCGCGGGCACGCGGCCCTGGCGCACGAGGTCGAAGGCGGTCTCGAAATCGTGCGTGAAGGCGGCCACGCGCTCGAAGCCGAACATGGCGCCCGAGCCCTTGATGGTGTGCAGCGCCCGGAAGGCGGTGTCGATCAGGGCCCGGTCCTGCGGCTTCTCGCCGAGGTCGAGCAGGGTCGTCTCCAAGGTTTCCAGAAGTTCGTTGGCTTCCGTGCGGAAGACGGCGACGGGGTCCAGGGTCGTCATGTCTGCACCGGCCTCTGCGGCATGCCCGATGGTCTCACGACGGAGGTGCAGCGCCGCAGCCGGCACTCCGTTCGATCGCGCACGCTTCTTCACGCTCCGATGGAGCGAGACAAAGGATGTTCCGTGATCGTGGTAAGTGTCGGGGAATAGCCGTCTTCCGTGGTGATCTGCAGTAGAAATCCAAACAATGAATTTTTTGTGAAGCATAACATTCGATAAAAACAAGTATAAAAGTAGTGTTTGATGCCGTGCTCCGGGTGTCCGGGTATCGGAGGATCACAGGACGGTGGGGCCGGAATTCGCCTCGGGCGACAGGGAGGGCGGATGCCGTTCCATCGACGTCGCATCCGCCTCACGCCGTCATCGCGAGGCGAGGCGTAAGCGATCCAGGGCGCGACTTGTCCGGAAAGGGTGCGACTGGACCGACGGGGCGGCCGACGGAAGACCCCATCCGGTGAGTGCGGAGCCCTGGATTGCTTACGCCTCGCCTCGCAATGACGGGGAGGCTGAAAGGCGCCGGCGGAGACTGGAAATCTGATATCGGCGATTGAAATTGGGTCGTCCGCACAAAACGGATTTCCCATCCAAACCCTCATCCTGAGGTGCCCGCGTCAGCGGGCCTCGAAGGAGGGCTCCAGGGATCGCTGAGCGAACGGGAGCCCTCCTTCGAGGCTGCTTCGCAGCACCTCAGGATGAGGGTGTGGTTGAGAAGGCGAACGTTAGAAAAGATCGATCCCGTCGAAGGGGTCGTCCGAGGCCTTCGCGGCGGGCGCCGGGGCGGGCTCGCCGGTCAGCACGTGGCGGCGGAGGCGGTCGCGGACTTCGCCGAGGGTGCATGCGGCGACCATCGCCTCGGCCCAGGCCGGGTCCGGGGTGGCGTCGGCGGCCTCGGGGGTCTCGGTCGCGGTGCGCGCGGCCATCCGGGCGAGTTCGGCGTCGAGCGAGCGCAGCACGGTCTGGGTGTTCTCGATGCGCTGCTTCGTCAGGTCCTGGAACTGCATCGCCACGATGGCGCCGGCGACGTCCGCGGTGATCGATTGCGTCGTCTCGGCGGTCTGCTGCAGCACGCCGGCGAAGCGCGTGTTCTGCGCCACCAGGGTCTGCATCACGGTCTGCACCCGCGCCTCGGCGCTGCGGCTCTCGTCGGAGACGTCGACGGTGGCGATGTCCTGCAACAGGCCGTGGCTGCCGCGCAGGCCCGTGGCGATGGAGGCGATCTGCTCCTTGATCGTGGCGGACAGCGTGTTGATCGATTGCGCCAGCAGGCGCACCTCGTCGGCCACCACGGCGAAGGCGCGGCCGGCCTCGCCCGCGCGGGCCGCCTCGATCTTGGCGTTGAGCGCGAGCAGGTTGGTCTGGCGGTTGATCGCTTCGATCCGCGCGACGCTGCCCTCGACCGAGCCGATCTCGGTCAGCACCGCGTCGAGGGAATGCGCCGTCGCGCCGCCCTGGCGGGAGAGGCGGGCGACCTTGTCCATCAGCGCGCCGAGCGTGTCGCCGAGGCCCGCGGCGACGTCGGCGAGCAGCATGGAGCGCCCGTCGATCTCGACGGCCTGGATCGAGGCGACGAGGCCCTGCACGATCTCCGCCTGATCGCGGGTCGTGGCGGCGATGCGCTCGAACCGGCCGGTCAGGCCCTGGACGCTCTCTTCCATATGGCCGGCGGTGAGGCCGGCTTCACCCACGAGGGCTTCCAGCGCACGGCGTTGCAGGGTGGATAGGCCGAGCCAGGCCTGGAGCAAATCGAGGGCGCCGGACCGGTCCGGGGCGGGAAGGGGCGCGGGCTCCGAATCCGGTACGGCGGTGACCGGGACCGGCCGCAGCGCGCGGCGCGGTTGCAGCCACGTCACGCCGGTGCGCTCCTGCGCCAGCTTCGCGACTTCGGAAATCATCGTCCGCGCTCCAAGGACCGTCTGCGCCGCGCTGCCGAACGGGCGGCACGCTTCCGTGAGGCTACGGGCCCATGCTTGCCGAAGGGTTAGCGCGGTGCGGTCGAGATGCGCGCGACATTCAACAAACTTTTACGAGATGTCGGCCTAAGTCTTTCGGCAGGGGCGCGGTGTGCGGGCCTCGACAGGATTGAAGCCCTCCATGTCAGAACAATCCTCCGTCAGGTTGTCCGGCGATTGTACGGTGCGTTCCGTCCGGACGCTGCACCGCGAGATCGCCGCCGCCCTGGAGACGAGTTCGGACCTGAGCCTCGACTGCGCCCAGGTCGAGCGCGCCGACATCGCCTTCGTGCAGCTGGTGCTCTCGGCCGCCGCCACGGCGCGCCAGCAGGCCAAGCGGATCGACCTGACCGACGCCTCCGACGTGGTGGCGAGCGCCTTCGCCCGCGCCGGCCTCCGGCCGCGGGCGCCGTTCGCACCGGCCGCCTGAACCTCAACCCATCAAGACAAGAAAGTCCGGGAGTTCCCCATGGCCACCGTTCTCGCCGTCGATGACTCCGCGAGCATCCGGCAGATGATCAAGGTCGTCCTCGGACCGGCCGGTCACACCGTCATCGAGGCGGGCGACGGCGCCGAGGGCATCGCCAAGGCCAAGAGCGCCGCGCTCAACCTCGTCATCACCGATCTCAACATGCCGGTGATGAACGGCCTCGACATGATCAAGAACCTGCGCACGCTGCCGGCGCTCACGGGCGTGCCGATCCTGTTCCTCAGCACGGAATCGGACGAGGGCATCAAGCAGCAGGCGAAGGCCGCGGGCGCCACCGGCTGGATCACCAAGCCGTTCAAGCCCGAGCAGCTGCTCGCGGTGGTCTCGAAGCTGACCCGCGCCTAAAGCGCCAACCCACGGGCGTCGGCTTCGGCCCGTACGGTATCGAGCAGCGCGCGGGAGGCGATCAGGCGGCGGTCGAGCATCGGGTCGGTGAGCCGGTCGATGAAGATCGGCGCCGTCGCCCCGGCTTCCTGCGTCCGCCGCTCCAGGTCGCCGCGCAGCGCCCGCAGATAGGGAAGGCCCATCGGCCCGAGCCGGTCGAGGGTCGGGCGCAGCTCGGAGCGGAACTCGCACGACAGGCCGGCCAGCCCCACCTGCGCGCTCTCGTAGGCGCCGATCAGGCTGTGCGCCCGCCCGACCGCTTCCTGCGGAAACGAAGTCCTGAACATCTTTTGGGACTCCCCCGATCTGAACGAGGATCGAGGAATGAACGCGCCGGTTTCCCGCCGGTTCGAGCGTGACCATAGTGATCGTCATGTCTCGGCCGGAACTGCTTGGCCAAGCTTCTTTCTTGTGCGTTGCATTGTTGACACCCGCTGTCGGCGGTGCCAGTCCGCCGCACCTTGATTCCGCCGGGGCGCCTTGCTTCGGCGGCGCGCACGAAGACGGCGGGGACGACGAGCGGCATGACGCGGGCCTTCATCTTTCCGGGGCAGGGCAGCCAAGCGGTCGGCATGGGCAAGGCGCTGTCTGAGGCCTCGCCCGCCGCCCGCGCGGTCTTCGCCGAGGTGGACGAGGCGCTCGGCCAGAACCTGTCGAAATTGATGTTCGAGGGGCCTGCCGACGAGCTGACGCTGACGGCCAACGCCCAGCCGGCGCTGATGGCGGCGAGCCTCGCCGTCCTGCGCACCCTGGAGGCCGAGCGCGGCCTCGATCTCGCCCGCGATGCGGCCTTCGTCGCCGGCCACTCGCTCGGCGAGTATTCGGCTTTGGCCGCCGCCGGCACGTTCTCCATCGCCGACGCGGCGCGCCTGCTGCGCATCCGCGGTCAGGCGATGCAGCGGGCGGTGGCGCCGGGCGTCGGCGCCATGGCGGCTCTGCTCGGGCCCGATCTCGAGACCGCCCGCGCCATCGCCGAAGAGGCCGCCGAGGGCATGGTCTGCGGCGTCGCCAACGACAACGGCGCCGGGCAGGTCGTGCTGTCGGGCCATAAGGAGGCGGTCGAGCGGGCGATGGCGCTGGCGCAGTCGCGCGGCGTGCGCCGGGCGGTGCTGCTCAACGTCTCCGCCCCGTTCCACTGCGCCCTGATGGCGCCCGCCGCCGAGACCATGAAGGCGGCGCTCGCCGAGGTAACGCTGAACCCGCCGGTGGTGCCGGTCTACGCCAACGTCACGGCCGGGCCGCTCACCGATCCGGCGGCGATCCGCGAGGCGCTGGTCGCCCAGGTCACCGGAACGGTGCGCTGGAGCGAGAGCGTCGCCGCCATGGCGGAAGCCGGCGTCGACCGCTTCCATGAACTCGGCGCTGGCAAGGTGCTGACCGGCCTCGTCAAGCGCATCGCGCCGGGCGCCACGGCGAGCGCAGTCGGCACGCCCGACGACGTCGCGGCCTACGCTTAAGAATATACCGAGGACAATCCGATGTTCGACCTGACCGGCCGCAAGGCTCTCGTCACCGGCGCGACCGGCGGCCTCGGCAGCGCCATCGCCCGCGCGCTGCACGCGCAGGGCGCCCACGTTGCGCTGTCCGGCACCCGTAAGGGCGTGCTCGACGAACTCGCATCCGAACTCGGCGGCGAGCGCGTCGCCGTGGTGGAAGCCAACCTCGCCGACAAGGAAGCGGTCGAGGCGCTGCTGCCGGCGGCCGAATCGGCGCTCGGCGGGCTCGACATCCTCGTCAACAACGCCGGCATCACCCGCGACAACCTCTTCATGCGGATGAAGGACGAGGAGTGGGAGGCGGTGCTGAACGTCAACCTCACGGCGGCCTTCCGGCTGTCGCGGGCGGCACTCAGGGGCATGATGAAGCGCCGCTACGGCCGCATCATCGGCATCGGCTCGGTCGTCGGCACCACCGGCAATCCGGGCCAGGGCAATTACGCGGCGGCAAAGGCCGGGCTGGTCGGCATGACCAAGGCGCTTGCCGCGGAAGTCGCGAGCCGCAACGTCACGGTCAACTGCATCGCGCCGGGCTTCATCGGCTCGGCGATGACGGACGCGCTGAACGAGAAGCAGCGCGAGACCATCCTGACCCGCGTGCCGGCAGGGCGCCTCGGCACGGCGGGTGAGATCGGCGCGGCGGCGGTGTACTTGGCGTCGGAGGAAGCCGCCTACGTCACCGGGCAGACGCTCCACGTCAACGGCGGCATGGCGATGGTCTGAAGCCGTCCACAGAGATGGTTTCCGACCGAAAAACCACGCCACTGAACGCTTTCTGAACCGCCTCTCGCCAGCACGGAAACCCTGTGTTAACACCCGGCTCAGCCGTGCAGGGGAGTTGACGGTTCAGCGGGTTGCGGCTTTCCAAACCACGCGCGATCGAACAACGGCCGTCTCGAAGAATCCCCGAAGCGGGAAGGCGGCCACGGCGCTTTCGTCGAAACAAAACCACCACGATCGAGAAGACGAGGACCAAGAACGATGAGCGATATCGCCGAGCGCGTGAAGAAGATCGTCGTCGAGCACCTGGGCGTCGAGCCGGAGAAGGTCACTGAGGCCTCCAACTTCATCGACGATCTCGGCGCCGACAGCCTCGACACCGTCGAGCTGGTGATGGCGTTCGAGGAGGAGTTCAACGTCGAGATCCCGGACGACGCCGCCGAGACCATTCAGACGGTCGGCGACGCGGTCAAGTTCCTGGAGAAGAACTCCGCCTGATCTCAGGCGTCCTCGTGCGGGCGGGGTCGAGAGGCCCCGCGCGCCGACAACCTTTGTTCAACGGCGCCCCGGTCGCACGGCCGGGTCGCGGATCGATCGGGAACGTGCGATGCGTCGGGTGGTGATCACGGGTCTGGGTGCGGTCACGCCGCTGGGAGGCAGCGTCGAGCACACCTGGAGCCGGCTGATCGCCGGCGACAGCGGCGCCTCGAAGGTCACCGCGTTCCAGACCGACGACCTCGCCTGCCGCATCGCCTGCACGCTGCCCTTCGGCGACGGCAGCAACGGCACCTTCAATCCCGACACATGGATGGAGGTGAAGGAGCAGCGCAAGGTCGATCCCTTCATCGTCTACGCCATGGCCGCCGCCGGTCAGGCGCTCGACGACGCCGACTGGCATCCGAAGTCGGATCAGGATCAGGAGGCCACCGGCGTCCTGATCGGCTCCGGCATCGGCGGCATCGGCACGATCTACGACGCGTCCGTCACCCTTCACGAGAAGGGGCCGCGGCGCATCTCGCCGTTCTTCATTCCCGGCCGCATCATCAACCTCGCCTCGGGGCAGGTCTCGATCCAGCACGGCCTCAAGGGGCCGAACCACGCGGTCGTCACCGCCTGCTCCACCGGCGCGCACGCCATCGGCGACGCCTCGCGGCTGATCGCTTTGGGCGATGCCGACGTGATGGTGGCGGGCGGCACCGAGGCGCCGGTCAACCGGCTCTCGCTCGCGGGGTTCGCCGCCTGCCGCGCGCTCTCCACCGGCTTCAACGACGACCCGACCCGGGCCTCGCGCCCCTACGACCGCGACCGCGACGGCTTCGTCATGGGCGAGGGCGCGGGCGTCGTCGTGCTGGAGGAGTACGAGCACGCCAAGGCGCGCGGCGCCAAGATCTACGCCGAGGTGATCGGCTACGGCCTGTCGGGCGACGCCTACCACATCACCTCGCCCGCGCCCGACGGCGACGGCGGCTTCCGCTGCATGACGGCCGCGGTGAAGCGCGCCGGCATCGACCCGTCCGAGATCGACTACATCAACGCCCACGGCACCTCGACGCCGCTGGGCGACGAACTGGAACTCAAGGCGGTCGAGCGGCTGCTGGGTGATGCCGCCTCCAAGGCCTCGATGTCCTCCACCAAGTCGGCCATCGGCCACCTGCTCGGTGCCGCGGGCGCGGTCGAAGCGATTTTCTCGATCCTGGCGATCCGCGACGGCGTGATGCCGCCGACGCTCAACCTCGACAACCCGTCGGTGGAGACGGCGATCGACCTGATCCCGCACGAGGCCAAGCGCAAGCGCGTCGATACCGTGCTGTCGAACTCGTTCGGCTTCGGCGGCACCAACGCCTCGCTGTTGATGCGCCGGGTGGATTGAGCCGCATCCTCGCGTTAACGCCATTTCGCCACAAAACCGCATAAGGGTCCTGCTCGACACGCGCGGCCGGCCGTGAGCCTCATGGCTCCGAACAATCCGGCGACGATTCGTCGAGAATCGTGCGCGGCTCGCAGCAGGGTCCCGATGTTCCGCAGACTACAAGTGCCGCCCTCGCCGCCGCCGGCCTCCGAGGAGCCGTCGCTGCCCAACCGCCTGTCGCCGCGCAGCCCGAGCGAGGCGCTGAAGCCCACGGTGGCGCCGCCCCCGCCCGAAAAACCGGAGCGTCGCCGCGGCGGTCTGCTCGCCGCCGTCAGCGGCTTCCTCACGCTCGCCGTCATCGCCGCGCTCGGCGCCATGGTCGTGGTCACGCTGTTCAACCGGCAGGCCAATGAGCCGGGGCCGCTGTCGGCCGACAAGGTCGTGGTGATCCCCAACCGCAGCGGCACCTCCGAGATCGCCCAGATCCTCGCCCGCGAGGGCGTGATCGAGCATCCCAACCTGTTCGAACTGGCCGCCCGCTTCGGCGGCAAGGGGCCGCTCAAGCACGGCGAGTACGTGTTCAAGGCCCATGCCAGCGTCCGCGACGCCATCGACACGCTGGCCAACGGCCGTCAGGTCCAGCACGCCATCACCTTCCCCGAGGGCCTGACCTCGGAGCAGATCGTCGGCCGCCTCAACGAGAACGACGTGCTGTCCGGCGAGATCGCCGAGACGCCGCCGGAAGGCTCGCTCCTGCCCGACACCTACAAGTTCGAGCGCGGCGCCACGCGCCAGCAGATCGTCAACCTGATGCGGGCGAAGCAACGCGAGGTGCTGGCGCAGATCTGGCAGCGCCGCAGCCCCGACGTGCCGGTCAAGACGCCGGCCGAGATGGTGACGCTCGCTTCCATCGTCGAGAAGGAGACGGGCCGGGCCGACGAGCGCCCGCGGGTGGCAGGCGTGTTCGTGAACCGCCTCATGAAGCGGATGAAGCTGCAATCCGACCCGACCATCGTCTACGGCCTCGTCGGCGGGCGCGGCACGCTCGGGCGCGGCATCCTGCGCTCGGAGATCGACCGCCCGACCCCCTACAACACCTACGTGATCGAGGGCCTGCCGCCGGGGCCGATCGCCAATCCGGGCCGCGCCGCGCTCGAAGCGGTGGCCAACCCGTCGCGGACGAAGGATCTCTACTTCGTCGCCGACGGTACCGGCGGCCACGCCTTCGCCGATTCGCTGGAGGGCCACCAGCGCAACGTCACCCGCTGGCGGCAGGTGGAGCGCGCCCGCAAGGAGGCGCCGCAGCCGGAATCGGGCAGCGTCGACAAGGTCGATCCCAACACCGCCGAGCCGAACGCGCCCCAGCCCGCGGGCACGCCGGGCCGCGCCTCGGCCTACGCGCCGGGCTCGAACCCGTCCCTGGCCCTCGACGGCGCGACCATCGACGGCCAGCGCCCGAAGGCGTTCGACGCCTCCGAGGGCACCCGCCTCGACCCCTTACGCAACAAGACCTACGATCTCGGCTCGCCCAAGACCGTGCCGGTGCTGCGCAATCCGTGAGGGCCGCCGGGGCGGCTCGTTCTCGCCGATGGACCGGATAGCCCGCTCGTCCCATCAACCCCCCTCATCCTGAGGTGCTCGGCCGAAGGCTGAGCCTCGAAGGAGGGCTCCAGTTCGCGCGCGATCCACTGGAGCCCTCCTTCGAGGCTCCGCTTCGCTCCGCACCTCAGGATGAGGGTGATGGGCGGGAAAGGGGTGGCGGCCGAAAAACCCCTCAGCCGAACTGCTCCCGCAGAATCCGCTCTTCCAAACTATGCCCCGGATCGTGCAGCAGCACGAGGCTGGTGGCGTGGTCGAGCCAGGTCTCCACCGTGCAGACCCGGCGGACCTCGGTGTGGTCGGCCACCGCCGCCACGGGGCGGTAGGTGGCGTCGATTACGTCGATGCGGATGCGCCCGTGATTCGGCAGCAGCGCCCCGCGCCAGCGCCGGGGCCGGAAGGCCGAGATCGGGGTCAGCGCCAGAAGCTGCGCGTTGAGCGGCAGGATCGGCCCGCCGACCGAGAGGTTGTAGGCGGTCGAGCCCGCGGGCGTCGCCACGAGGATGCCGTCGGCGATGAGTTCGGGCAGGCGCACGTGGTCGTCCACCGAGATCCTGAGCTTGGCGGTCTGGTGGGTCTGGCGCAGCATCGAGACCTCGTTGATCGCCCGCGCGGTGTGGCTGCGCCCCTCGATGTCGGTCGCCACCATGGTCAGCGGGTGGATGGTCGAGCGCTTGGTCGCCTCCAGCCGCTCCAGCAGGGCGTCCTCGCGGAACTCGTTCATCAGGAAGCCGACCGTGCCGCGGTTCATGCCGTAGATCGGTTTCGGCTCGTTCATGAAGCGGTGGAGCACCTGTAGCATCAGGCCGTCGCCGCCCAAGGCGACCACCACGTCGGCCTCTTCCGGCGGCACGTGGTCGTAGCGGCGCATCAGCAGGTCCGCCGCGCCCCGCGCCTCCGGCGTGGGGCTCGCCACGAAGGCGATCCGTGAAAAACGCCGCGGCATCGGTCTGTCGGCCCCGTTGACGGATGCGGGCCGCACCGGCTCCAGTACCGGACGCCACCCGCTTCAGGAGAGCCATAGCATGGAGCGCATGCTCCTCGTCTACACGACCTTCCCCGACGCCCCGACCGCCCTGTCGGTTGGCGAGGCGCTGGTGCGGGCCCAGCTCGCGGCCTGCGTCAACGTGCTGCCCGACATGCAGTCGGTCTATGCGTGGCAGGGCCGGATCGAGCGATCGACCGAGGTCGTCGCGATTCTGAAGAGCCGGGAGGGGCTGGCCGGGCCGCTCGGCGCGGCGCTCAAGGAGCGCCATCCCTACGACACGCCGATCATCCTGCACCTGCCGGTTGCGGAGGCCGACCCGGACACCGCGGCCTGGATCGTCGCGGAAACGAGCGATCCGGCATGAGAAGGGCGCGGCACCCGTCGGCGCCGCGCCCTCGACGATCGTGCGGTGAGGCGGCCGGCTTTTAGCCGGCGACCATCGCCGGGGCACGCTGGTGCCGGGCGATGCTGGCCTCGTAGCGTTCGGCTTGAAGCCGAGTGAGGCCGGACACGAGGGCGAGCGCGCCACGGTAGACCGTGTAGGTGCCGTCCTGGGTCGGTTTCACGCGAATGTGCTCGGACATGGGACCACTCCCTGCCTGGGGCCAATCTTCGAACGCGTCGGAACGGGGGCTACGTTAATCAGTCGTTCACGTCTTGCAAGAGCAGAATTGGCTTCTTCGTTGCAGATTTGCATGCTGCACCGCAAGATAAGGCGACTATTTGTGCGGTGCAGCGTGTGCGGCACCCGGATGCAACCACAGCGCAAGGAAGCGACCTAGAACTTTGTAGAAAGACATTCCTGTTACGTCACGTTGGCAGGAACCAATGCGAAACGTTCGATGTCGGACCATCACAGCCAGGACGTCCTCCGTTCGGCCCTCGTCGATGGGGGGGCGGGCGAGCCCGCCGCGGACGGCCTCGTGCCGCGGCGTGAAGCCCGGATGGCCACCAACTGGATCGCGATGATCCGGCTGTTCGACGGCACCGAGATCCCCTGCAACGTCAAGGACATCTCCAAATCCGGGGCCAAGCTCGGCGTGCCGAGTTCCCAGGAGCTGCCGGCTTCCTTCATGCTCAAGGTGGTGGGCCGCGACTTCGTCATGCGGGTGAGCCTCGCGTGGCGCCGCGGCCATTTCGCGGGCGTGCATATCGACCGCATCGCCAAGCTGCCTCAGGCGGTCGAGGCCGCGGCTCCGGTCGAAGGGCCGAAGCCCGACTACGCCTCGATCGGCACGCGCAGCCGCCGCTTCCACGGCGATTGAGCGATACCCCGCCGGGGCGTCGGCCCTTCGCGCTGCGGACGACAGATTCGGCGCGCGTTCCCGAGCGATCTGGTCGCTGGTCTCTATTGCAGTCTTGCCGAAGAGGCGCGGTATATCCGAAAATTATACATTCGATTGCGGTGCTGCGCCTTATCGGACTTCCTGCCAATGCAGTCTTTCCCGCATCGGGCCGCCGGGCCGCGCCCTTGCGGGGCGGGGCGGCGCATAGTAGGTGCGGTGCGCAAACGGGCGCGTACGCGAAACGCGTGACGCGGCTCCCTCGCAAGGCGACACGGCCGGGCGCCTCGCCCCCGCGCGAGGCTGCGGCAGGCTGCGGAGAAGCGTGACGATGGTGAACGTCAATCGGTGGTTCGGGCGTCAATCCGGTCCGACCCCCGCTGCCGAGGCCGCACCGCCCGCACCCGCCCCCGCCGCGCCGGCTGCGAAGGCGCCGCCCAAGCCGGCCGAGGCCGCCAAGCCGCGCGGCGAGGTCCGCCTGTTCGCCTTCCCCGACTATTCGGTCACCAACCCCTACCAGACCGGCCTCTACAGCGCCCTCCACAAGGCCGGCGAGGTCTCCTACGGGCCGATCGAGGAGGCGCTCGCCGCTTTGCGCGAGGACCCGCGGGAGATCGTGTTCCACCTGCACTGGCCCGAGCCGATCTTCGGCGGCGCGGCCGACCTGCACGAGTATCAGGCGCGGGCCGAGGAATTCCTGACCGCCGTCCGGCTGTTCCGGGCCGGCGGCGGCCTGTTCGTCTGGACGATCCACAACAAGCTCTCGCACGAGCGGCGCCTGGGCGACTTCGAACTCTCCTTCCTCACCGAGCTGTCGGCGCTCGCCGACGTGATCCACCTGCACAGCCCGGCGGCGATCGAGGCGGTCAACGACGGCTATCCGGTCGATCCGGCCAAGGTGATCATCGTCCCGCACGGCAGCTATGTCGGCTACTACCCGCCGGGCCCGCCGAAGGACCGCGCGCGCTGGCTCCTCAACGTGCCCGAGGACGCCTTCCTGTTCGGGATCGTCGGCCAGCTGCGCCCCTACAAGGGCATCGACATCCTTCTCGCCGCCTTCGAGGAGGTCGCCGAGCGGCACCCCAACGCCTACCTCGTCATCGCCGGCAAGCCGGTCGCCCCGTTCACGGAAGCCAGCATCAAGCATCTGGCCGAGACGAACCCGAGGCTGCGGGTGCTCCCCGGCTTCCTGCCGGCCCACGACCTCGCCCGGATCTGCACCGCCGCGGACGCGATCGTGCTGCCCTACCGCGAGATCCTGACCTCGGGCTCGGTGCTGCTCGCCGCCTCCTACAGCAAGCCCGTCATCGTGCCGAGCACGCCGACCCTCGACTTCGTCGCCGAGGAAGGCATGGGCCTCACCTACGACGCCGGGGCGCCCGACGGCCTCAAGGAGGCGATGCTCAAGGCGCTGGCGGCGCCGGCCGAGACCGCGACCCTGGGCGCCCAGGCCAAGGACTTCGCCAAGCGCAACACCTGGGCCCCGCACGCCGAGGACTTCGTCAAGAAGCTGAAGACGGCGCTGGCCGCCGAGCGCGTCACGGTCGAGATCGAGGGGCGCAAGCGCGCGGTCTCGGTCTACCGCCGCATCCGCGAGGCGCCCGGCGCCATCGGCGTCGCCCTGGTGAACTACTTCAGCGTCGAGGACATCGAGACGCTGATCGCCGATCTGCCCGAGACCGTGCGCGGGCGCGACGTGCGCGTCTACGTGCTCGACAATTCCGCGGGCCGGCGCCCCAACCGCAACCTGATCGAGCGCGCCGACGTCTACGTCCACCCCGGCAGCAACCTCGGTTACGCCGGCGGCAACAACACCCTGCTCGAACTGATGCGGCAGGAGGGCTGCGAGTACGGCTTCATCCTCAACCCCGACGTGACGATCACGCCCGCGACCTTCGAGACGCTCCTGGATCACGTGCGGCCCGACGCCGTCCTCGCCCCGGCGGTGATGAACGCCGATGGGCTCGTCGGCTACGGCGGCGGCGTGGTCTTCGCGAGCGGCGAGGGCATCGTCGTCAACCAGCTGTTCGAGCGGCAGGCCGCCAGCGTCCTGCCCAAGGAGCCCTACGAGGTCGATGCCCTCAACGGCTGCGCGCTGTTCGTGCCGCTCGCCCTGCTACCGAAGATCGGCCACATCCCGGAAGACTACTTCCTCTATTACGAGGAAACCCACTGGTGCCTCTCGTTCAAGGAGCGCGGCGTCAAGTGCGTGGTCTGTCCCACGGCGCGAATCATCCACAACAAGCGCTCGAAGGCCGGTGACTTCCCGGCGCTCTACTACACCTACTACCTCCTGCGGAACCGCTTCGTCTTCACCGCGCGCTGGGGCAAGAGCCTCGGCGGCGGCGCCTACAACGCCGACGCGGTCGCCGCCGCGATCCAGCGCGACTTCGTCGTGCCGTGGAAGGACAAGATCGCCAAGGGTCAGCCCGGCCTGCTGCGGGTGTTCGAGCGCGGCGTGGCCGCGGCCCTCGAGGACGGCCGCAAGGGCGTGACCGGACCCGTCGATCTGCCCGCGCGCCTCGACCGGGTGCCGCTCGCCGGCACCGCCAGGACCGAGGGCCGGATCGAGCGGTTCGGCGGCGGCCACGTGCAGGGCTGGATCGCCGAGCAGGACCGCGCCGGGGCCTGGGGACCGGGCCAGCTCTGGGTGTTCCGCGACGGCTCGCCGCTGCAGGCGATCGACGTGACGGACGACCGCGGCGACGTCCAGCAGGCGGGCTTCGCCCTCAAGTCCGGCCTCAACACCGCCGCCTCCTTCGCCGTGCCGGACGGCGAGGCCCACCAGTTCGAGCTGCGCACCCGCGGCGACGGTCGCCGCCTGCTCTTCGTCGATGGAACCGAGGGAACGCCCGAGGACCGGCCGGTGGTCGAGCGCCAGGCGACCCAGCACCGGGCCGCCTTCAGCAACGTGATCGGCGGGCGGCTGAACGGCTGGGCCTTCGACCGGTCCCACCCGACCCTCTCGACCCTCGTCGATGTCACCGTCGAGTTCATCGACGCACCCGATCCGGCCGTTGCGCCCAATCCGGCGGCCGAGCCGGCCGCGGCGCCGGCGCCGGCCGTCGAGGCCGTGACCCGGCCGAGCATGACCGTGCGCAACGTCAAGGCGGACCAGTTCCGGGCCGACCTGGAGAAGGCCGGCATCGGCGACGGCCACCACGCCTTCCAGGTCGCCCTGCCGAACGAGGCGTTCCGGTACGCGACCGTGGAGGCCTCGCTTCGGCTGGCCGGCCGCGCCCACGTTCTGGTCAAGCGCGAACTCGCGATCGTCAACCCGATCCGCGACTTCGACAGCGGCTTCACCTTCGAGCAGTTCCTGCGCTGGTCCTACAACGAGGAGCGGATGCCCTACGGGCAGATCGACCGGATCCCGGCGATCTTCGAGGCGATCGACTTCGAGCGGACCCTGCGGATCACCCGCGCCAAACACGTCCCGCAGACGGACCTCGTCAGCATCGTCATGCCGGTGTTCAACCGCGAGAAGATCGTCGGCGAGGCGATCGCTTCGGTGCTGGCCCAGACCTACGCCCACTTCGAGCTCATCGTCGTCGACGACGGCAGCAAGGACGACAGCGTCGCCGCGGTGAAGGCCTTCGACGACCCGCGCATCCGGCTGATCGAGCTGCCCTACAACCGCGGCGTCTCGGCCGCCCGCAACGCGGGCCTGCGCGAGGGCCGGGGGCCGTTCGTCGCCTACATCGATTCCGACAACGTCTGGAGCCCGGACTACCTCGCGGTCATGCTCGACGCCTTCCGCCAGCAGCCGGAGGCGACGAGCGCCTATGCCGGCCAGGAGGTGTGGGAGTACCTGCCGACCCTCGACCGCGACGAGTTCCGCTTCGTCCGCATGGCGCCGTTCAACCGCGCCCGGATGGAGCAGCGCAACTTCATCGACCTCAACGTCTTCATGCACCGCCGCGAATCGTTCGAGCGCTTCGGCGGCTTCAACGAGAGCATGCGGCGGCTGGTCGATTGGGAGCTGATCCTGCGCTACACCGTCGAGCGTCCGCCGGCCTTCCTGCCGGTGACGCTCGGGCGCTACCGGATCGCGCGCGCCGACAACCAGATCACCTTCGTCGAGGATCACCTCGCCAACCTCGCCCTGCTGCGGCTTCCCACGCCGCTGACCGACCTGCGCGCCGCCCAGGGCGTCACCGCGCAGGCGCTGACCGTCTTCGTCCACGCGAGCGGGCCGCAGGCCTTCGCGGGCTGGAAGGAGGCCAACCGGGTTCTGGCCGCCGAGAGCCGCGTCTTCGCCGCGTGGCCGACCGGCATGGGTGCGCAGGGCGTCGGGCCGGACGGCACCGTCCGTTCCTTCGCGAGCGTCACGGCGGCGCTCGCCGAATGCTGCGAGACGGTCGGCGAGGAATCGCTGCTGCTGATCGGCGCCGACTACGTCCTGTCCGGGCGCTGGGCGGCGGTCTACGCGGCGGCCTCGGCGCAGGGGCGCTTCGACGCCCTCACCGGGCGGCTCTACAGCGGCCGGCGCGGGCCGGACGGCAATCAGGTGTTCGACGACCGCATGCCGCTCAAGATCGCCCCTTCGGTGAGCGCGTGGCAGTTCTCGCCGCGGATGCACGGCGTCGTGGCGTCGTGGCTGCCCGCCGACTACCTGATCCTGCCGCCGTCCTCGGTACGCCGCCTTCAGGTCTGCGCCGCGCTGCGCTCCGACCTCGACGAGGCGGTCGCCCGCTTCTTCGGCTACAGCGCGAGCGGGCCGGTGCGCGGCCTCTACGCGCCCGACCTCTCGGCCTTCACCATCGCCGACGTGCCGTTCCGCATCTGACGGCGGGACGGCTCCCTCGGCCGAGCCCGCGGCCGGGCCCTTGCAAGGGCCCGGTCCGGGCCGCTAACCCTCGGGCCAGACCCCGCGGACGCTGCCCGTCGCGCGCGAACCATGGGAGCCGTTTCGTGGCCACCATCATCCCCGTCTCGTCCTTCGATTACGTCGTGTTCGGCGCGACCGGCGACCTGACTCAGCGCAAGCTCCTGCCCGCGCTCTACCAGCGCTACCGCGACGCGCAGATCCCGGAAACGAGTCGCATCATCGGCGCCTCCCGCACCGAGATGGACACCGAGACGTTTCGCGCCCGCGCCCGCGACGCGCTGCTCAGCTACGTCCCGGCCTCCGACATCGACGAGACCAAGCTCAAGGGCTTCCTCGACCACCTGTTCTACGTCGCGGTCGATGCGCTCGGCGACGACGGCTGGCCCGACCTCAAGCGGCTGCTCGACGAGCGGCCCGACCGCATCCGCCCGTTCTACCTCGCCACCTCGCCCGACCTCTACGGCGCGATCTGCCGGAACCTCGACCGCTACGGCCTGATCGGCGAGAAGACCCGCGTCGTGCTGGAAAAGCCGATCGGCAAGGACCTCAAATCGGCCCGCGCCATCAACGACGCCGTCGGCGCGGTCTTCCCCGAGAGCCAGATCTTCCGCATCGACCATTATCTCGGCAAGGAGACGGTGCAGAACCTGCTGGCCCTGCGCTTCGCCAACACCATCGTCGAGCGGCTGTGGAACGCCGACGTGATCGACCACGTCCAGATCACGGTCGGCGAGACCGTCGGCGTCGAGGGGCGGGCGGGCTATTACGACACCTCCGGCGCCCTGCGGGACATGGTGCAGAACCACATCCTCCAGCTGCTGTGCCTGACCGCGATGGAGAGCCCGATCTCGCTCGACGCCGATTCGGTGCGCGACGAGAAGCTGAAGGTGCTGCGGGCGCTAAAACCCATCACCGCCGCCGACGTGCAGAGCGTGACCGTGCGGGGCCAGTACGCGGCCGGAGCGGTCGGCGGCCAGCCGGTGGCCGGCTACCAGACCGATCTCGGCGACCATCCGGTCAGCCGCACCGAGACCTTCGTGGCGCTCAAGCTCGAAGTGCAGACGTGGCGCTGGGCCGGCGTGCCGTTCTACGTCCGCACGGGCAAGCGCCTGCCCAAGAAGCATTCCGAGATCGTGGTGCAGTTCCGCGCCTCGCCGTTCTCGATCTTCCCGGAAGAGTCGTTCGGGCGCGAGCCGAACCGCCTCGTCATCCGCCTCCAGCCGGAGGAGGGGATGAAGCTCGAAGTGATGACCAAGGACCCCGGCCCCGGCGGCATGCGCCTGCGCCCGACCAACCTCGACATCTCGTTCGAGGAGACGTTCAAGCAGCGCTATCCCGACGCCTACGAGCGGCTGCTGATGGACGTGGTGCGCGGCAACGCCACGCTGTTCATGCGCCGCGACGAGGTCGAGGTCGCCTGGGCCTGGGCCGACACCCTGCTCAAGGCCTGGGCCGACCGCCCCGAGCCGCCGCGCCCCTACGCCGCCGGAAGCTGGGGGCCGACCGCCGCCATCGCCCTGATCGAGCGCGACGGCCGCACGTGGCACGAGGAATTGCCTTAGGTTTAACGGCTTCAGGAAACCGCGGGTCGGATGCCGGTTAACGAGCGACAGGGTCGTGACCGGGGTCCGAGGGCATGTCGCGTTACTACTTCGACGTCGAGAACGGCGGCCTCACTGTCGATGAGGAGGGGACCGAACTCGACGGCGGCGAGGCCGTCGCCACGCTGGCCATGCGCACGCTCCTCGACATCGCCCGCTTCGAGGTCGTGGCCCATAACGAACGCCAGATGTCCGTCACCGCCCGCGACGCGACGGGGGTGCCGGTCTACCGCACCGAGCTGACGGTGCGGGCAGGCTGGCTCGTGGGGCATCCGGGGTGACGGCGCGGCCGTGACGAGAGCCGGGCCGAGCGGACCATCCCATCCAACCCCCTCATCCTGAGGTGCCGCGCAGCGGCCTCGAAGGAGGGCTCCAGCGGATCGCGCGGCTGGCTGGAGCCCTCCTTCGAGGGCGCCGCTTCGCGCCGCCACCTCAGGATGAGGGGGTTGGATGGGAGAGGCGTCGCGGGCCGCCACCGCCTCACACCAGATGCGCCATCTCCCGCACCGATCGGCCGGCGCCGCGGACGATGCCCGGCGGCAGCGGGGCGACGGTGGTGATCCGCAGCGGCGCGATCGTCTCGCGGACGGGCTCCTGCGCCCGGTTCGTCGCGCGGCCCCGGTCGGGCCGGACCGGAATCCGCACCGTCTCGACCGGCGTTTCAGGCTGCGGCAGGCGCACCAGCACGATGGTGCCCTGGCCCTCCTCGGAGCGGATGCGTAAGGCGCCGCCGTGCAGCTCGGCGGTGGAGCGGGCGATGGCGAGGCCGAGGCCCGAGCCCTTGTAGGTGCGGGTCAGGTTGGTCTCGACCTGCTCGAACGGGCGGCCGAGCTTGGCGATGGCCGATTTCGGGATGCCGATGCCGGTATCCGCCACGAACAGGTGGACGGAGCCGCCGCAGGGCCGTCCGCGCAAGGCCACCCGCCCGCCCTCGGGCGTGAATTTCACGGCGTTCTGGACGATGTTGAGCAGGATCTGCTGGAGCGCCCGCTCGTCGGCGAACACCTTGAGGGTCGCCGGTACGTCGATGCGGATCGTCACCGACTTGGCCGCCGCTTCTTTCGCGACCATCATCACCGCGGAGGAGATCGCGGCGTCGAGGGCGAGTTCGCGCGGCGCCAGCGTCACCCGCTTCGCCTCGATTCGCGACATATGCAGGATGTCGTCGATGACCGAGAGCAGGTAGGTGCCGCTCTGCTGGATGTCGCGGCAATAATCGCCGTAGCGGGGCGAGCCCAGCGACCCGTAGACCTCGCTCTCCATCAGCTCGGCGAAGCCCATGATGGCGTTGAGCGGCGTGCGCAGCTCGTGGCTCATGTTGGCGAGGAACTCGGACTTCGCTTGGTTGGCGATCTCGGCCCGACCCTTCTGGTCGAGATGGCGCTCGGCGAGGTCGGCGAGCTGCTGGGTCTGGAGTTCGAGGGTGCGCCGCGAGCGCTTGAGGTCCTTGACCGTCTCGATCAGCTCGCGCTCGGAGGCGACGAGCTGCTCCTGATGGCGCTTGAGGCTGGTGATGTCGGTGCCGACCGAGACGTAGCCGCCGTCCTTGGTGCGCCGCTCGCTCACCTGCAGCCAGCGGCCGTCGGCCAGTTCCAGCTCGAAGGTGCGGGCCGGCCCGCGCTCCGGACCGGGGATGCCCCGGCGCACCGTCGGCAGCGCGCCCTGGCCCATGATCTCGTCGTAGCGGCGCCCCGGCACCGCGTCCTCGCTCGCCAGCGCATGGAGATCGCGGAACTTCGAATTGCACAGGACGAGGCGGTTGCCCGCGTCCCACAGCACGAAGGCCTCGGACACCGCCTCGACGGCGTCGCGCAGGCGCATGTCGGCGGTGGCGCTGGTCTCGGCCAATCGCCGCTGCTCGGTCACGTCCATGGCGATGCCGACAAGGTGGCGGCTGCCGTCGCCGGCATCCTCGACGATCTCGGCGCGGGTGCGCAGCCAGACCCAGGCGCCGTCCGCGTTGCGGATGCGGAATTCGTGGTCGAGGGTGGCTTGGCTCGCCGCGAGCTGGCGGGCCAGTTCGTGGAGGTCGCCGTCCTCGTCGTGGAGCAGGGCGTTGACGTCGCCGAAGGACAGCAGGTCCTTCTCCGGCGTGTAGCCGAGCAGGGCGAACATCGAATCCGACCAGAAGATCGTGCCGCGGGCGATGTCCCAATCCCACAGCCCGCAGCGCCCGCGCCCGAGCGCCGTGTCGATGCGCGCCTTGACGAGGTCGCAGACCTCGTCCGCCGAGCGGGCGCGGCGCGTCTGGATCATGTAGGCGGCAGCGATGCCGGTGAGCATCAGGGTGACGGCGCACAGGACGATGGCGTGGCTCCAGAACGCGCGCCACCACGCGGCGTCGATCGGGGCCAGCGGCTGGATCACGGCGACCTGAAGTCCGGAGCCGGGCCGGTGCATCGCCGCGGCGATGGCCTGCCCGCCCCCGTGCAGGCCGACCGTCATGGCGCCCGCGCTCTCGCCGAGGATGGTCAGCGGCTCGCCGTCGGCCAGCATGGCGCTCAGCGTCACGGTGCCGCTTGGCAGGGCCGGATGGGCGGCGCGGATCGCGCCGGCGGAATCGGTGACGAGCACGCGGCTGCCCGCGGGCAGGAGGTGCATCGGCAGGGAGCGGTCGAGCCGCGTCTCGGCCTCGTTCGGCTGTAGCGCGGCGGCGGCGAGGCGGGCGAAGGCCTCGACCTCGCGTTGCGCCGCGCCGACCGCCGCCTCGTAGGGCCCGCGCAGCTGCAGCGCCGAGAGGGCGGTGAGGCCGAGCAGGAACAGCACGAGGAGCGCCGGCAGGGCATAGCGCAGCCAAGCCTCCGCTCGCACGAGACGGACCTGCGCGGTGCCGGTGGGACGCTGGACCCCGAGAATCGTGTCCGCGCGCGCACGCGCGGACAGGGACGCGGACACCGCCCCCGGCATATCGGAACCTCGCAGATGATGAATCCGACCCGGCCGGTGCCGCACCGGCTGTTTTCGAATCGTATTCATATTGAGCATCGCGGGGGCCGCTTTGTCCACGCCCAATTTGGGGGAGGGCGTTGACGTTGGACCCGATCGGAGTCCGTCCCGGATGCCGTCCGATTCCCGAAACCCGAGTCCGATCAGACGGTTAACGAATCACCCAGGCTGCGGCCGGCGATGTCGGCGACGTCACGGGAAAGGCCGGGCGTGGCAAGGATGCGACGCAGGGCGGCGTCCGCCGCGGCCCGGCGCCCCGGCTCCAGGCGGCGCCAGGGGCCGAAGGCGGTCATCAGCCGGGCGGCGACCTGCGGGTTGGTCCGGTCGAGGGCCAGCACGGACTCGGCGACGAGGGCGAAGCCCGCCCCGTCGGCCCGGTTGAACTGGGTCGGGTTGGCAAGCGCGAAGGAGCCGACCAGCGACCGCACCCGGTTCGGGTTGGTCATGGCGAAGGCCGGGTGCGTCTGGAGCCGGCGCACCCGCTCGACCGTGCCATCCTCGGGGATCATGGCCTGGATCGCGAACCACTTGTCGAGCACCAGGGGCTCGTCGGCGTAGAGTTCGGCGAAGGCCGCGAGCGCCGATTCGCGGGGCTCGCCCGGCAGCAGCGCGAGGGTCGAGAGGCCGGCGAGCCGGTCGGTCATGTTGGTGGCCGACGCGATCTGAGCGCCAGCGAGCGCCGTGCCCTCCGCCGGGTCTGCGACCGCGATGAGGTCGAGGGCGGCGTTGCGCAGGGCCCGCCGCCCGGCGGACGCGGCGTCGGGCGAGAACGTCGTGCCCGCGGGCTCGGCCAGCGCGTCGCGTAAGGCGCGCAGGCGGGGGCCGAGCGCGGCGCCGAGGCGCACCCGCAGGGCGCGGCGGGCGGAAAAGATCGCGTCCGGGTCGATGTCGATGCCGATCTCGTCCGCGAGGTCGCTCTCGCTCGGCAGCGCCAGCACCAGGGCGGCGAAGGCCGGGTCGGCGAGCGCGCGCTCGTCGAGGAAGGCGCCGAGCGCCGCCGCGAAGGCCTCCGCGCCGGCGCCCGTGTCCTCGCCGCGCAGCGCCCCTGTCGTCAGCCGGGCCGCGACGCGCTGGGCCGCCTCCCAGCGGTTGAAGCCGTCGGTGTCGTGCCGCAGCAGGGTGAGCCGGTCGGCATCCGCCATCGCCATATCGACCCGCACCGGGGCCGAGAAGCCGCGAAACAGCGAGGGCACCGGCGCGGCGGTAACGTTCTCGAAGGTCAGCGAGGCTTCGGGGCGGTCCAGCACGAACACGCCGTCTTCGACCTGCGGGCTCGTCGCCCCGTCGAGGGGGCCGGCCTCGCCGATCAGGCCGAGCCGGACCGGGATGACGACGGGCGGCGCGTCGGCCCCGGCGCCGGGGCGGGTCTGGCGGAAATCGAGCCGGTAGGTCTTTTGGGACGCGTCGTAGGCGCCGGAGACCGAAACCCGCGGCGTGCCGGGGCGCTCGTACCATTCGGCGAAATCCGCGAGGTCGCGGCCGCTCTCGGTCTCGAAGGCGCACAAGAAATCCTCGACCGTCGCCGCGGTGCCGTCGTTGTCCGTAAAATAGCGGTCCATGCCGGCGCGGAAGGCGGTGTCGCCGATCAGCGTGCGCAGCATCCGGACGATCTCGGCGCCCTTCTCGTAGACGGTGGCCGTGTAGAAGTTGTTGATCTCGGCGTATTGCTTCGGCCGCACCGGGTGGGCGAGCGGGCCGGCATCTTCCGGGAACTGGCGGGCGCGCAGGGTCCGTACTTCGCCGATGCGGTGAACGTCGCGCGAGCGCATGTCGGACGAGAATTCCTGATCGCGGAAGACCGTGAGACCCTCCTTCAGGCAGAGCTGGAACCAGTCGCGGCAGGTGACTCGGTTGCCCGACCAGTTGTGGAAGTACTCGTGCGCGATGATCGCCTCGATCGCCGCGTAATCGGCATCGGTCGCGGTCTCGGGGGAGGCGAGGACATACTTGTCGTTGAAGATGTTGAGGCCCTTGTTCTCCATCGCGCCCATGTTGAAGTCGGACACTGCGACGACGTTGAACACGTCGAGATCGTAGGCGCGGCCGAACACCTCTTCGTCCCACTTCATGGAGCGGGCCACCGCGTCGAGCGCGTAGGCCGCCCGCTCGGCCTTGCCCGGCTCGACGTAGACGGCGAGTTCGACCGCCCGGCCCTCCATGGTGGTGAACGGCGCCGTCATCCGGTCAAGGCGTCCGCCGACGAGGGCGAACAGGTAGGCGGGCTTCGGATGGGGGTCGTGCCAAACCGAGAAGTGACGATCCGTCCCCTCGATCCTGCCCGATTCGATGTTGTTGCCGTTGCCCAAAAGGATGGGTGCCTGCGCCGCGTCGGCCTCGATCCGGGTGGTGTAGACCGCCAGTACGTCCGGCCGGTCGAGGAAGTAGGTGATCCGCCGGAAGCCGTCGGCCTCGCACTGGGTGCAGTAGACGCCGTTCGAGCGGTAGAGCCCCATCAGCTTGGTGTTGGCGGTCGGGTCGAGCCGCGTCTCGATCGTCAGCGTGAATGGCCGCTGCGGCGGCTCCGGCAGGGTCAGCGCCGAGGGCGCGACCCGGAAGGCGGCGGGCGCGAGCGGTTCACCGTCGAGGTCGAGTGCGACGAGGCGCAGGTCGTCGCCGTCGAGCACCAGGGCGGCGCCGGGCCGGCCGGCGGGGTTCGGGCGGATCGCGAGGCGGGCGGTGACGCGGGTGTCGTGCGGGTCCAGGCGGACATCGAGTTCGACCCGGTCGATCAGGTGATCGCTCGGGCGGTAATCCTCCAGGCGGACGGTCGGGGGCGTCTCGGTGCGCATGGGGTTCTGATCCGGGCTCGCCTGCGGGGTCGCCCGACCTTTAGAGGTTTTCGCCCGCGACGGAACCTCGTCGGCCGCGGGCCGCGTTGCGGCAGCAACCGGATTTCCATCCTCCACCGTCATTCCGGGGCGCAGAAGGCGAACCCGGAATCCACCCGTGATGCGGGATGCCCGGCTGAAGCCGAACCGTCGCGGCCAGTCGTGGATTCCGGGTTTCGCTGCGCGGCCCCGGAATGACGGCGGTGAGTGAGCCCTCAGCTCCGGTACGGCGCCTCGATCCCCATCGCCCTGAGGGCCAGCCTGTAGGTCAGGTCCGACTGGACCAGACTGTCGGCGATGAAGCGGTCGAAGGCGGTCATCCAGCGCGGCGTCAGGTGGAGGAACGCGTTGCGCGGGCCGGAGCGGACCACGAAGCCGCGCTCCTGCGCCACGCTCAGGATGTTGCGGATATGGGTGCGCGACACGCCGAAGCGCGGGGCGAGATGGGCGAGGTCGCCCTCGCGGATGCGGGCATCGGGGTCGGCGCCGCCCATCTCGAAGAAGGCCAGCAGGATGATGAGCGCGCTCGTCGCGCTCAGGAAGAACACGATCTCTAGGTTGACCCACATCATCGCCGCGATGGCGTCGAAGGCGGCGGGCGCCGCGCCGGCATGGGCGGCCTGGAAATCCCGGTCGCGCCGCAGCGGCGGGCCGTAGCCGGGCTCGGGGTAGAGCACATCGAGGGGCGCGTAATGGGCGGCGATCCATTCGCGGTCCCAGTCGAGCAGCCGTTCGGTGGGTTTGAGCAGGCGCACCCGGTTGTCCTCGGGCTGGCGCTCCATCTCGACATAGCCGGTCTGAGCGAGCCGGGCGGCGAAGTCGTCGATCAGCCGGGGGCTGGCGAAGCCGAACCGGGCGACCTCGTCCTTGAGCCGGTTGAGCGTCGGCCAGGTCGCGCGGTCGGTCGGGTCGTAGGCGGCGTAGAGGCAGACCAGGATGGCGAGGGCCGTCACGCGGCCGACATCGGCCCCGAGCTGCGCCGGGAAGGTGCCGGCCTCGTAGACCTTGGCGTGCTTGGCGACGAACAGGCGGCGCGCCGCCGGGAAGTCGGGATGGGCCAGGATCTCCTCGGCCGAGCGATGGGCCGGCAGCTTGCCGGCCGGTGCAGCGTTTTCGCGCGGGCTAGGGACGGCGGATGTCTGGCGCTGGGTGAGGGAGGTCATGGTCGGCCGGCATCGTTCTTCTGAGTTGGCCGGCGTTCTAGCCTGCCGCGGCGGGGCCGCAACGCGCGGCCGGCTGCGTCGGCGTCAAAACTTTTTGACCGCACCGCCGATCGACGCTCGCCGCGCCGGGGCGATGCGTGGTCGACCGTATTCCCTCGCCGCCCTCCCGATCGAGCTAGGCCGACAGGTCTCGGCCGTGAATGTTCACAAGGCCGAGAGCGTCAGGCTACGCTCCGCTGCGCGTCGAAGGTCGGGTTCCCTGCCAAACGAGATCGACGCAAAATTTGCCATGTCCGTCCGATTGCGGCGCGGCGCGGGAAACCGCTAGCCAGGGCGAGCGTCAATGCCGACGCGCCCCGGGACCAACGATGACCAAGGCCTCCTTCGAAGCGTTGAGGCGGGGCCTGCGCGCGAGCACGACTGGTTTTCGCGGCTTGAAAGTCTCAGCCCGATGACCGTTCTACGGAGTTTTACGGTCGCTCTACCGTCCAATCCGGCCGAGCGCCGCCGGGCCTGGGCGGGTGCGCTGGCGCCGTTCCTCGACATGGCGCCCGCGGAGCGCGATCCGGCGCCGGGCCTGCTCGCCCTGACCCGCCATCGTCTCGGGCCGCTCACGCTGGTCGAGATGACGGCGCCGGCCCAGACCTTCCGGCGGGCGCTCCGGCCGGGTCACGACGACGTGATGGTCCTGTTCTGGCTCGACGGCGTCGGCCGGGTGACGTGGCCCGGCGGCACGGCCGGGTTCGGCCGCTTGCAGGGCGTGGTGCTCGATCTCGCTCAAGCCGCCACCCTCGCGGTCGGCCCGGTCCGGGCGACCGGCCTCGTCCTGCCGCGAGCGCTCGTCGCGGACCGGGTGCCGAACCTTGCGTCCCTGCACGGGGCGGTGCTCGATCCGGCTTCCGATCCGGTGGGCCGGCTGTTCTTCACCTGCGTTCAGGACGCCGCCGAGACCGCGGCCGGTTTGCCCGCGGATCGGCTGCTGCCCGTCGCCGAAGGGGTCGCCGCCCTCGCGGCGGCCGCCCTGCGCCGCCTCGCCACCGAGCGCCGGGACGCGCCCAAGGCCGCGCCCAAGACCGCGCCGCCACGCCGGCTGGCGGAGGTCGCGGCCTGACCGCCGGCCCCGTTGACGCGTCCCCGCCGCGAGCCAGATAGGCGCTCACCCCTTCGACGAGCTTGCGGAACGGCCATGGAATACCTGCACACGATGGTCCGCGTGGCCGATCTCGACCGCGCGCTCGCCTTCTACGTCGAGGCCTTCGGCCTCGAAGAGGTGCGCCGCGTCGAGAACGAGAAGGGCCGCTTCACCCTGGTCTTCCTCGCCGCCCCGGGCGACATCGCGCGCGCGAAGTCGGAAAAGGCGCCGATGATCGAGCTGACCTACAACTGGGACCCGGAAGAGTATTCCGGCGGGCGCAATTTCGGCCATCTCGCGTATCGGGTCGAGGACATCTACGCCTTCTGCACGAAGCTGAAGGAGCACGGCATCACCATCAACCGCCCCCCGCGCGACGGCTACATGGCCTTCGTCCGCTCCCCCGACGGCATCTCCATCGAGATCCTGCAGAAGGGCGAGGCCAAGCCGCCGCAGGAGCCGTGGGCTTCGATGGAGAATACGGGGACTTGGTAGGGCGGCAGGCACGCAGCGAGCCGCATCCTGAAGCGTGAGCGCCTGTCCGGCTCGGCTCTTCGCAATCGGGATCGATCCCACCCAACCCCCTCATCCTGAGGTGCGTAGCGCAGCGGAGCCTCGAAGGAGGGCTCCAGAGGTCTCAGCGATACACTGGAGCCCTCCTTCGAGGCTGCTTCGCAGCACCTCAGGATGAGGGGGTTGGGTGGGATGAATCGGTCAGAGAGGCTCGGAGCACCTTCGGTGCTGCCGTCACGCCTCCAATTTCGGCACGATTCCCAACTCCGCCAGCTTGGCGCTCACGGCCTCGACCGGGCGCTTGAGCCTCAGGCTGATGACCGGGACCGGAATACCCTCCCGGGCGAGGCTGCGCAGGCTCTGGACGGCGTCGAGGCTCCAGTGGGTTTCGGTCGACATCTTTGTCCTCCTGTCGTTCGCGCCGACCGCGCCTCACACGGCGCGGTCGGGTCTCTCGACGTGGGCCGGCGTGCCGGGGGCGGCAACGTTCACGCCGAACATCCGTGCATGCCCGCGAAACGGGCAGGGCGCTGGGCCTGCACCGGGCGGGTGCCGCGGACCGTCAGGGGGCGGCGGGTCGTCCGCTCGACCTTGAGCAGGATGTTGGAGCCGCCGACGAGCGCCCCGGTCTCGTCCCGCAAGGGCGTCGGGTAGGGCATGAAGGCGGCCCGGCTCCCGTCCGGCCGCTCCAGCACCGCCTGGACGCCGCGCACGGCGGCGCCCTCGCGCAGCGTCACGGCCATCGGGCAGAGGTCGTGCGGCAGTGCCGACCCGTCCGGGTGGTAGAGCCGCCACGCGCCGCACCAGCGCGCCTTGCCGATCACGGGGCGGAAGCCCCACAGCTCGGCCGCCGCGTCGTTGTAGTAGGTCAGCCACCCTTCCGCGTCGGTGGTGTAGAGCGGCGCGGCGATCTGCCGGAACAGCTCGGCCCGCGACGGCTCGTAATTCCAGTCGGAATCCGGGGCGTCAAAATCGTAAGGTTCTCTTTCCATCATGCTCCCCACGACGCGGGCTTCGAAATGCCCGCTGCCAGCATTTCGTGCCCCCCTCTGTCATGGGTTCCTGGGGGCTCGCCGGCTCGGAAGCCGGCACCGTGAGCCCTCCGGAGCGGCGCGCGACACGCCACCCTCCAGATCGTCCAACCCTGTGGAATTGTGCCGCGAAGCTTCCGGGGGCGGTCGCTCCTCGACGCCATGACCGGCGTGGTTGCCGGACTGGGCTCTTCCGCAGGGTCTGATGCGGACGAAGAGTTACAGAGCATGCCCCGCCGCCCCGCGCAAGCGCTTTTGCTGCATCCCTCGACCCGTCCAGAGATCAGCGCGGGCCGGTGACTGTTGTTTTTGCGACGCAAAACAATTCCAGGCTGCCGATGATACGCCGCAGCATCCATGCTGCAGGGCAATCCGGCATTGCATATGCTGTGAATTGTGCAAGCCATGACGGAACGGCCGCTCCACGACTTGCGGGCGAGCGATGCCCGAGGGGCCGGGCGTTCGAGCTTAGGCATTTACCGTGCCGGTTCCGTGGGGCGGCCTCGCGCTTAACCCCGCGGTTGAACTCCGGTATAGCTCGCCCTGTGTCCCCACCCCGTCCGGCCGTCCCTCCCGTCCCCCGTTCCGGTGCCGCGTGCCGATCCGTGCTGCGGGCCGCCCGATGAGCGTGCCGGCCGCCCTCGCGTTCCTGGCCGAGACCGGTGAGACCGGGCGCGAGATCCTCGCCCACGACTGGTCGGGCCACACCCTCGGCCCGATGGCGGGCTGGCCGTCGGCGCTGCGCAGCACGCTCGCGACGATGTTGGGTTGCCCGGCGCCGATGTTCCTGGCCTGGGGGCCGGACGGCATCGTCTTCTTCAACGACGCCTACCGCCCGGTCTTCGGCGACCGGCTCCCGCAGGCGCTCGGGGCGCGCTTCCGCGAGATCTGGGCCGACCTGTGGGACGACATCGGCCCGCTGGTCGAGGCGACGCTGTCCGGGCGCAGCGTGTCCCAGCGCAACCTGCCGCTGACGATGCACCGCCACGGCGTGCCGGAAGAGACGTGGTGGAGCTTCACCTACTCGCCGGTGCGCGACGACGACGGCGCGGTCAACGGCATGCTCTGCATTACCGCCGAGACCACCGCCGAGGTGCTGGCCGAGCGCGCCCGCGAGCGCAGCGAGCAGCGGCTCGACCTCGCCCTCTCGGCGGGCGGCAGCATCGGCGTGTGGGACTGGGACGTCGCCGCCGACCGCGTCACCGCGGATGCCCGCTTCGCCCGGCTCTACGGCGTCGATCCCGTCGTGGCCGAGCGCGGCGCGCCGATCGCCACCTTCTTCGGCGGAATCCACGTCGACGACCTGCCCGAGGTGCGACGGCGGATCGAGGCGGCGCTGACCACCGGCGCGCCGTTCTCGGCGGAGTACCGGCTGGTCCAGGCCGACGGTTCCGTGCGCTGGGCGGCGGCCGAGGGGCGCTGCCTGCACGACGCCGCCGGGCGGCCGACGCGCTTTCCCGGCGTCAGCTCCGACATCACCGAGCGCAAGCGCACCGAGGCGGCGTTGCGCGAGAGCGAGGACCGGTTCCGCGGCATCGCCGACACCATCGAGCAGATGATCTGGTCGACGCGGCCCGACGGGTTCCACGACTACTACAATGCTCGCTGGTACGAGTTCACCGGCATGCCCGACGGCTCGACCGACGGCGCACGGTGGAACGGCATGTTCCACCCCGAGGACCAGGAACGGGCCTGGGCGGTCTGGCGCCACAGCTTGGCTACCGGCGAGACCTACGGCATCGAGTACCGGCTGCGGCACCGCTCGGGCCGGTATCGCTGGGTGCTGGGCCGCGCCAAGCCCCTCCGCGACGCCACGGGCCGGATCGTGCGCTGGTTCGGCACCTGCACCGACATCCACGACCGCAAGCTCGCCGAAGAGCGCCAAGCCTTCCTGCTCGCCCTCAACGACACCTTACGCGAGGCGCCCGACCCGAACGCGGTGACGCTCGCCGCCGCCGCGGCGCTCGGCACGCGGATGAACGCCGCGCGGGCCGGCTACGGTGAGATCGACGCCACGGGCGAGACCGTCCGGGTCGAGCGCGACTGGACCCGCGACGCGTCGATGGAAAGTCTCGCGGGCGAATCGCGCATCCTCGACGGCTTCGGGCCGGCGGTGGTGGCGGAGCTGCGGGCCGGGCGCACGCTGACGGTCGAGGATTGCTACAGCGATCCCCGCGCCGGCCGGCGCTACGCCGCGGTGTGGGACTCGATCGGCTGCCGCGCGCTGGTCGTCGTGCCGCTGATCCGCGAGGGGCGCTTGCGCGCCATCGTCTACCTGCACGAGCCGGAGCCGCGGGCCTGGACGGCGGAAGAGGTCGCCCTCGTCGAGGACGTGGCGCAGCGGGTCTGGCACGCCGCCGAGCGGGCGCGGGCCGAACTCGCGGCGCGGGCGCAGGCGCGGGAACTGCGCCTCATCGCCGATTCGCTCCCCGTCCTCATCGCTTTCTTCGACGCGGGCGGGCGCTGCCGCTTCGCCAACGCCGCGGGGGCGGACTGGTTCGGCGGCACGGCGCCGGACGGGCGAACGCTCGCGGAACTGATCGGCGACGCCTACACGGCCGACCGCTCAGGCTTCGAAGGGGCGCTCGCCGGCCGCGAGGCCCGGTTCGAGCGGGCGTGGCCCAACCGCGACGGGCGCCGCCGCGTCGCCGAGATCCGCTACCGGCCGCGCCTGACCCCGCAGGGCGTCACCGATGGCGCCTACCTGTTCGCCCTCGACGTGACCGACCGCAAGCGGATGGAGGAGGTGCTGGCCCGCGAGGTCGATGCCCGCACCCGCGAGCGCGACCGGCTGTGGCAGACCACCAACGACCTGATGGGCACCGCCGGCCTCGACGGCTACCTGCGCAGCGTCAACCCGGCCTGGAACCGGCTGCTCGGCTGGAGCGAGGCCGAACTTCTGGCTCGTCCCTTCCTCGACCTGATCGACCCCGAGGACCACGCCGAGACCGGCGCGGTGCTGCGCCGGCTTGGCAATCGCGAATCCGTCACCGATTTCGTCGATCGCGTGCTGAGCCGGGACGGGCGGCGGCTCACGGTGATGTGGACCGCGGTGCCGGAGGGGGATCGCTTCCACATCGTCGGCCGCGACATCACCCAGCAGCGCCTCGCCGAGGAGCAGTTGCGGCAGGCCCAGAAGATGGAGGCCGTGGGCCAGCTCACCGGTGGCATCGCCCACGACTTCAACAACCTGCTCACCGGCATCGTCGGCTCGCTCGACCTGATGCGCACCCGGATCGGCCAGGGGCGGATCGACACGCTGGAGCGCTACATCGGCGCGGCGCTGTCCTCGGCCGAGCGCGCGGCGGCGCTGACCCACCGCCTGCTCGCCTTCGCCCGGCGCCAGCCGCTGGAGCAGAAGCCGGTCGATGTCGCAGCACTCCTCTCCGGTATGGAGGCGCTGCTGCGCAGCACGCTCACCGAGAACGTGCGCCTGACCGTGACGACCGGCCCCGAGCTGTGGCCGACGCTCTGCGACTCGCACCAGCTCGAGAACGCGATCCTCAACCTCGCGATCAACGCCCGCGACGCGATGCCGGACGGCGGTACCCTCACGATCACGGCGGAGAACGCCCGCCTCGACCCCACCGACCCGCAGCTCCCGCCGGAGATCGAGCCGGGCGACTACGTTGCCTTGAGCATCGGCGACACCGGCCTCGGCATGGAGCCGGAGGTGGCGGCCCGCGCCTTCGAGCCGTTCTTCACCACGAAGCCCATGGGCCAGGGCACGGGGCTCGGGCTGTCGATGATCTACGGCTTCGCCCGCCAGTCCGGCGGCCATGTCCGGCTCGATTCCGCGCCCGGCCGCGGCACCGCCGTGCTCCTGTACCTGCCGCGCCATCGCGGCACCGTCACCCCCATCCCTGAGCCGACCGCGAGCGAGGCCCCGCCCGCGGGTCGCGGCGAGACCGTGCTGGTGGTCGAGGACGAGCCGGTGGTGCGCGACCTCGTGGTCGAGACCCTGCGCGAACTCGGCTACCGGGCGATCCAGGCGCAGGACGGCCCGGCGGGCCTGCGCATCCTGCGCTCCGAGACCCGCATCGACCTCCTCGTCACCGATGTCGGCCTGCCCGGCCTCGACGGGCGCCAGCTCGCCGAGCAGGCCCGGGCCGGGCGGCCCGAGCTGAAGGTGCTGTTCATCACGGGCTATGCCGAGAACGCCCTGTTCGGCGGCGACGACCGCGATCCGGGCACGCAGATGATCACCAAGCCGTTCCCGGTGAAGGCGCTGGCCGCCCGCATCCGCGCCATGATCGAATCGGGATGATCGAGCTTTCGTGAAGCCCCGGCCGCGCCCCGAAGGCGGCCGAGCGGGTTATCGTCGCGACCGGGCGCGGACGCGGCGTTCGGTCCACTTGTGGACAGGCCGGAACGGCCCCTGTCCGCATACGTTGACCGGCGCGTAACCAAGATGACGGCGCGCTCGCAGCGTCAGGGCAGAGCGAACACAGAGCGGATGGCAGAGGAGATTCCAGCGGAGATGGGTGGGGCGACGAGCCCGTTCGATCTCGGCGACGGCTTCCGCCGTTTCGCGGACCACGTGCCGCTGATGATCTGGCGCACGGATCACACCGGGCGCACGGTCTACCACAACGAGAGCTGGCTCCGGTTCACCGGCCGCACCCTCGATGCGGAGCTGACGGAGGACTGGCGCCGCAGCCTGCACCCGGACGATTTCGAGCGCCATGCCCGCATCGTCGCCGAGGCGTTCGCGGTGCAGGAAGCCTTCACCATCGAGTACCGCCTGCGCCGCCACGACGGCGCCTATCGCTGGCTGCTCGACACCGGCCGCCCGCTGCGGGACGGCGACGCCTTCCACGGCTATCTCGGCTCCTGCTTCGACATCACCGACCGCAAGAACGCGGAGGAGGAATCCGCCCGCGCGCTGATCGAGAAGGAGACGCTGCTCGCCGAGATCTATCACCGGGTGCGCAACAACCTTCAGGTGATGGTGAGCTTGATCGGCCTCTACGGCCGAGCCGCGCCCGAATCCTGCCGCGGCAGCTTCGATGCGCTCGGCCAGCGGGTGCGGGCGATCGCGCTGGTGCAGCAGCACCTGCACGAGGCGCCCCACATCGCCTCGATCGACCTTCAGGACTATCTCCGGCGGCTCGCCGCAGGCCTGGGCAACCTGCGCCGGCCCGGCCGCATCGGCGTGGTCGTGGAGGGCGGCCACACCAGCCTCGTCGAGCCGCGCACCGCCAACGCGCTCGGCATGATCGTCGCCGAAGTCGTCGCCGAATGCCTCGACGCCACCGCCGAGACGGTCAGCTGCTCCATCGCCATCCGGATCGACGCGACCGCGCCGGTGCGCCTGTCGATCGTCTCGGGCAGCGGCGAGGCGGCGGCCGAGGGCAAGCCCGGCGTGCCGATGCTCGGCCCCCGGCTGATCGCCGCCTACGCCGCCCAGGCCGAGATCACGGCGAGCGGCACCGCCACGAGCGCCGACCCGCTGCGGCTCACGCTTCCGGAAGTCCGGCCCGACCTGCGGCCTTCCGCGCCCTGACCGCGCTAGGCTCTTGGTCCCGCGCCCCCTATATCGGGCGCGTCCCCTCGCTTTGTCCGTGAGCCATGCTGCCGAACCTCGACACGATCATCGAGAACTTCGAGATCCTCGACGATCCGATGGACCGCTACGAGTACGTGATCGAACTCGGCAAAAAGCTGCCGACGCTGCCGCCCGAGCAGCATGTCGAGGCCAAGCGCGTCCACGGCTGCGAGAGCCAAGTCTGGCTCGACGTTGGGCTGGATAGGGCGGCCGAGCCCCCGCGGCTGGCGCTCGCGGGCGACAGCGACAGTCACATCGTCAAGGGCTTCGTCGCCCTGATGGTCGCCCTCTACAGCGGTCGCACCCCCGAAGAGGCCCTGAAGGCCGACGGCTTCGACCTTCTCAAGCGCCTCGATTTCGGCGCCCACATCACCTCGAAGCGCTCCAACGGCGTGCGGGCGATGGTCGAGCGGATTCATCGCGACGCCGGGCGGCTGGCGGCGGCGTAGGTCTCCGCCGCTCTTCCCCTCCCCCTTGCGGGGAGGGGTCAGGGGTGGGGGTGGTGCAGAAGGCACCGCCTCCGCCTCATCCTGAACCACCCCCACCTCCTACCTCCTCCCCGCAAGGGGGAGGAGAACGCGTGTTCTGTGAGCTGCGAGACGCTCACGCCGCCCCATCACCCCCCATCCGCCACTGCCGCGTGCGCCCCCGTTCCGGCCCGCGCGCCTCGCGCTCGATGCCGTAATGCTCGGCGAGCCGCCCCAGGGCGATGCGGGCCACGACCTTGGCCGAGCGTGCGGGCCATTTGCGCTCGGATTCGATCCGCTCCAGCCCTTTCAGGAACCCGCACAGGTCGATCAGCAGACCCGACAGGTCGGAGCCGACTGCCGTGAGCGCGTGATCGACCCGCTGGCGCGCGGCGATGGTCCGGTCGGTGGCCGCGGACGGGTCGCGCGGGCCGCCGCCATCGACGCGTTGCGCCGTCCAGTCGGCGGTGACGCCCGGCAGCATCTGCGCCGCCGACAGGTCGTGGCGCAGGCGCTCGCCCGCGGCAAAAGCGGCGGCGTCGATCATCGGCTCGCCGTCGCGGCCCCGGCGCCGCGCCATCCAGGCGAGCGGGCTTTCCGCGGCGTCGCGCAGGCGCATGGTCTCGCCGGTGCCCTCGCGGACGGGATCGAGATGCTGCAGCCGGAAGGCGTCGTCGCGGGGCTCCAGCGCCCGCCGCAGCCGGGCACGGCCGGCGGCACCGATGACGAGGCGGTTGCGGCGCCCGTCGTCGCGGGCCGCGAGGTCGGCGGCGACCAGCGCCTCGCCCGCACGGGCCGGAAAGCGACCGCCCCCGAGCGAGACCCCGCGCCCGCCGCCGCGCACGATCAGGGTGTCGGGCGACGACGGGTCCGGGAAGGCGTAGGCCCCCTCCGCGGCCAGGGCCGCGAGCAAACGTTCGGCCTCCCGGCCGAGCCCGCCACCGTTTTTGTTCGTGTTTTGTTCCTTCGACATCGCGCTACCTGAAAGCCACCGACGGTCAAAAGCTAAAGGACAATGATCCTAAAACAAGCCTTGACAGGTCGGTCATGCGTCTTGAGGTTGCAGCGTCACGCTGATGATTTTAACCTCAGGTGTGGCTCCGGTAGCCGATCCAAGTGCCTTCCCTGCCGCGAAAGTCGCCTCGGACGCGTAGAGCGCACGGAGCGGGCGAGGCAGGCCGGCTCGGGTGTCGGCAAAGCATGGCACGGTCCCGGAGTCCGGGCGTTCGGGCGCCTTCGACTTGCCTGTTGATAACTCGATTCGGCTGCCCCGGATGCCATCACGAAAAAGCCCGCCGCCCCACGGATCGGGACGACGGGCTTTCCCAAAAGGGGTGCGAACGATCGGCGCGGGGCCTCAGGGCTACCCTACAGTCATTGCGAGGCGGAGCCGAAGCAATCCAGGGCTCCGCATCGTCCGGATCAGCCGCAACCTCGGAGACGTCGCGGCCGAAGCGTCTCGCCCCATCCTAAATGGTCGCGCCGCTGGATTGCTTCGCTCACCCTCGCAATGACGGAGCGGGATGCAAACCGGTGGCGACCAACCGATCGACGGCCGGATCAGGCGGCTTCGTCGTAGTTGCCCGGGCGCGGCTGGCCGAGGCCGATCGCCTTGGCGAGGTCGGAGCGGGCCTTGGCGTAGTTCGGGGCGACCATCGGGTATTCGGGCGGCAGGCCCCACTTGGCGCGGTACTGCTCGGGCGAAAGGTTGTACTTCGCGCGCAGGTGCCGCTTGAGCGACTTGAAGGTGCGCCCGTCCTCCAGGCAGACGATGTAGTCGGGCTGGATCGACTTCTTGATCGGCACGGCCGGCTGCTGCGGCTCGGTTGGCTCCGCCTTCGGGGCGACGCGGCCGGTGCCGACCTGGAGCAGGGCGCCGTGCACGGCGCCGATCAGGTGGCCGAGCTCGCCCGCCGGCACGGGATTCTTGGTGACGTAGGCAGCGACGATGTCGGCGGTGAGGACGACGTAGTCGACCGGCGTCTCGGTTTCGTTCATGATCAGAGTGTGTCCCTTGATGCGGTGCCCCGCACACGGTCCGGCGATCGGCTCCGCGAAGGAGCGACGCACGGATCGAGCAGGTAGGGGCGGCTTAGTGCGCGCGGCCCGCACGTTATCGGTTGAGTGTGACGCCCCCCGCAATCACGTGCTCTACCTAGATCAATCAGATTAGACCTGCAAGACAGAGCCGGTATGCAGGACGTGTCCTGCCCAGAGTTTCCTCAACACCATCGTGACGAGTTCGGCGGCGCGGTTCATCGGCATTCGCCGCAGACGTGTGATTCGGTTTGCCGATTTGCACGGCGATCATTTCCGGATCGTCCCGACCGCCCCCGCGACCGCTGGCGCCTTGCGGGCGCGTCGCTCCCGCGGCACATCCGGCGGCAACGACGCTGGAGCCCCGGCCCATGAGCCTTTCGACCCCCGCCTTCACCCTGCCCGCCGAGGCGCCCCGCGCGGAGGCGCGCCCCCACGCCTTCACCCTGCACGGCCGGACCATCGAGGACCCGTTCGCGTGGCTGAAGGCCGGGAACTGGCGCGAGGTGCTGAAGGACGGAAACGCGCTGCCCGCCGACATCCGCGCCTATCTCGAGGCCGAGAACGCCTACGCGGCCGCCGCGCTCGGCGAGACCGGCGACCTTCGCAAGACGTTGGTGGCGGAGATGCGCGGGCGCATCCGCGAGGACGACGGCTCGGTGCCCGATCCCGACGGGCCGTTCGCCTACTACACCCGCCACCGCGAGGGCGGGCAGCACCCGCTGATCTGCCGCCGCCCGCGCACGGTCCATCGCATCGCCGAGGAGGCCGGTGACGCCGAGACCGGCGAGGAGATCCTGCTCGACGGCGACCGGGAAGGGGAGGGGCTCGCCTTCTTCGAGATCGCGGGCGCCGCGCATTCCGACGACCATCGCCTGCTCGCCTGGGGCGCCGACACCAAGGGCTCGGAACTCCACACCCTGCGCGTCCGCGACCTAGACACCGGCATCGACCGCGACGAGCGCGTCGAGAACACGGCCGGCGAGGCCGTTTGGAACGCAACTGGGACCGCATTCTTCTACGTGGCGCTGGACGAGAACCATCGCCCCGCCCGCGTCATGCGCCACCGCCTCGGCACCGCGCAGGCCGACGACCGGATCGTCTACGAGGAGGCGGATTCGGGCTTCTTCGTCAGCATCGGCCGCACCCAATCCGGCACCTATCTGACCATCACTGCGAGCGACCACGAGACCGCGGAGGTCCATCTGCTCGACCGGGCGAACGACGAGGGCCCGCTCACCGTCGTGTCGCCGCGCGAGCCCCAGCTGATCTACTCGGTCGAGCACTGGGCCTCGCACCTCGTCATCCTGACGAACGCGGACGGGGCGGTCGACTTCAAGATCGTCACCTGCCCCCTCGACGCGCCGGGCCGCGAGAACTGGGTCGATGCCGTGCCCTACCGTCCCGGCGTGATGATCCGGCACCTGCACGTGCTCGGAAACCACCTCGTGCGGCTGGAACTGGAGAACGCTCTGCCGCGCATCGTCGTGCGCGACCTGAAGGGCGAGGAGCACACGGTCTCGTTCGCTGAGGAGGCGTACTCGCTGGGGCTGCTGTCCGGCTACGAGTTCGAGACCAACCGCATCCGCTTCGTCTATTCCTCCATGACGACGCCGTCGGAGACCTACGACTACGATTGTGTCACCCGCGCCCGTATCCTGCGCAAGCGCCAGAGCGTGCCGAGCGGCCACGAGCCGGCCGACTACGTGACGCGGCGCCTCTTCGCCACGGCTGCCGACGGCGCGACCGTGCCGGTCTCGCTGATTCACCGCCGGGATCTGCCCCTCGACGGCACGGCGCCGCTGCTGCTCTACGGTTACGGCTCCTACGGCACGCTGATGCCGGCGTCCTTCCGCACCAACCTGTTCAGCCTCGTCGATCGCGGCTTCGTCTACGCCATCGCCCATGTCCGCGGCGGCACCGAGAAGGGCTGGAACTGGTATCTCGATGGCAAGCGCGAGAAGAAGCCCAACACCTTTTCCGACTTCGTCGCCTGCGGGCGGGCGCTGATCGAGGCCGGCTACACGGCGGAAGGGCGCATCGTCGCCCATGGCGGGAGTGCTGGCGGGATGCTGATGGGGGCGGTGGCCAACCTCGCCCCCGAGCTGTTCGCCGGTATCGTCGCCGACGTGCCGTTCGTGGACGTGCTCAACACCATGCTCGACGCCGAGCTGCCGCTCACCCCGCCGGAATGGCCCGAATGGGGCAACCCGGCCGAGAGCGAGGCGGCGTTCGAGACCATCCTGTCCTACTCGCCCTACGACAACGTCGCGGCCAAGCGGTATCCGGCGATCCTGGCGCTCGGCGGCCTGACCGACCCGCGCGTCACCTACTGGGAGCCGGCCAAGTGGGTCGCGCGGCTGCGCGCGACGATGACCGGCGGCGGCCCGATCCTCTGCCGCATCAACATGGAAGCCGGCCACGGCGGCGCCGCCGGGCGGTTCGACCGTTTGGAAGAGGTGGGGCTGATATACGCGTTCGCGCTGATGGCGGCGGAGGCGGCGAAGCAGACTGCTTGATAAGACCAAGGCGGGCCGCGCTTCCCCCTCTCCACGCACGCGGGGAGAGGACTTCGGCGACCTCGTCGTCGCCGAAGTGAGCCGGCAGGCGATGGTGAGGGGGCTTCGACGGAAGAGACTCCTTCGGACAAGCCCCCTCACACCTCGGCTGCCGCCTCGTCGCGCCGACGACAGGGTCGTCGCGACCCTCTCCCCGCGTGCGGGGAGAGGGGATGCGCGGTCGCCGGGGGAGTAGAAAAAGCGATGCCCGACCCGCTGCAAGCGGATCGGGCACGCCTCCGAACAGAAATCAGTGCAGGCTGACCGGGTAGAGCGAATGCGCCATGGCGTTGGCCACCGCCACTTCCCGCGAGTCGGTCAGCATGATCGGCGCGCCCGAGGCTGAGAGCAGGGCGAAGAGGTCGAGGCCGGGGCTCATCTCCGGCGCCTGCGGGAACAGCGCGCGCACCTCGTCCGAGCGGATCGGCCGGACATAGGCGATGTGGCCCTCGCCGAGCGCGGCGAACTCGGCCGGATCGATGGCGGGGGCGGTGGTCTGCGTTTCCGTGATGGTCAGGTCGTTCATGGTTGCCCTCCTTCCGAGGCAGAGCGTGATCCGGATATGGTCCCGAGGTTCGGCGGCTACAAACCGGTGGTGACGATGAGATTCGGCTGAAGACTGCGGTCCGTCGCCGCGGAGTTTTCCTGTGCTGCGTCGATCAGGACCGATGGTCCTGATCGATGCGTCCGGCGGACGGCCGCCGCCCCGCGGTCGCGGGGGCGAGCGACGATGACGAACATCGTCGCTCGGTCAGTCGTCTTTTGAGGAAATCGCGATCTTGCGCACGACCCGCTCCGGCTCCGGCCGGACGAGGTCGATCGACAGGAGGCCGTTCGACAGGTCGGCGCCGAGCACCTCCATGCCGTCGGCGAGCAGGAAGGCCCGCTGGAACTGACGCGCCGCGATCCCACGATGCAGGAACTGACGCGACTTGTCGTCCACCTGCCGGCCGCGCACGACGAGCTGGTTTTCTTCCAGCGAGACGTCGAGTTGGTCCTGGGTGAAGCCGGCGACGGCCAGCGTGATCCGCAGACGCTCGGGCTCGCGCTCGCCGCGGGGCACGCGCTCGATGTTGTAGGGCGGGTAGCCGTCGCTCCCGGCCTTGGCGACGCGGTCGAGCGCCTGCTCGATCTCGTCGAAGCCGAGCAGGAACGGGTGCCCGAACGGGGATGGCCGCGTCATCGTGAAACTCGAACCTCCGGCGGGGCCCTTGGGACGAGTCCCGGCGGCACCCCGCGGTCTCGGGCCCGCCCTGCGGCAGCACCCTTGAGCGTTGATATGGAAAGCGGATCGGGGCCGATCAAGAGCGGGGCCGGGGACGGCTCTAAACAGGCTCTTCGGGATTATGCCGCAAGAAGAGCCGGGATGAACCGGCAATTCTCCGCGGCCAAGCTGAGGTTGAGTAACAGTTTGGAATTGCTCTGAAATTCAGTCGTCGCCTTGATCCCTGACCGGTTTGTCGGATACGCACCCCACCGGAATGGAGCGGTGCTCTCGATATCGGGCGCCGTGTCTCGGCATTGTCGTATCCGGACATCGCGGGACCTCACGCGCGGACCGTCGCCGCGAGGGTGGTTCCGTGGGGCTCCGGCGGAATTCGCGCCCTCGACCGGGCGCCAGCGAGGCCCGCGGCACAACGCCGGAGCGGCCAGGGAGGATCGAGCGTCGTGATGCAGGCAGCCGGGGGAATGATGCGCGGGTTCGCAGCGGCAGGGGCCATCGCGCTCGCGACGACCGGCGCGCCGGCGCAGGAAAGCGCCCCGAAGGGCGCGCCGCTCAAGATCGAGCTGAACCGACTGGAGCCCGCGGGCGAGGCCTGCCGCACCTACATGCTGGTCGATAACGGCCGCGGGCCCGCGCTGAAGTCGCTCAAGGTCGATCTGTTCGCCTTCGACACCGAGGGCGTCGCCCAGAAGCGCCTCGCCGTAGAACTGGGGCCCGTGCAGGAGAAGAAGACGGTCGTGCGGCTGTTCGACTTCGCCGGCCTGTCCTGCCCGAAGATCGGTCGCATCCTGCTCAACGACGTGCTCGCCTGCGAGGGCGCCGACGCCAGCCGCGAGACCTGCCTGGAGCGGATCGAGACCGCCACCAAGACGCAGGCGGCCTTCGACCGCTGATCCGAGCGGCGGGCGCGCCGACGGCACGCCCGCCCGACCCGACACCCGCACTTCGAGGAACTTCGAGATGGATCCCACATCCGCGCCCGTGGAAGCCGCCGCCGCCGCAGGCCACGACTTCTCGTTCGTCGGCCTGTTCCTGCAGGCCGATCCGATCGTGAAGGGCGTGATGATCCTTCTCGTCGTCGCCTCGCTCGCTTGCTGGACCGTGGTGTTCGAGAAGGTCGTGCGGCTCGCCGCCGCCAAGCGGCAGGCCAAGGCGTTCGAGGCGATGGTGCGCAAGGAGGGCGCGGTGGACGCGGGGCAGGACGGCATCGCCGGCCGCATCGTCCATGCCGGGCTCGACGCGTGGCGCGACCAGGACCCGAGCGAGAGCCGGGCCGAGCGCCGCGAGCGCATCGAGCGGGCGATGAAGGGCGCGCTCGGCCTCGAGGTGAAGCGGCTTCAGGGCGGCCTGCCCTTGCTCGCCACCTCCGGCTCGACGGCCCCGTTCATCGGCCTGTTCGGCACGGTGTGGGGCATCATGAACTCGTTCTCCTCCATCGCGAAGAGCCAGGACACGTCGCTCGCCGTCGTGGCGCCGGGCATCGCCGAGGCGCTGTTCGCCACCGCCATCGGCCTCGTCGTCGCGATTCCCGCGGTGATGGCCTACAACAAGCTCTCCGGCGACCTCGCCCGGCTCCAGTCCGGCTTCGTCTCCTGCATCGCCGTGCTGGGCAACCGGCTCGCCCGCGACCGCAGCCCGCACGCCCGCGCCGCCGCCGCCGCCGCCGAGTAATCGTTTCGGCCGGCGCGATCCGCGCCGCCGACCCCGCTCCACTCCAATTCGACGCGAGCCCGCCCGGCCGGCGGGCCGCGCGACGCCCGGGAGGGCGAGACACATGGCCATGGGTTCCCTGCGCTCGGGGGGCGGCGGTGACGACGAGGACGGCCTCGACGCCACGCCGATGTCGGACATCAACGTCACCCCGATGGTGGACGTGATGCTGGTGCTGCTCATCATCTTCATGGTGGCCGCGCCCCTGATGACGACCGGCGTGCCGGTGCAGCTGCCGAAGACCGCAGCCGCCAAGGTCGCGCAGGCGCAGAAGCCGCTGGAGGTCTCGATCGACAAGGACGGCAACCCGTTCATCGCCAAGGACCCGTTCACGGCGGAGACGTTGCTGCCGCGCCTCAAGGAGCTGAAGGCCGAGAACCCCGATCAGGTCGTGCTCGTGCGCGGGGATCGCGACGCGAATTACGGCAAGATCCTCGAGACCATGGGCGTCGTGGCGCAGGCCGGCTTCACCAAGGTGTCGCTGATCGCCCAGGCGCCGGGCGGAGCCGCCAAGTAAGCCGATGACCGCTCACGTTGAACGCGCGCCCGGCGGCCCCGAAGGCGGCCAGGGTCCGCTCGCCGCCGCCTTCGCCGTCGCGCTGCTGCTGCATCTCGCTGCACTCGCCGGCCTCGCCTTCATGCGCACCACGCCGCCGGAAGCGACGGGCGAGCAGCAGGTCACACTCGACCTGAGCCCGGCGATGGAGGAGGCCCCGCCGGTCGACGAGATGGAGGCCGCCCCGACCGATCCCGAGACCAACGAGGTCAAGCCCGAGGAAGCGCCGACGACGGTCAACCCGGTCGAGACGCAGGAAGCCCCGGTCCCGCCGCCCCCTCCGGAGGAAATGACGGAGGCCGTGCCCGACGAGGCGACGCCGCCCCCGCCGCCGGAGATGACGCAGGTTCTGCCGGAGGAGGTGAAGCCGCCGCCGCCGACCGAGATGACCCAGGTGGTGCCCGAAGAGGTGCAGCCCCCGCCGCCCCCGCCGGAGGCCGTCGCCGAGGCACCGCCCGAGACCCCGCCGCCCCCGCCGGAGGAGCAGGTGATCGCCTCGCAGGCGCCGGAGGCCGAGCCGCTGGCGCCGCCGCCGCCCGCGCGGGTACAGGAGGCCAAGCCCAAGCCGAAGGAGCCCGATCCGGCCAAGGTCGCCGAGGCCCGCCGCAAGGAGCTTCTGGAGAAGAAGCGCGAGGCCGAGCGCGAAGCCAAGCGCCGCGAGCTGATCGAGGCGAAGAAGGAAGAGAAGCGCGAGGAGATCCGCAAGGCGGCGGCGAAAGCCAAGGCCGAGCGCGACGCCGCCCGCAAGCGGACCGACGACGCCCAGGGCGCCAGCCAGGTGACCCGGCGGCAGAGCGCGCCCCAGCGCAGCGGCGGCGGCGATCCCAACGCGCTCGCCGCGTGGCGGGGCGCCCTGTCCGCGACGATCAAGGGCCGCATGAACCGCGGTGCCGGTGTCGGCACCGGGGGCGGGGTCGCCACGGTCCGCTTCACGGTCAGCCGGTCCGGCGCCGTGAGCGGCGCGTCGCTCGCGTCGAGCAGCGGCATCCCGGCCATCGACGCCGCCGCGCTCGCCGCGGTGCGCGGCTCGCTGCCCGCGGCCCCGGCCGGCTACGACGGGCAGAGCCTCACTGTGACGGTGCCGATGCGCTTCGGCGGCTGACGACAACGAGGGCCGGGCCTGTCGCGTCCGGCCCCGCGCGCTACAAAGAGCGTGGATGGCGACCTTCTTCACCAGCGACACGCATTTCGGCGATCCGCGCATCCTGCGGATCGACCGGCGCCCGTTTCCCGACCTTCAGACCCACGACCGCGCCCTGATCGAGGCGTGGAACGACGTGGTCGGGCCCGACGACGAGGTCTGGCATCTCGGCGACTTCGCCCTCGGGCCGCCGCCGGAGCGGGTCATCGAGATCCTGGCCTCGCTCCACGGGCGCAAGCACCTCATCGTCGGCAACAACGACGGACCGGCGACGCTCGCCGCACAGGCTTGGGAATCGGTGGCGCATTACGCCGAGATCACCGTGGACGAGCGCCGGCTGGTGCTGTGCCACTACGCCTTCCGGACATGGAACGGGCTCGGGCGCGGGGCGATCAACCTACACGGCCATTCCCACGGGCGGCTCAAACCGATCCCGCGCCAATACGATGTCGGCGTCGATCCGCAGGAGCTTCGGCCGGTCCGGCTCGAGCAGATTCTGACCTCGCGTCGCCGCGGCGCGGGCGGGGACAAATCCGGCAAAGGTTCCGTCAAGCTTGGCGAAAAGAGCCCGGAACCATCGGCTTAGCCGCACCGTTCATCAGACCGACAGCGAGGCGATGCACCGCAGCGAAAGCTCAAGCGCATCGCACCCGCACGATAAACCTTCACGACCTCGGTCGAAACAACCTCGGTCCTGCCATGCGTTCCACTCTTTTCGCCGGCCTCACCGCCGCCCTCGTCGGCACCAGCCTCGTGACTTCCGCCCTCGCCGCCCCCGGCTGCCTCGACGGCCGGCGCAAGGTGCAGGAGGCCAGCGCGCTGCGCTATCAGGCTAACCAAGAGGCCCGTCTCGGCAACCGCGACCGGGTCTGTGACACCCTCGACGAGGTGGGCGACCGCTTCCACGAGGCGCAGGACGCGTTCGAGGATTGCGGCGCCGACGTGGTGGCCATCGACCTGCGCAGCGAACTGCGCGACCTGCGGATCGCCAAGCGCCTTAACCGCTGCGACTGATCCGGGGCGCCCCGCGGCTCGCCTGAAACCTCACCGGAACTGAACCACCGCGGCGAAACCTTCGCCGTGTCCGCCATCGACGTGCGTCCCCGCACCGCCGAGCGTGGCCGTGCGCCGCATCGTCTCCCTAACGACACCGCCCGATTCGGAGCCCCGCCGTGAACACTGTCGAGATCGCCGCCCAGACCGCCCCGCTCCAGACCGGCCCGTCCTTCGCGGCGGCGCTCTGCGGCTTCCTCGGCTGCACGCTCGCCACCACCATGGTGATGTTCCTGATCGGCACCAGCGTCTGAAGATGCCGCTGCCTCAGGGCTTGATCGACCAGAGCCGGCTTCGCGAGAACAGCATGTCGGGCCGCCCGACGGGCGTCTCTGCCCGGGCTTCCGGGCAATGCGGCGGCTCGATGCGGGGGGCCGGTGCGGGCGGGGGGGCTGCGGCCTGAGCGGCCGGCATCAGCCCCAGCCGCGTCTGGACCGAGGGGTTGCGCGCCGCCGAGATGGTGACGACGCCGGCGATGATGCAGCCGGCGATGAGACCGAGGAAGAAGTTCGTCATACCTGTCGGGTCCCGGACCCGGCTCGCGGCACGAGTTGTCCACAGCGGACACCTCGCCCCCTTTCGGGGCGCCATTACGGCGACTGGTCTCGCACACCGCCTTTTAACAAACCGATGTCACACGGAACCTGCGGACCGTGCATGCGTCCGGCGCAGGGGAGTTCGGGCGATGTCGTACGGGGCCAATGCCTACGCGAAGGTCGCGCGCGTCGCGCTCCCGCCCCGCGAGGCGGAAGCCGCCGTACTGCTGAAGGCCGCGGGCAAGCTCCAGGCGCTCGGCCCCGATGTCGGCGCCGGCCCGGTCCTCAACGAGGCGCTGGTGTTCAACCAGAAGGTCTGGACGATCCTGGCCTCCGCCGCGACCGACCCGGCCAACCCGCTCCCGGACGAGATCCGCCTCGGCATCAGCCGCCTCTCGGTCTACGTCTTCCGCACCATCATCGACGCGATGATCGCGCCGAGCCGCGAGAAGGTCGAATCGCTCGTGTCGCTGAACAACCACATCGCCGCGGGCCTGCAGGGCGATCCGGGCGCGGGTGCGTAATTTTTGTGATTGATCACCCCCGGCTGTCATTCCGGGGCTCGCCGAAGGCGAGAACCCGGAATCCACGATTGGGTACGACGGTTCGGTTTAGGCCGGGCATCCCGCATCACGGGTGGATTCCGGGTTCCGCTTCGCGGCCCCGGAATGACGGGGGTGGGTGAGGAGGCGGCCCGTCCGCCTATCCCTTCGCCTTGTCCCCGGCCTCCGTCAGCAGCGCCAGCAGATCGCAGCCCGCGAACAGGAAGCCGTCCACCCCGGCTTCGCGGAGCGCGGCCTCGTCGGCGGGCTTGCCGGCGAGGTAGAGGGTGGTGCAGCTCGCCGCCTTCAGGGCCTTGGCCGCGGGCACGCCGTCGGTCTCGTAGAGCTTGTCCGACGAGCACAGGCAGGCGAGTTTCGCGCCCGACGCCTTGAAGGTTTCCGCGAGCGCGTCGGCCTCGGAAAACCCGTCATTGCCCAGCGCCTCGATGCCGCCCGCCGCGAAGGCGTTGGCAGCAAAGGTCGAGCGGGCGTTGTGGACCGCCACGGGGCCGAGATTGGCCAGGAACACCGACGGCCGTTTCCCGGACTCGGCCAGCGCCGCGTCGGAGGCGTCGCGTAAGCGTTCGTAGGGCTCGGCGAGGCGCTGCGAGGGGAGGGCGCCGTCCGCCTGCGCAGGGGCCTCGCGCGGCTTCACGTCGAGCACCGTCACCGGCTTCTCGGCGAGGAACGGGAATTCGCTCGCCCCCGTCAGCGGCTGCTTGCGGGTCGCGACCGCGCGCTCGCGGGCCTTGCGCACCGTCTCGATCCGGCCGGCGAGCGCGCCCGACGCGAGGCTCTTCGCGATCCCGCCCTCGCGCTCGATCTCCTGGAACGCCGCCCAGGCCTTTTCCGTGAGCTCCGCGGTCAGCGCCTCGAAGCCGCCCGCGCCGGCTGCCGGGTCGGACACCTTGGCGAGGTTCGATTCCTCCACCAAGACGATCTGGCTGTTGCGCACCACGCGCCGGGCGAAGGCGTCGGGCAGGCCGAGCGCCAGGGTGTAGGGCAGGGCGGTGACCGAATCGGCGCCGCCGAGGCCGGCGGAGGCCGAGGCCATGGCGGTGCGGAGGATGTTCACGAAGGGATCGCGGCGGGTCATCATCCGCCACGCGGTCTCGGCCAGCACCCGCAGGGGCTTGGGCTCGAGCCCGCAGGCCTCCTCGATCCGGGCCCAGAGCCGGCGGATCGCCCGGAACTTGGCGATGGTCAGGAACTCGTCGGCATCGGCCACGAGCAGCACCGAGATGGCGTCCCGCGCCCGCTCCAGATCGTGCCCGCCGGCCTCCAAGGCGCGCAGGTAGGCGACCGCGGTGGCGAGCACGATGGCGAGTTCCTGAACCTCGCTTGCGCCGGCCTCGTGATAGGGGCGGGCGTCCGCCAGCGCCACGCGGCCGCGATAGGCGGAAAAATCGGTGAGCGCCTGCGAAAGCTTGCCCTCCCAGCCCTCGCTCGCCCGGCCGGTCGCGGCCTGCGTGCCGATCGGGTCGAGCCCGAGATCCACGTCGAGCCCGGCCGGATCGTCGCCGCGGCGCTCGACCAGTTGCTTCAAGAGACCTGCCACTTCGAAGCCGCGGGCGCCCGCGTCGAGGCGGAGCGCGATGAGGGGCAGCATCGTGCCCTTGAGCGCCGCGTCGAGCCCGTCCACGTCGGTCAGCTCCAGGCCGAAGCCGCGGGCGGCGGGGGCGCCCGCCTCGACCAGAACCAGCGCGTCGGCGCCGCCTTCGAGATCGGTCAGCGCCTGCGCCGCGGCCTTTTCCGCGTCCGGATGGTCGATGCGTTGGGCGAGGCGCCAGGGGCCCGGCGCCCGCACCGGTTGGGTCGTCGGCTCGGCCGGGGCGTAGAGCGGCTCGATGCGCAGGCCGTCCGCGGTCTTGGAGACGAGGCGCTTCTCGAAATCGCCGCCCTTCAGCGCGGCATCGACCGCCTTGCGCCAGCGCTCCGCGGTCGCGGGCTCGAACAACTCGGCAAGCGGACGGTCTTCCATCGTGAACCCTGGCGTGCGGCGTGTGTCGTTCCGCTTCCGGTGTAGAGAGCGGCGGCTTGGCCGCAAGCCCTCGCACGGCGCGAAGCGGGACGACAACCGACTTTAGTCCGGGACGATCCGGCCGCCTCGTTCAAAATCCTGAAGGCTCAGCCAAAAATAATCAGTCCGGCGAAGCCCAGCGAGCCGACGATGATGCGCCACCACGCGAACAGCCAGAAGCCGTGGCGCGAGACGTAGTCGAGCACGGTCCGCACCACGATCAGCGCCGAGACGAAGGCCGCCACGAACCCGATGACGATCAGAGCCGCGTCGTCGGAGGAGAGGTTCTTATAGTTGTCGAGCAGGTCCTTGGCGAAGGCGCCGGCCATGGTCGGCATGGCGAGGTAGAACGAGAACTCGGTGGCCGAGCGCTTGCTCGCGCCCATCAGCATCGCGCCGACGATGGTGGCGCCCGAGCGCGACACGCCGGGGATCATCGCGAGGCACTGGAACAGGCCGATCTTGAGCGCCATCGGCAGGCTGAACTCGAACACGTCGGTCTTGCGCGGGTTCTCGACCGTGTCGGTGTGGCTCTCGTCCTTAGGGGTGGCCTTCGGCTCGCCGACCATGTCGTCGATCACGAGCAGCACGAGCCCGCCCGCCACCAGCGTGGCGCAGATGATCCACGGGTTGAAGAGGTAGTACTTGATGTATTTCGAGAACAGGCCGCCGACGATCGCCGCGGGCAGGAACGCGATCAGCACGGCGAGCACGAAGCGGCGCGCCTTGGGGTCGTTCGGCAGGCTGGTGGCGATGCCCCACAGCTTGCCGAAGTAGACGTACAGGATCGCCAGCACCGCGCCGAGCTGGATCAGCACCTCGAAGGTGTTGTTGGGCGAGTGGAAGCCGATGAAGTGACCGACCAGCAGCTGGTGGCCGGTCGAGGAGACCGGGATGAACTCGGTGGCCCCCTCCACCACGGCGAGCACGAGCGCCTTCGCGATCTGGACGAAATCCATGGGTCTGCTGCTCCTCGGCGCCGGGGGACGCACATTCCGCGCCGCGAGGGTGGCGCTGGCGGGTGGGCAGACGACGGCGGTGCGGCAGCTTTGCGGCGGCAGGGTTGCCAAGCGGTTACCGCGATGCGGCAAGCGTGTTAACGGGGACGAAACGAACCGGCAATAATCCTGGCCCGTCGGCCGGAGCCTCGTTCGGCTGCGGCGGGTTGCCCGAGCCGGCGGCTCATCAGAACGTCACGTTGAACACGGCCTCATGGCGACGCTCCACCACGCTCCGTTCTGCCCGAACTCCCGCTTCATCCGCCTCGCGCTCACCGAGATGGGCATGGAGCCGGTGCTCGTGGAGGAGCGCGCCTGGGAGCGCCGCCGCGACTTCCTCGTCGTCAACCCCGCCGGCACCACGCCGGTGCTGGTGGAGCAGACCGGGCTCGCCGTGCCGGGCGCGGGCGTCATCGCCGAGTATCTCGACGAGACGCGGGGGCTCGGCCTTAACGGGAGGCGGCTCCTGCCCGACACCACCACGGCGCGGGTCGAGGTGCGCCGCCTGCTCGACTGGTTCCTCGTCAAGTTCAACGGCGAGGTGACCGAGTATCTGGTCACGGAAAAGATCGACAAGCGCTTCATGCCGAGTTCCGAGGGCGGCGGCCCGCCGGACATGAACGCCATCCGCGCGGCGCGGACCAACGTGCGCTACCATCTGAAGTATATCGGCTACCTCATCGGCCAGCGCCGGTGGCTGGCCGGCGACCACCTGACCTATGCGGATCTCGCAGCCGCCGCCCATCTCTCCTGCGTGGATTATCTCGGCGACGTGCCATGGGACGAGGACGAGATGGCGAAGGACTGGTACGCGCGGGTGAAGTCCCGCCCGTCCTTCCGTCCGCTCCTGGCCGACCGCGCCCCCGGCATGCCGCCGGCGGCCCATTACGCGGACCTGGATTTCTGAAACCCGACAAGACTTTTTTGGAAGGCGCGGCGCTCCGCGAGGTCGTCGAGGCGCGGGCGAAAAAGCTGGGTTTCGACGCGTTCCGCGTCACCCGGCCCGACGCGGTGCCGCTCACCCGCGAGCGGCTGCCCGCGTGGCTCGCCGAGGGCCAACACGGCAGCATGGACTGGATGGAGGAGCGCGCCGAGCAGCGCGCCGACCCCGCCGTGCTGTGGCCCGACGCCCGCAGCGTGATCGTGCTCGGCATGAATGCGGGGCCCGAGGCCGACCCGCTCGCCCTGCTAGCGTACAAGGACTGCGGCGCCATCGCGACCTACGCGCGACGGCGCGACTACCACGAGGTGATCAAGGGCAAGCTGAAGGAACTCGGCGGCTTCCTCTCGGCCCGTTCGGGCAAGCCCGTGAAAGTCTTCTGCGACACCGCCCCGGTGATGGAGAAGCCGCTGGCCCAGGCCGCCGGGCTCGGCTGGCAGGGCAAGCATACGGTCCTGCTGTCCCGGGCACACGGCAACTGGCTGATGCTCGGCGCGATCTTCTGCGTCGCGGACCTGCCCGTCGATCCGCCGGAGGTCGATCATTGCGGCTCCTGCCGCCGCTGCCTCGACGCCTGCCCGACCGACGCCTTCCCGGCGCCCTACCAGCTCGATGCACGGCGCTGCATCGCCTACCTCACCATCGAACATGCGGGGCCGATTCCTGCGGAATTCCGCGAAGAGATCGGCAACCGGATTTTCGGCTGCGACGATTGCCTCGCGGTCTGCCCCTGGAACAAGTTCGCGCAAGGCGCGCGGGAGGCCCGCATGGCGGCCCGGACCGACCTCGCCGCCCCGCCGCTCGCCGAACTGGCCCGGCTCGACGAGGCGGGGTTTCGCGCGTTCTTTTCCGGCACGCCGATCAAGCGCACCGGCCGCGACCGAATCTTACGCAACGTGCTCATCGCCATCGGCAATTCGGGGGACGCCGCGCTCGGCGAAGAAGCCGTCCGCTGCCTCGCCGACCCGGACCCGGTCGTGCGCGGGGCGGCGGTGTGGGCCTGCGGCCGGCTTTTTTCGGCCGAGCGGCTGAGCCGCCTGTTCGACGCCCATGGCCAAGCCGAGGCGGACGCCCATGTGAGGGCGGAGTGGATTGCCGCCCGGCATCCGCCGGGCTCTTCCCCTCCCCCTTGCGGGGAGGGGTAGGGGTGGGGGTCGTGCAGGATGAGGCGCAAGCGGTGCCTCCTGCACCACCCCCACCTCCCACCTCCTCCCCGCAAGGGGGAGGAGAGCCAGCGATTTCGCCGGCCCCGCGAAGCGTCACGGAGACCTGTTGCGCATGAACCTGTTCGTCTTCGGCCTCGGCTTCTCCGCCCAGCATTTCGCGCAAGACCAGCGGGCCCGCTTCGCCCAGGTCCGCGGGACCGTGACCGAGGCCGCGCGCGCCGAAAAACTCGCGGCCGAGACCGGTTTCACCCTGCGCGCCTTCGGCCCCGACACCGACGATCCCCGCATCGCCGAGGATCTCGCCGACACCGACATCCTCCTCGTCTCCGCCCCGCCCGGCCCCGGCGGCGACACCGCGCTGACCCGCTACCGCGAGGCTATCGCGAAGAGTCGCATCCGCTGGATCGGCTACCTCTCGACCATCGGGGTCTACGGCGACCAGGGCGGTGCCTGGATCGACGAATCCACGCCCGCCACCCCGAAAAGCGCCCGCTCGCGGGAGCGCCTCGCCGTCGAGGAGGCGTGGCTCGCCTTCGGAGCCGAGACCGGCAAGGCCGTGCAGGTGTTCCGGCTCTCAGGCATCTACGGCCCCGGCCGCAACCCGATCGTGAAGCTGCGCGACGGGCGCACCCAGCGCATCGTCAAGCCGGGCCAGGTGTTCAACCGCATCCACGTCGCCGACATCGCCGCGACGCTGGCGGCCTCGATCGCGCGCCCGCGCAACGGCGCGGTCTACAACGTCACAGACGACGAGCCGGCCCCGCCCCAGACGGTGATCGAGTACGCTTCCGAACTCACCGGCCTGCCGCTGCCGCCCGCGGTCGATTTCGAGACCGCCGATCTCAGCCCGATGGCCCGGAGCTTCTACGGCGAGAACAAGCGGGTGCGGAATCGGCTGATCCGCGAGGAGCTGGGGGTGAGCTTGAGCTTCCCGACCTACCGCGAAGGGCTGGCGGGTCTCGTGGCGGACGCCGAGCGGCAGGCCTGACTGCCCCTCCCACCCCACTCCCTCATCCTGAGGTGCGGAGCCTCGAAGGAGGGCTCCAGCGGAGCGCGCGATCCCTGGAGCCCTCCTTCGAGGCCGCTGACGCGGCACCTCAGGATGAGGGGGTTGGGTGGAATGATTTGCTTATAAACACAACGTCTTACACGAACCGTACGCCCAATTCCTCGCCGATCCGCCGCACCACCTCGCACGCCCGCGGCGGCTCGCCGGGGAGGTGCAGGTTGAGGCGGTCCGGCACCGTCCGATCCTCGATCGACAGCTTGGCGCCGGTCTTCGAGCGGTTGAGCAGCATGGCCGCGACGGTCCGCTCAGCCCCGCGCTCCGGCACGAAGCTGATGCGGACCGGGATCAGGCTGCGCACCCGGTCGTCGCCGCGGCGCTCCTCCAGGCCGACGCTCCACGAATCGAGCTTCTGGGCAAAGCTCGCCACCGTCTCGGCGGTGGCCTGCATGTCGGCGCTGACCTGACCGGTGGTGGCGCGCTGCTGCGTGCTCGCCGCGACGGTCTGGGTGATGAAGCCCTGGACGTCATCGACCACCGAGGCCGTCGAGGCCAGCGCCGCGCCGACCTCGCGCGACACCGCCTGCATCGCCCCGATCTCGCCCGCCACGCGGGCGGTCGCCGCCCGTGCCTGCTCGGCGAGACCCTTCACTTCGGTGGCGACGACCGCGAAGCCCCGGCCCGCCGCGCCCGCGCGCGCCGCCTCGATGGTGGCGTTCAGCGCCAGCAGGTTGATCTGGTCGGCGATGGCCGTGATTGCCTCGACGACGCCGTTCATGGCGGCGGCGGCCGTGCCGAGCCGGTCCGACAGGCGGCCCGCCGCCGCCATCCGCTCCTGAATCTCGCCGACCGCCCGGTTCGAGCGGTCCATCTGCCCGGCGATGTCGGTCGAGGTGCGGTGCATCTCTTCGGAGGCCGAAGCCACCCCGCGCACGCGGCCGAGCGTCTGCTCCGCCATGGCGAGCGCACTGGAGCGCACCGTCATGCTCTGCGTGATGTCGAAGGCGTATTTCACCACCTTCACCGGGCGCCCGGCGGCATCGAGCACCGGGTTGTAGGAGGCCTGAATCCACACCTCGCGCCCGCCCTTGCCGACCCGCTGATAGGCGGCCGAGCTGAACCGGCCCTCGCGCAGTCCCTCCCAGAACGCGGCGTAGGCGGCGCTGCGGGCGTAATCCGGCGTCACAAACAGGCTGTGATGGCGGCCGACCACCTCGGGCAGCGTGTAGCCCATGGCGTTGAGGAAGTTGTCGTTGGCGTCGAGCACCGTGCCGTCCAGGGCGAACTCGATCACCGCCTGCGAGCGCCGCGCCGCCTCGACCTGGCCCGCCATGTCGGCCGCGATGGTCTTCGCCGCGGTCACGTCGCTGGCGTACTTCACCACCTTGAACGGGCGGCCGGCGAGATCGAGGATCGGGTTGTAGCTCGCCTGAATCCAGACATCGCGGCCGTCCTTGGCCCGGCGCCGGAACTCGCCCGCCCGGTACTCGCCCTGTGCCAGCGCCTGCCAGAAGTCGCGGTATTCCGGCGAGGCGGCCTCGTCTGCTTCCACGAACAGGCTGTGATGGCGGCCCTGCACCTCGGCGAGGTCGTAGCCCAGCGCGCCGAGGAAGTTGGCGTTGGCGTAGCGGATCGTGCCGTCGAGATCGAACTGGATCACCGCCTGCGAGCGGTCGATGGCTGCGAGCTGGCCGGCCGATTCGACTGCGGCGAGGCGCTCGGCCGTCACGTCGAGGGCGAACTTGACGATCCGGACGGGTTTTCCGCGGCGGTCGAGGACGGGGTTGTAGCTCGCCCGGATCCAGACCTCGCGCCCGTCGCGGGTGATGCGGCGGAACTCGGCGGCCTGAAACGTCCCCTGCCGCAGGCCCTGCCAGAACGCCTCGTAGGCCGGGGCGGCGGCCTCGTTCGGCTCCACGAACATCCGGTGATGGCGCCCGCGCACCTCGTCGAGGCGATAGCCCATCAGGTCGAGGAAGTTGGCGTTGGCGTCCTCGATGGTGCCGTCCAGGGCGAAGGTGATGACGGCCTGGGAGCGGTGCAACGCCTCCAGCTGGGCATCGGCGCCGGAGCGACCCCTGAAGGCGAGCATGTTTTTGTCCGGGCTGGCGTTTGTCACCCTCAGATGCGGTGGAGCGCCTTAAGGCCACGCTAAGATCTGGTCAGGACACCAGCATTTGATGGTTTTTCGGCGAGGAATGAGCCGATGCGCCAAAATGTACGGTTTCGTACCGTCGCGCATCACTCCGACGAGGCGGGACCCGGTTTGTAGGAGAAAGCTGATGCCGCACAGACGCTTAGAGCGAAGTGATTGTAATCGGATGCAACGCAACCGCTGCATCCCTCCCCCCTCTGCGGGGAGGGTGGCCCCCGAAGGGGGACGGGAGAGGGGAGCCCGGCTTCCGGAGATGACGGGACAGCGGCGGCGAGGCGGTAACGTCGCGCTGCCCCTCTCCCGTCCGCTCCGCGGACACCCTCCCACGCAGAGGGGGGAGGGACTTGCGTCGCGTTGTGCGATCGCCGCTCTAGATGTCCTCGCGCAGGCTCTTGCCGTGGCGCTCGAAGTAGAACGGGATCGGCCGGTAGGGCGGGAAGCCGGCTCCCGCCGCGCCCTCCAGATCGTCGAGGACGACCCGGGTGATGCGCGGCAGTTCGAGTTTTTTCCGCGCGTCGTCGAGCGTGACCCAGGCCAACTCGGTCAGCTCTGAATCCGGCCCGACGAGGCCGGGCCGCTCGGCGGCCACGCTCTTGCGATCTACGGCGAAGAAGCGGGTGTCGAACCGGCGCGGGCGCTTGGGCGGGGTGATGGCGCGGGCCACCAGATGCAGGGCTTCGAGATCGGGCATCACGCCCTCTTCGAGGAAGGCCTGCCACGCACCCTCGGGCGCCGTCTCCGGCGGGCCGTAATCGCGGGTGCCGATGAGCAGGCCCGTCTCCTCGTAGGTCTCGCGGATCGCGGCCAGCGCCAGCGAGCGGCCGAGATGGTGCGGCGCGCGGGGTAGTTTGGCGTGCAGCGCGTCGTCGGCCCGCTGCGACAGCGCGCCCGCCACCGGCATCTGCCGGTCGGAGGGCTCGATGCGCCCGCCGGGGAAGACGAACTTGCCGCCCATGAAGGCGAGCCGCTCGTTGCGCCTCCCCATCAGCACCCGCAAGGCCTTGCGGGAGCGGTCGAGCACGATCAGCGTCGCGGCCTCGCGCGGGCGCAAGGCCGTGGCTTTCGCGGGGGAGGGGGTTTTAGGCGTTGCCGAGTTCGGGGGCGTCGCCTGTTCGGGTTCCTGCCTCACCGCCGCGCCTCTCCCCGGCGCCGAGGACCGGCGGCGCCACGCCGAACCCGTGCATGCCAAACGCGTATTGCAGCCCGATCACCGCGCCCTTGACCGGCTGGAGCAGCCCCAGCGCCATCACGAGGGTGAGCAGCGGCCAGACGGTGAGCGACAGCCAGAGCGGCACGTCGTAGCCCATCTCGACCTCCAGCACGAGGTAGCCGACGATGTGGCACACGACGAAGATCACGACGTAGGGCGGCAGGTCGTCGGCCCGGTGGCCCTCCATCGACAGGCCGCAGGCCTCGCATTCCGGCCGCACCTTGAGGAAGCGGCCGAACATCTTGCCCTTGCCGCAATGCGGGCAGCAGTTGAGGAAGCCGCGGGCCATGGCCGGGATCAGCCGCGTGCGCGTCGCGGCCGCCGCGTCCGGCGGGGGGAATGCCTCGATATCCATGAGAGGACCCTACCCGCTCCGCCTCATCGGCGCGAGCCGCGATGACGCCGCGACCCGTCGCCCTCTGCGGCGGGAGGCTTTGCGGGAGCGCGGCCGGGCCGGGACATGGCGGACTTCACCTTGTCGATCTTCGCCTTCGCGCCGAACTTCACCTTGCCGGGCTTGGTCGCGCCGGGTCGGCGGGCGCCGCCGGAGCGGCTGCGCCCTTCCGAGAGAATCTCGAAGCGCAGGGCGCCGGCCACCGCCGCGGCCTCGACCAGCCGCACTTCGACCGGATCGCCCAGGCGATAGGTTTCGCCGGTGCGGTCGCCGACCAGCGCGTGCTGGGTCTCGTCGTGGCGGTAGAAGTCGGCGCCGATGGTGGCGGCGGGCACGAAGCCGTCGGCCCCGGTCTCGCTGAGCTTCACGAACAGCCCCGCACGGGTCACGCCGGAGATGCGGCCCTCGAAGGTGGCGCCGACGCGGTCGGCGAGGTAGCCCGCGATCAGCCGGTCGATGGTCTCGCGCTCGGCCGCCATCGCCCGGCGCTCGGCCCCCGAGATCTGCTCGGACACCGCGTCCAGCATGCCGGCCGTGGTATCGGCGGGCAGGCCGTCCTTGCCGAGACCGCAGGCGCGGATCAGGGCGCGGTGGACGATGAGGTCGGCGTAGCGCCGGATCGGCGAGGTGAAGTGGGCGTAGCGGCGCAGGTTCAGCCCGAAATGGCCGAGATTCTGCGCCGAATAGATCGCCTGCGCCTGGGAGCGCAGCACCACCTCGTTGACGAAGATCGCGTGCTCGCTCTCGGCCACCTGCGCCAGGATGCGGTTGAACAGCGAGGCTTTCAGGGCGCCTGCCTTGACGATCTTGATGCCGATGGAGGCGAGCACTTCCGACAGCGCCCGCATCTTCTCCAGCGCCGGCTCGTCGTGGACGCGGTAGATCAGCGGCGTGTTGGCCTTCTCCAGCGTCTCGGCCGCCGCGACGTTGGCCTGGATCATGAACTCTTCGATCAGCCGATGCGCCTCCAGCCGCTCCGGCACGATCACCCGGTCCACACCGCCGTCCGGCGTCAGCAGCACCTTGCGCTCGGGCAGATCGAGCGAGAGCGGCCCGCGGGCCTCGCGCGCCCGCTTCATCGCCTCGTAGGCGGCGTAGAGCGGGCGAAGCGCCGATTCGAGGATCGGACCGCTGGTCTCGTCGGGTCGGCCGTCGATGGCGGCCTGCGCCTGGGCGTAGGCGAGCTTGGCGTGCGAGCGCATCAGGATGCGGTGGAACGTGTGCGCGCGCTTCACCCCGTCGGCACCGATGACCATGCGCACCGCGATCGCCGGGCGGTCCTCGCCCTGGCGCAGCGAACAGAGATCGTTCGAGATGCGCTCCGGCAGCATCGGCACCACCCGGTCGGGAAAGTAGACCGAGTTGCCGCGCAAAAGCGCCTCGCGGTCGAGCGCCGAGCCGGGGCGGACGTAAGCGGCCACATCCGCGATCGCCACGGTGACGACGAAGCCGCCTTCGTTGCCCGGATCGGGATCGGGCTCAGCCATCACCGCGTCGTCGTGGTCCTTGGCGTCGGGCGGGTCGATGGTGACGAGCGGGGCCTCGCGCCAATCCTCGCGCCCGCGCTTCGTCGCCCGCTTGGCTTCATCCGCTTCCGCCAGCACGGCGGCGGGGAAGACGTGGGGGATGTTGTGGACGTGCAGCGCGATCAGGCTCACGGCCTTCTCGGTGCCGAGCGCCCCGAGCCGTTCGCGGACCCGGCCGCGGGGCAGGCCGAAGCGGGTCTCGCGCTCCACCGCGACGCTGACGAGATCGCCGTCGCGCGCCTCGCCCTCCTCGCCGGGGGGAATCGCGATTTCCTTGCCTTGGGACTTCTTGTCCACGGGCAGGATACGGCCCCCGTCGCGCCCGGCGCGATAGATGCCGACGATCTCCGCCCGGTTCTTGCCGATCACCTTGATGATGCGGCCGGTATAGCGGTTCGGCGCCTCGGGCTCGGGCGTCACGCGGATCAGCGCCCGATCCCCGATGCCGGGCGCCGGGCGGTTTCCCTGGCGGCCGGCCCGCGGCAGCTCGACGGCGATCTTCGGGGGCTCGCCCTCGCCCTCCCACTGCGCCGGTCGGGCGATCAGGTCGCCGTCGCGGTCACGCGAAAAAATGTCGGCCACCACCACGTCGGGCAGGCTGCCGCCCTTGCGGAATCCGCCGCGCTGGCGCTCCAGGCCGCCCTCTTCCTCGATCTCCTTCAGGATCGCCTTCAGCCCGATCTTGTCGGCGCCCTTCAGCCCGAAGGCCTTGGCGATCTCGCGCTTCCCCGCGGGGCCGGGCGTCTGCGCGACAAAAGCGAGGATCTGCTCGCGGGTGGGGAGGGGCGGGCGCTTGCCCTGCGGATCGATGCGTCTGGCCAAGGAGGGGTCCGCCGCGGCACTTCTTTGGAGGGCGCCGGGGTCATCTGAAGGGGTGAGAACGGTGCGGGACCGTGATGTGGGCCCAACATGGGCCTTTATCCGCGACGCCACAACGGTTCGGATTGCTGCACCAACAGTTTCGCCGAAGTCGTCCCGCTCCCGGATGCTCGCTTCCCTGGCCGTCTCAGCCGGTCAGTACCGCGCGGGCACGAACATCTCCGGCGGCACCGGATGGCGCAGATAGTCGGCGTGGCGCACGCGATCCGGCAGCACCACCGGCGGATGCTCCACCGTACCGTAGGGGACCTGATCGAGCAGGTGGCTGATGCAGTTGAGCCGCGCGCGCTTCTTGTCCACCGCCTCGACCACCCACCACGGCGCCTCGGGGATGTGGGTGCGGGCCAGCATGTCCTCCTTGGCGCGGGTGTAGTCCTCCCAGCGGCGGCGCGACTCGACGTCCATCGGCGAGAGCTTCCACTGCTTGAGCGGATCGTGGATGCGCATGCGGAAGCGCATCGCCTGCTCGGCATCGGTGATCGAGAACCAATACTTCACCAGCACGATGCCGGAGCGCACCAGCATCCGCTCGAACTCGGGCACCGAGCGGAAGAATTCTTCGACCTCGGCCTCCGTGCAGAAGCCCATCACCCGCTCGACGCCCGCGCGGTTGTACCACGAGCGGTCGAACAGCACGATCTCGCCCGCCGCCGGCAAGTGGCTGACGTAGCGCTGGAAATACCATTGCGTGCGCTCGCGCTCGCTCGGGGCGGGGAGCGCGGCGACGCGGCAGATGCGGGGATTGAGGCGCTGGGTGATGCGCTTGATCGCGCCGCCCTTGCCGGCGGAATCGCGCCCCTCGAACAGGACGACGATGCGCAGGCCCTCGGCCTTCACCCAATCCTGCAGCCGCACCAGCTCGTGCTGGAGCCGGAGCAACTCGCGGAAATAGGTGCGCCGGTCGAGGCCGTCGCCGGTCCCCGGCTCCAGACGGTCGAGGCGGGCTTCGTCGAGGTCGAGTTCCCATTCCTCGTCGTAGCTGTCGGCGATCTCGCGGCGGATGGCTTCGAGTTCGTCGTCTCTAAGGCGGCTGCCGTCTTCGCTCATCGTCGGGGCTCAGGGTCGGGGGTCGGTGGTCCCGCCGCTTAGAACACCCTCGTGTGACAGGCCGGCGAAGCTTCCCATCATCGTCGGCGCTTCGGGCAGCGCGTCGGCGATCCGCGTGCCGAACAGAGAGGCGGCCCGGCGCACCCAGCCGTTGCGCAGGCGCCGCACTGCCCAGACCGGCCCCGGCTCGACCGCCATGGCGCGGGAAAACAGGCTCGCCCGGATCGCCGCCGCATCGCTTCCCCGCTTCACCGGGTCGTCGTAGAAGGCGCCGATCTTGTCCGCACCCATGCCCGGCGTCGCGAGCCAGCCCGGCAGATGCCCTTGCACCAGCCGCTCGACATCGGTCAGCACCCGCCGCACCCCGACGCCCGGTGCCGGGCAGGTGGTGCAGAACGCATCGCCCAGCAGCACCACGCCGTCGCGGCGATACTCTTGCGAGATCGTCAGATCGATCGGGCGCACCTGCACCCGGCCGTCGATCCCGAGACCGCCGCAGGCCGCCTCGATCCCCGGCAGCAAAGCGGCGAGTGTTCGGGCCGGCTCGCGGCGGAAGGCGCGGGTCCAGTCCTCGTTCGCCCCGCGGTAGACGAACAGGTTGGCCCGCATACCCTCGCCGACGGGAAACAGCGTGAGGTAGGCGGTGCGGTCGCAGGGGCCGCGCCCGTACCACGCCAGCGACTCGAACGGGTAGGCGGCGGCCCGCCGGTCGAGGAAGAAGCCGAGCGAGAGGGAATGGCCGGGCCGGCGCACGACGCGACCGATCCCGGCCTTGCGGCGCACGCTGTCGCCGAGCCCGGTGGCGATCACCACGAGGCGAGCCGCGAGGCGCCGCCCGTCGGCCAGCGTCACGACCTGCCGCTCCGGCCCGGTCTCCAGCGCCTCCACGCGCCCGATCTGCACCGCGGCCCCCGGCAGCAGGCCGGCGCGCAGCGCGTTGACGAGATCGGAATAGGCGAAGCCGTACTCGTCGGCGAAGCGCCGCACCGGACGGGCGCCGGGGCGGTGGATGTCGATCGAACTGATCGGCGTGAGCGCCGGCCGCGCGGCCTCTGCCAGCCCGAGTCTTTCGAAGAGCGCCCAATGCGCGCCGCCGAGCTTTTCCGCGCGGAATTCCTGCGGGAACACGGCGTGCGAATCGATCAGGGCGACCGAGTGCCCGGCCCGCGCGATGAGCGTGGCCGCGGCGGTGCCGCCGAGGCCGGCGCCGATCACCGCGACATCGATGGGCTCAAGGTCGCCGTGTTGTTCGATCGGCATCGCGCTTGATCCGAGGCGGAACGCTTCGCCCCGGCATGGGACGGTTCGGGTTGCCGTGCTGGCTTTGGGGCAAGGGGTAGGCCGGACGTGGCTGCCGCGCGAGTTGGAAGAGTGCGCAGACACGACGTTTGCCACACTCCTCCCCCGTCATTCCGGGGCCGCGGAGCGGAACCCGGAATCCACCCGTGATGCGACGCCCTGCAACTCGCTGCGGCCAGTCGTGGATTCCGGGTTCTCGCCTTCGGCGAGCCCCGGAATGACGGCGCGTTTGTTTTCCAAGCCGCGTATCACTGCTGCCCCGAAACCCTCGACCACACGGCCCCTTGGTGCCATTCGGAGCAGATGCGTCCATCCACGAGCCCTTTCCCGTGACCCGCGCCCTGATGATCCAGGGCACCGGCTCCGATGTCGGCAAGTCGCTGCTGGTGGCCGGGCTCGCCCGCGCCTTCACCCGGCGGGGCCTCACGGTGCGTCCGTTCAAGCCGCAGAATATGTCGAACAACGCCGCCGTCACCGCCGATGGCGGCGAGATCGGTCGCGCCCAGGCGCTCCAGGCGCGGGCCGCGCGGGTGGCGCCGTCCGTCCACATGAACCCGGTGCTGCTCAAGCCCCAGAGCGAGGTCGGCTCGCAGGTCGTGGTGCAGGGCCGGATGATCGGCACCGCCAAGGCACGCGAGTACCAGAGCTGGAAGCCGCGCCTGATGGCCTCGGTGCTCGACAGCTTCGAGCGTCTGTCCGGGGAGGCCGACCTCGTGCTGGTCGAGGGCGCGGGCTCGCCGGCCGAGGTGAACCTGCGCCGCGGCGACATCGCCAATATGGGTTTTAGTCGCGCCACCGGGACGCCGGTGGTGCTGGTGGGCGACATCGACCGCGGCGGCGTCATCGCCAGCCTCGTCGGCACGCAGGCGGTGATCGAGGCGGAGGACGCGGCGATGATCCGCGGCTTCATCGTCAACCGCTTCCGCGGCGACCCGAGCCTGTTCGCCGACGGCATGGCGCTCATCGCGGCGCGCACCGGCTGGGCCCCGCTCGGCCTCGTGCCGTTCTTCGCGGATGCGGCGCGCCTGCCGCCGGAGGATGCGGTGGCGCTCGACGCGCCGGACGCGCGGCGCGAGGGCGTGCCCCTGGTGGCGGTGCCGGTGCTGCCGCACATCGCCAATTTCGACGACCTCGACCCGCTGCGGCAGGAGCCGGGCGTCGCGGTCGCCTTCGTGCGCCCCGGTTCGCCGATCCCGGCCGACGCCGCTCTGATCGTGCTGCCGGGCTCGAAGACCACCATCGACGACTTCGCCTTCGTCCGGGCCCAGGGCTGGGACATCGACATCCTGGCCCATGTCCGCCGCGGGCGGCCGGTGCTGGGGCTGTGCGGCGGCTACCAGATGCTCGGGCGCAGCATCAGCGACCCGGACGGGATCGAGGGCGCGTCGCGCGCCGTGCCGGGCCTCGGCCTCCTCGACATCGCGACGGTGATGCGGGGCGAGAAGCGCCTCGTCGCCGTGACGGGCGAGACCGTCAGCGACGGCGCGCCGTTTGCCGGCTACGAGATGCATATCGGCGACACGACCGGGCCCGACACCGAAAAGCCGCTGCTGCGCTTTTCCGACGGGCGGCCGGACGGCGCCGTCTCAGGCGACGGGCTGGTCTCCGGCACCTACGTCCACGGGCTGTTCGCCGACGACCGCCAGCGCGCGGCCTGGCTCGCCCGGCTCGGCGCGCCGCCGTCATCCGCGAGCTACGAGGCCGGCATCGAGACGGTGCTCGACCGCTTCGCCGACCATCTCGAGACGCATCTCGATTGCGACCGGCTGCTGGCGCTCGCCGAACCCTACCGTAGGCCCGGCACGGTGTAGCTGCGCGGCGCGCCGTTCTTCAGGCTGTCGAAGAACACCAGCACGCGGTCCTTGCCGACCATGGTGATCGCCTCGGGCTTGCCGCGCTTCTCCGATTCGTCGAGCGGGGCGAGGCGCCCCAGCGCCACCGCGCCGGCCTTCCCCTTCGGATCGAAGCGGAACAGGCGGTAGGGCACGTCCTGGAACTGCGCCGGGCCGGTCAGCACCAGAAGCTCGCCGTCCGGCAGCACCGTCAGGTCGCGGATGCCGGCGCCCTCGCCCACCTCGAACGGGATCACCCGCGGCGTGCCGGCGTAGGGCTCGTGCCCCTTCGCGAACAGCGCCTCCACCGACACGGCGACGAGGAAGGCCCTGCCTCCGAGGGAGGGCGCCCGCAGGCCGGCATAAAGGTCGTCGCCGACGACGGCGAGGCCCTCGATGTTAAGGCCGTTCTCGTCGGTGAGATCCTTCAGGAAATGGGCCCCCACGGTCTCGGCCCGCGCCAGCGCATCACCGAGCCGCCATGTGGTCTCGACCGCCGCCTCGGCGTCCCCGCCCTCCGCCACGTCGGGCTTGCCCTCGGCGGTGACGCGGATGCGGGCGAGCAGCATCGCCGAGAGCGTGAACGCCTTGGCGCGGCGGGCGCAGCCATGCGAGCCGGTGACGTAGAAGTAGGGGGCGGCGTAGGCCACGCCCTCGCCGTCGAGTTCCTTGAACCGCTGTCTGGGGTCCGGGCAGCCGGGGCCCTTCGGTTGCCGGCCGCGCGTCTCCGGGTTCGGGCCCTCGCCGATCAGATCGACGCGCTTCTTCGGTTCAATTCTTTGGCCGTCGATGGTGGCGAACTGCGCCTTGCCGCCCTCGTCGTTGATCAGCAGGCAGCGGCGCTTGCCGCCGCCCAGATCGACGCAGGCGATGCCGCTGATGTCCTCGGCGACGTTCCTGTTGCCGGCCTCGTCCCGGCCCGGCGCCCACAGGTCGCCTGCGAGGTCGTAGGGGTGCGGATCGGGTTGCAGGATCGGCTCGGAGGCCATGGCCGGCGCCACCGTGAGCAGGAGGACGGTCGAGAGGCGGAGGAACGAACGCAACAGGATGATCCGGTGTGGCTTTTTCGGAGTGTCGGGGGCGGGGTGGCGTGCTGTCAACGCGCCGGGCCCCGAACCTAGGCGCCGTCATCGAACCCCAGCACCGTCATTCCGGGGCTCGCCGAAGGCGAGAACCCGGAATCCACCCGTGATGCACGACTTCACAATGCGTCGCGGCCAGTCGTGGATTGCACGCCTCCGGCGCGCCCCTTCGGGTCCGGGTTCCGCTGCGCGGCCCCGGAATGACGGGGGTGTTCGTAAGGTTGCCTACAGCCCGAAGGCGATCCCCGCCGCCGCCACGACACCCGCGAACATCAGCCCGCAGGCCCGCCGATACAGCCGCAGCGCCCGCTCGATGTCGGCGGGGCCGGCCTCGGCGCGGCCGTCGCCCATCCAGGCGTCCTCGACGCGGGTGGCGCCGTAGGTGCGGGGGCCGGCGAGCCGCAGGCCGAGCGCGCCGGCCATGGCGGCCTCGGGCCAGCCGGCGTTGGGCGAGCGGTGGTGGCGGGCGTCGCGGCGCACCGCCCGCCATGCCGCGCCGGCGGAGGCGTCGCGGTCCATGGCCGCGGCGACGATCAGCAGGAGCGCGGTCAGGCGCGAGGCGGGCAGGTTGACGAGGTCGTCGAGGCGCGCGGCGGCCCAGCCGAAGGCCTCGTGGCGCGGGGTGCGGTGGCCGATCATGCTGTCGGCGGTGTTGATCGCCTTGTAGAGCGCCCCGCCGGTCAGCCCCCCGGCGCCGATCCAGAAGGCCGGCGCCACCACGCCGTCGGAAAAGTTTTCCGACAGGCTCTCGATGGCGGCGCGGCAGACCGCGGCCTCGTCCAAACTCTCTGGATCGCGGCCGACGATCATCGAGACGGCGCGGCGCCCCCCCGTCAGCCCCTCGTGCCGCAGCGCGGCGGCCACGCGCCGCACGTGGACGAACAGGCTGCGCTGCGCGGGCAGGCTCGCCGCGAGGACGGCGAGGATCAGGATGCCGATGGTCTCGCCCGCGAGCCCGGCGAGCGCGGTCAGCGCCAGGGTGAAAGCCGCCACGACCGCGAGCAGCACCAGAAGCGCCCCCACGCCCTTGAGGCGGCGGGCCGTGAATTCCCCGCGGTTCAGCGCCTTATCGAGCCGGGCGATCAGGCGGCCGATCCACGTGACAGGATGGCCGAGCGCCCTGTAGAGGCCGTCGGGATAGCCGCAGACCGCCTCGATCAGCAGCGCGAGCGCGAGGATGCCGAGGGCGTCGGGCGGGTGGGTCAGGGCGGTCCAGGGCATTTGTATGGGGAGCGGCGTGGAGGAAGGGCCGGAGGCGATCCCGCACGGCGGCGATCTCGGCGCGGCGCGTCGGCTGTTTCCGGCGGCGCCCGAGCCGTGGATCGACCTCTCGACCGGCATCAACCCGGTGCCCTACCCGTTGCCGCCGTTCGAGGCCAGCGCGCTCCACCGCCTGCCTTCGCCCGACAACCTCGCCCGGCTGAAGACGGCGGCCGCCGAGGCCTATGGCGCGCCGGATGCCGACCACGTCGCGGCGGCGCCGGGCACTCAGATTTTGATCGAGACCCTGCCGCGATTGGTGGAAAGAACCCGCGTCGCGGTGGTCGGCCCGACCTATGCCGAGCACGCCGCCGCCTGGGCGCGGGGCGGGCACGCTGTGGAGGTCGTGCCCGATCTCGCGGGTGCCGCGGGGGCGGGCGTCGTCGTGGCGGTGAGCCCCAACAATCCGGACGGGCGGGTGTTTTCGCCGCACGATCTGCGCCGCGCGGCGGCGCCGGGCGGGCTCGCGGTGCTGGATCAGGCCTTCGCCGACCTTGAGGACACCGCGCCGGCCGCGCCCGGCCCCGGCCTCGTGGTGCTGCGCTCCTTCGGCAAGACGTTTGGGCTCGCCGGCCTGCGCCTCGGCTTCGCGCTCGCCGAGCCGGCTCTGGCCCGGCGGTTGGAGGCGGCGCTCGGGCCCTGGGCGGTCTCGGGCCCGGCCATCGCGGCGGGCTGTCTCGCACTCCCCGATGCGGGCTGGCGCCGGGAGGCGGCGGACGCGCGGGGCCAGGACGCGGCGCGGCTCGACCGCATGATCGTTCGCGCGGGCGGCCGGTTGATCGGAGGAACGGTCCTGTTCCGCACCGCGGCGTTCGCCGACGGGCCCGGCTTGTTCCGGCGGCTGGGCGAGGCCGGAATCTATGTCCGGCGCTTTCCCGAGCGGCCGGACGAGCTGCGCTTCGGCCTGCCGCCGGACAAGGCGGCGTGGTGCCGGCTCTCCCGGATCCTCAAATGAGGATCGCGCTCAAGTAGCCGTCCTGCCCCGGTCGAGCAGCGCCACCCCGAGCGCGGCGAGCGCGCAGACGCCGCCGACCGCGCAGACGCCGGGCCAGCCGGCATAGAGGAAGGCGCGCGAGCCGCTGAACGCCCCAATGGCGCCGCCGACGAAGATCGCGGTGAACAGCACGGTGTTGATGCGCCCCCGCGCGCCCGGCACCAGGGCGTAGGCGCGGGTCTGGTTGGCGATGAGGGCGCCGTTCAGCCCGATATCGAGGAGCAGCACGCCGATCCCGATGGCGACGAGCGAGGTCTCCCCGGCCATCGCCAGCACGCCGAAAGCGGCGGCCACGAAGGCGCTTCCTGCGATCACCACGGGCCGGGCCCCGCGCCGGTCGCTGTAGCGCCCGGAATGCGGCGCGATCAGTGCACCGACGACGCCGATGACCCCGAACAGCCCGGCCCCCGCGGCGGTGAGCCCGAAGGGCGGCGCCTCGACCAGCAGCGCCAGCGTCGCCCAGAGGCGTTGAAGCTCGCAAACAGCAGCGCTTGCGTCAGGCTGGCTTGGCGCAGCACCGGTTGCGTCCGCACGAGGTGGACGAGCGAGAGCATCAGGGCGCGGTAGCGCAGGCGCTGCCGCGGCACGATCCGCGGCAGGGTGCGCCAAGCAACGACCGCCAGAGCCACGGAGACGATGGCCGCTACAAAAAAAACGCTGCGCCAGCCGTAATGGGCGCCGAGCAAGCCGCTCGCGGTCCGGGCCAGCAGGATGCCCGACAGCAGCCCCGTCATCACCCCGCCGACGATGCGCCCGCGGGTGGCGTCGGGGGCGAGTTCGGCGGCGAACGGCACCGCCTGCTGCGCCGCGCAGGCCAGCACGCCGATGGCGAGGCTGGCCAGCGTCAGCACCGCGAGGTTCGGCGCGACCGCCGCCGCGACGAGGGCGAGCGCCAGCCCGAGGAGCTGGCGCACGATCAGGTCGCGGCGCGGCAGCGCATCGCCGAGCGGCACGAGGAACAGGATGCCGAGCCCGTAGCCGACGAGGCTCGCGGTCGGCACCAGGAGCGCGGCCCGCTCGCCGAACTCGGCCACCAGCACGGCGAGCAGCGGCTGGTTGTAGTAGATGGTGGCGACCGCCCCGCCCGCGATCAGGGTCAGCCCGATCCGGGTCGGCCGGGAGAGGTTTGGCGTGGGGCCTTGCATGGGCCGCGGTCTACGCCGGAGACGTTGCGCCGCGCCAGCCCGGCCCGCGGCGGCGCTGGCATGTCCGGGCCGGCTGCCTATATGTCATTTGGTGTGTTCGTCCGCCCGCCGCCGGCTAAGCTTCTGATTCGTCAGACATCGTGGCGGATCGGACCGAGGTTTGGGTACGCCGCGACACGCGGCCGACCGCCTCGTCCTCAAGAGGGCACGCGACACGTTTCACGACGCCAGGGAGCCGTGCATGTCGAGCTACCGCATCCAGTTCGCGAAGGAGATTTTTGGGGTTCCGTTCACCGTCGGCCATGTCGACATCAGCCGGGCGCGCGATGCCGGGCGGGCGATCCGCGCCGCCGAAATCCGCTTCGCCCGCAGCCACGGCGTGACCGACTGGCGCGAGCGGGCCGACACGGCGGCGTTGGCGGGCGGCCACGCGCAGGATTGATCCCATCGACCCGCGAGGTTGCCGCTCAAGTCGCCTTCGGGTCGCAGGCTTTGCCGCCGGGCATGACGATTTCGGCATCCTGCCCAGTGCCTAGGCTCTTGCCCCCGCGAACGGGCCAGGCGACGCTTTCCGACCAGTTGAAATCCAGCTTGAACGTCGGCAGCAGGCGCCTGAGCACCGATCCGAACAGGGGCTGGTAGGTCATCTTCACCTCGGCGAGGACGTAGCGCGCGCCGGCTCGCTTGAAGTTGTCGGGGACCACCAGCGATTTGTCCTTGCCGACGATGCGCGTTATTTCCTTCTTCGGATCCAGCGCCCATGTCGAGCAGATGTAGTTCGCGTTGTTCGCGTTCACGCCAACGGACGAAATCTGGATGATCGCTTGATTTGCGTCGAAGGGAGCGAGGATCGGGCCTGCCGAACCGCGATTCAATTTCATTTCTTCGTCGGTGGCTTGGCCAGTGCTGTTCTGTGACGTCAAGTCGGCGAGAGTGCGGGCCAGCGCGCTGACCTTGTCGCGATGGTCGGCGACGTTCACGTACTCGGCCACGCCGTAGACCATGGCGATCAGGATCGGCACGATGAGCACGAATTCGAGCGTGGCGATTCCGGATTCGCTCTCGGCGAAGCGGCGGCCGCAGCCGCGGCGAGCAGGGACGCGTCGCATCAACAGCCTCCGGTGAGATTGCTCTCGAATGGCTCGACCTTGAAGACCGCGGCGGATTGCAGCAGCGCTGCGCCTCCCTTGAAGCTGCCCATTCCGATTTTCAGGAATAACGGCGCGATCAACGGGAGTTTGACGGCGGCCCGTACCACTGCAATGCTCTGCTTGCCTGGGCACTTATAGGTTGTGCCGAAATTCGTTCTCCAATTTTTGGAGTCGGGATCGAGGGCCGATTGTTTCCAGAGAGGGTCGTCGAATTTAGTGACGATCTGAACGTCGACTTTCAGATTCTCGCACTTGAAAAACACCACCGGCGATCCGCTTCCGTTGCACATCATGGCGCGCAGGTTCTCCAGGCTCTTGGCCGGCGTGAGCTGCGGACCGTTGGCGTTCTGGAACGAGCCCGTCAGCAGGGCGCGGGTGGCGACATGGAGCGAGGCGTTGAGGTTCTGACGCGCGAGGTGGACGACCGCGTACTGGATCAGGATCAGCATCACGGCGATCAGGAGCGAGCCGAAGAAGGCGAACTCGATGGCGTAGGCGCCGCCCTCGTCGCGCAGGAAGCGTCGGCGGGCGCCCCTCGGCGCGTCCGATGGGCTCATTGCGAGAGCCTCACGGTCTTGAAGGTGCTGTAGAGCGCCTGGAACGCATCGCCGATCGACGCCGTGGTCGAGGCGTTGATGAACATCGACGGCGTGCTCGCGCAGGCCTTGAGCTGGGGCACGATGTCGTCGAAGCGCGTGCCCGGTCCGCCGATCTGGCTCGGCTTGCCCAGCGTGTCGTTGAAGCCCCAGTCCCACGGCATGTTGATGTAGGGGGCATAGAGCACGCCGACCGTCACCTTCGCGTCGAGCTTGCGGCAGTCGGCGGGATCGAACGGGCGGACCAGCGGACGCATCCACTCGTAGCCGCCGTGGCTCCAGAGGCGGTTCGGGTCCTGCACCCCGTCGGTGGCGATGATGACGAGCTTGTGCGGCTTGGACGTGCCGTCGCCGGGTTGGCCGACGGCGGCGGCGAAGCTCGGCATGATGTCCGAGAAGTGGGTGCCGCCCTCGGTCTCGCTCGATGCGTTCGGGGTCTTCGGCAGCGAGGTCAGGGCGGTATCCAGCGTCGAGGTCAGCGCGACGATCTGGCTGAGGTTGTTGCTGAACGAATGCACCGAGATGCGCAGCCGCTTGCTGGAGGCCGACTGCTTGATGAGGGCGTTGACGAAGTCGGTGATACCCTTGTTGATCTCGTTGATGCGCAGATTGACGCCGTTCTTCTGCGCCCAATCGAACGTGTCGGCGTAGGTGGTGGTCTTCTTGTTTTTCCCCGACCCGGTCGTCTCGGTGAACGGGTTGTTGTCGTGGCAGGCGAAGGCGCAGCCGATCCTGTTGCGGAGCTTGGTGACGTCGGCATCGGTCGCGCCGATCGCCATCGAGCCCGACACGTCGATCAGCAGGTGGATGTCCACCAGCGGCGACAGGCTGACGGCGGAGGTGGCGTTGCTGCTGATCGGCAGCGACTTGAAGCCCAGCACGCCCAGCATCGTCGTCGGCATCGATGCGGTGTAGCTCGCCGTGATGGTGGCGACGCGGTTGGCGAGCGCGACCTGGACCCGCCCGACGGTGTCCTTGGGCAAGTTCTTCATCGCGTTGAAGTAATCGGCCCCGGCCTTCTCCGCGATGGAGCGCACGTCGCCGTCCGACTTACCGGCGGCGTCGGCGTCCTGCGCGGCGCGGGCCGCGACCAGGGCCGCGGCGTCGAGCGCCGTGTTGAGGCGGGTACGCTCCGAGACCGCGTGCCCGAAATCCACCGCGCCGCCGACGATGCCCATCAGCGGCACCATCATCACCGCCACGAGCACCGGGAGCGAGCCCCGATTCTCCTGGCCCAGACGCTTGAATGTTTGAAAGCGGGTCATGGCGGCCGCGAAGACTTCCGGAAATCTGATCGCTGTTGTTTATTCGCCGCCGATTGAAAAAAGTTTAAGCGGTTGTTCGGGAATCCGCCCTATCCCTAAGAACGCGTTGCGATCGACGGCACGGTTATCCGAATCTTGCGCCGACTCACGATCGCGGCATGCACCGGTTTCGCCGCCCCCAAGGCTGTCCTGCGCTGGCGGAGCGGGCGGCGGGGCCCTACCTTGGGGAGAGGCTTGGCCGCCCGTCCGGGGCGCCGGCCCCGGCTTCGCGGGAGCTGACGATCATGGCGGCGATCTCGTTCCTCGGCGACCTGCTCCAGACCATCAGCGACCGCGGGCGCGACCTCATCAGCTTCGGCCGCGGCGACCTCGCCCGCACCGCGAGCGCCGCCGACCTCGCCAAGCTGTGCGAGGACCTGATCTCCCGGCGCGGCGAGGCCTCGGGCGTGGCGCTCGCCCGCCTCGTGCTGGAACGCTACGCCGCCCTGCCGCTGGACGAGCGGCTCGCCTTCCTCGGCCTCGTCGCTGACGAGTTCGGCGCCGACCACGCGGCGGTGGAAGAGGCCATCGCCGCCTACCGCGCCGAGCCGAGCCGCACGCGGCTGGGCGTGCTGCACGAGGCCGCCGAGCCGCGCTCGCAGGAGCTGATCCGCCGCCTCAACCTCGCCCGCGGCGGTACGCTGGCGCTGGTGCGGATGCGCGAGGACCTGTTCGTGCTGAAGAAGCGCCTCAAGGATCGGGGCGCCGCCCCCGCGACGCTCGACGCGGTGGACAGCCTCGACAGCGATTTCGAGCACCTGTTCGCCTCGTGGTTCAACCGCGGCTTCCTCGTGCTGCGCCACATCGACTGGTCGACGCCCGCCGACATCCTCGAAAAGATCATCCGCTACGAGGCGGTCCACGAGATCGCCGACTGGGACGAGCTGCGCCGCCGGATCGAGCCGCCGGACCGGCGCTGCTTCGCCTTCTTCCATCCGGCGCTGCTCGACGAGCCGCTGATCTTCGTCGAGGTGGCGCTGACGACGGCCATCGCGCCCGCGATCCAGCCGATCCTCGCCCACGAGCGCGAGACGATTCCCGCGCGCGCAGCCACGACCGCGATCTTCTACTCGATCTCGAACTGCCAGAAGGGTCTGGCCGGCGTCACCTTCGGCAACTTCCTCATCAAGCAGGTGGTCGAGGACCTCGCCCGCGAGATCCCCTCGCTCAAGACCTTCGTGACCCTCTCCCCCGTGCCGGGGTTCCGCACCTGGCTCGACCGCGAGCGGAGGGCCGATGCTCCGCAGGGCCTGACCCGCGAGGACGTGGATACGCTGCGCGCCCTCGACGGCGACGAATGGCGCCACGACAAGGCGGCGTGCGAGGCGGTGCGCCGCGCCATGCTGCCCGCGGCCGCCGCCTACTTCCTGCGCGCCAAGAACCCCCGCGGCCGTCCCCTCGACCCGGTCGCCCGGTTCCATCTCGGCAACGGCGCCCGGCTGGAGCGGATGAATTTTCTCGGCGACACCTCGAAGAACGGCATGCGCCAGTCCTACGGGCTGATGGTCAACTACCTCTACGACCTCTCGGCGATCGAGAAGAACCACGAGACCTACGCCAACCTCGGCACCGTGGCGGCCTCCTCCACGGTCAGCCGCGAGTTGCGTACGAACCTGCCGCCGCCCCGCGCGGTGGTGCTGGCCGAGGCGGGTTAAGGCGCGTCCCGTCGCCGACCGCTGCGCCGGTTCGATCGCGAACCGTGAGGTTCACCCGCCCCGCACGGGGCGGAACGCGACGACCCGGTCCGCCCCGTCCCTCTGCCTGAGGCAGTCCGTGATCGCGGCGGCGAGATCGGCCTGTCCGTAGGGCTTGTTCAGCCGCGGCAGCGCGAGGTGGGCGTCCTGCGCCGCCTCCGCATGGCCCGTCGCGAGCAGGACGGGCAGGCGCGGCCACTCGGCCCGGATCGCCTCTGCGAGCTGGCGGCCGGTCATGCCCGGCATGGCGTCGTCCGTGATCACGAGATCGACCTTGCGGTGGTCCCGCCGCAGGGCGCTCAGCGCCGCCTCGCCGGACGCGGCTTCGAGCACCGCGTGCCCGAGGTCGTCGAGCGTCGCCGCGAGGCTCGCCAGGACGAGGGCGTCGTCGTCGACCGCCAGGACCGTCAGCGGGCGCATCGCGGCGCCGATCTTCTGCACAGCGTCGGCGGCGGTCGCGTCGGCCTTCTCGGCGCCCCCCTCCCGGGCCGCGGCGACGGGGAGCCAGATCTCGGCGGTCGTGCCCGCGCCCAGGCGGCTCTCGAGGACCAGGGCGCCCCCGGACTGCTCGGCGAGGCCGTTCACCATCGACAGCCCGAGCCCGGTGCCCCGGCCCACGCCCTTCGTGGTGAAGAACGGCTCCATCGCCTTCCCCAGCGTGGCCTCGTCCATGCCGGTGCCGGTGTCCGCGACCCAGAGGCAGACGTAGCGGCCCGGCGAGAGCCCGCGCACCTCCTCCGCCCCGACCGTCTGCGCGCGCGCCCCGACCGTGATGGTGCCGCCGTCGAGCATGGCGTCCCGCGCGTTGAGGGCGAGGTTCAGCAGCGCCAGTTCGAGCTGGTTGGCGTCCGCGTAGGCGTCGGGCAAGCCGAGGGGGAAGCGCGTCTCGATCTGCACCTGCGGGCCGATGGAGCGGCGCAGCAGATCCTCCATGCCGCGCACGAGATCGGGGGGCGAGACCGGCTCGGGCCTCAGGCTCTGGCGGCGCGCGAAGGACAGCATGCGCTGCGTCAGCGAGGCGCCCCGCTCCGCCCCCTGGATCGCGTGCTCGATGAGGCGCGTGAGCCGGGGATCGTTGGGCAGGCGCCGGCGCAGGAGATCGAGGTTGGCGATCACCACGGCGAGCAGGTTGTTGAAGTCGTGGGCGATGCCGCCGGTGAGGCGCCCCACCGCCTCCATCTTCTGGGCCTGCCGCAGCGCCTCCTCGGCGCGCCGCCGCGCGGTCACGTCGACGATGCCGCCGAGCGCCCGCAGGAATTCCCCCTCGGCGTCGCGCTCCACCTGCGCCGAGAGGAGCACGTCGAGGGGCTCGCCGCGATGGGTGACGAAGCGGTACTCGGCGTCGCGCAGCGTCCCGCTCGCCAGCAGCTTCGGCCAATCCTCCTGCACGCGGCGACGGGCCGATTCTTCGTTCATGAAGTTGATCAGCGGGCGGCCCACGACGCTCCCGCGCGGGTAGCCGAGCAAGTCGAGCCACGCGTCGCTGACCTCCTCGATCCGGCCCTCGGCATCGAGGGCGTGCAGCGGCAGCGGCGTCTTGCGGTAGAGCGCCCGGAACTGCTCCTCGCTCCGGCGCAGCGCCACGGCCTCGCGCTCGGCGAGCACGGCGAAGCGCCGGTCGAACATCGCCGCGATCAGCGAGAGGAACAGGATCAGGAAGGTGGTGGCGGCGACCGCGAGCGCGAGGTTCGTCTGGCCGATGCCGGCATCGCCGTGTGCGCCGTCGATCATGCCGTGCGCGGTGAACGAGGCGGCGACCATGGCTGTGTAGTGCATGCCCGAGACCGCGGCGCCCATCACGCAGGCGGCCACGAGCCTCTGCCCCAGCCCGGTGTTCTTGAAGGCCAGCCACAGCGCGACGGTCGAGGCGCCGACCGCGATCAGGATCGAGACGGACACCCACAGCGCGTCGTAGCGTAGCGAGGCGGGCACGTGCATCGCGGCCATGCCGGTGTAGTGCATCGCCGCGATGCCGATCCCCATGAGCAGGCCGCTCGCCGCCAGCGCGAGGCGGCTGCGCCCCGGCCGGTTCACGATCGCGAAGCCGATTCCGGTGACCGCGATGGGCACGATCAGCGACAGGAGCGTGAGGCTGATGTCGTAATGCGCCTCCATGCCCGGCATGCTGAAGGCCAGCATGGCGACGAAGTGCATGGCCCAGATGCCGCCGCCCATGGCGAGCGCCGCGGTCGCCAGCCACGCATGCGCCGCCCAGCCCGTCGCGGCCCGGATGCGGCCCGCGAGATCGAGGGCGGTGTAGGAGGCGACCGTCGCGATGAGGATCGACAGGGTGACGAGGGTGCTGTCGTGGGCGCCTGACACGGACGGACTCGCAAGGGCGCGAAGCGGCGGCCCCGGCAGAGCTTAGGAGGCTTCGTCGCGGCCTCCAAGGGGCCGAGCAAGGGGCCGAGGCGCAAACGGCTTTTTCCCGAAAAGCGACCGCTCGCCCCTCAATTCCCCCGCAGCATCGGCCGCAACAGCCCCGCGAACCGCTGCGCCCACTCCTCCTGCCCCTCCGGCCCGCCGATCAGGTCCTGGCGGATCTCGATCAGCGCGTTCGGCAGACCGCGGGCGGTGGCGTGGCGGTCGATGGTGTCGCCGGGCAGGCCCCCGCCGTAGGGCTCGTTGTCGCCCACGCACAGCCCGGCGGGGTCGGCCTTGAGCGCCGCGATGATCGGGCGGGCCATGCGGTCGTCGCGGTCGTAGAGGACGCCGACCTGCCAGGGCCGGGCGACCGTGCGCCAGAACGGTGTGAAGCTGTGCATGGTCAGGATCATCGGCGGCGCGCCGGCCTGTTCGGCGCGGGCCACCGCCGCGTCCACCGCACGGTCGAACGGCGCGTAGAAGCGGCGGATGCGCTCCGCGACGCCCATGGCGTCGATGCGGGCGTTGCCGGGCACGATGGCGCCGTCCGACAGTCGCATCACCAGCGTCGGGTCGCGCTTGCCCCGGTTCGGGTCGATGATGAGGCGGGAGAAGTGCGTCAGCACCGCCGGCACGCCGAGGAGCGCCGCGAGCCGGCGCGTCACCGCCGCCGCGCCGATGTCGTAGGCGATGTGGCGGGAGAATTCCGGCTCCGGCACGCCGAGCCGGTCGAGGTCGGTCGGCACGTGGTTCGAGGCGTGCTCGCACAGGATCAGCAGGCCGCGGGCGGGATCGCCGTCGAGGATTTCGGCGGGCTCTTCCGGAGGAAACGTCGGTGCGCGGTCGGGGCTGAGCATGGCGTCTATCTGGGCCGCTCCGTCCGCTTCGACAGAGCCGGGCCCCGTGATGCGGGATCGGTGCCGCGATTGTTCGGCATCCTCGGAAGCACCAACAAAAAGAATGCTGTGCCCTGCGAAAGTTTTGTGAAACGGCGAAGGCTTGCCGCGCCGCCGGGGCTCGGGCAAGCACGGGCCTAAGTAAGACGCTGCCGCGAGGACGCCCATGACCGCCCCAGCCCCGACCGATCCGGCCATCCGCGAGCGGCGCGCCCTGCTGTCCGCCATCCTCGACGAGGCCATCGCCGCCGCCCACCCGCGCAAGTGCCTCGTCGGGCATCTGCCGGCACCGACGCCGGGGCGGCTGATCATCCTCGGCGCCGGCAAGGCCGGCGGCTCCATGGCCGCGGTGGCGAGCGCGTTCTACCGCCAGGAGCACGGCGTGCCGGAGGACCGCATCGTCGGCCTCGCGGTCGCCCGCCACGGCTACGGCGAGGACGCGCCGGGCATCCGCATGGTCGAGGCGGGCCATCCCGTGCCGGACGCCGCCGGCATCGAGGCGACCAAGGAGGCGCTGGCGCTGGCTGCAAGCGCCGGCCCGGACGACGAGGTGCTGGTGCTGCTCTCCGGCGGCGGCTCGGCCAACTGGATCGCCCCCGCGGGCGACCTGACGCTCTCCGAGAAGCAGGCGATCACCAAGGCGCTGCTGCGCTCCGGCGCCCCGATCAACGAGATCAACGCCGTCCGAAAACACCTGTCGCGCATCAAGGGCGGACGCCTCGCCGTGGCGGCGCAGAACGCCAAGAAGATCCTGACGCTGGCGATCTCCGACGTGCCGCACGACGACCCGTCCGTCATCGCCTCCGGCCCGACCGTGCCCGATCCCTCGACCCTGGCGGATGCCCGCGCGATCTGCGAGCGCCGCGGCATCACGCTGCCCGATTCCGCGGTGGCGCTGCTGAACGACCCCGCCAACGAGACCCCGAAGGCGGGCGATCCGGCCTTCGCCCGGGCCGAGTACCGCATCATCGCCCGGCCCATCGACGCGCTGGAGGCGGCGGCCGAGGCCGCCAAGCGCGCGGGCTACGAGCCGGTGATGCTGGGCTCCGACCTCGAAGGCGAGGCCCGCGAGGTCGCCGCCGAGCACGCGCGCCTCGCGCTCGACGCCAAGACGGAGGGGCGCCGCGTTGCCCTGATCTCCGGCGGCGAACTCACCGTCACCATCCGCGGCGAGGGCGACGGCGGCCCGAACCAAGAGTATGCGCTGGCGCTTGCCATCGCGCTGGACGGCGCCGAAGACATCGCCGGCATCGCCGCCGACACCGATGGCACCGACGGCGGTCGCGGTGCTGCCACCGATCCGGCCGGCGGCCTCGTCGATCCCTCGACGCTCGCGCGCGCCCGCGCCGCCGGGCTCGATCCGCAGGCGATGCTGACGGACAACGATTCGACGCGATTCTTCGCCACCATCGGCGATCTCGTCCAGCCCGGTCCGACCCGCACGAATGTCAACGATTGCCGCGTCATCCTCGTCGGTTGAATCCGGGTTCCCGAAGGGATCATCCCTTTGGCGGGGCCAAAGGGGACAGATCTGGGCAGCGCCCCGGCTTCCCTTCACCAGGGCTCTGCCCTGGACCCGCGAAAGGACTTGTCCTTTCGAAACCTTGATTGCAGCGGCAGCTTGCCTGCTGGCGTTGCTGCCTGTTCCGGCAAAGGCGGACCTTCGTCTGTGCAATCAGACCGGCAGCAAGGTCGGGGTGACGCTGGGTTACCGCGACGCTCAAGGGTGGGTCACCGAGGGCTGGTGGGACCTGAAGCCCCGCTCCTGCGAGACCCTGCAGAAGGGCACGTTGGCTGCGCAGTTCTACTACGTCTACGCCGTGGACTACACCCGCGGCGGCGAGTGGGGCGGCCGGGCGATGATGTGCACCCGCGACACCGCCTTCACCATCCGCGGCGTCGAGGACTGCCTCGCCCGCGGCTTCGACCGCAACGGCTTCATCGAGGTCGACACCGGCCAGCAGAAGAACTGGACCATCCAGCTCTCCGACCCCGGTCAGCCGGTGACCGGCGGCCCGTGATGAAACCGCGCGCCGCGCTTGATCGCGGCCGCGCGGGAGCCATCTCGGCCGTATGAAGAAGCGTGGCCTGCTCACGGTCGCCAGCGCGGCCACGGTGATGACCCTCGGCGGCGTCGGCTACGCCGCGCGGCGGCGCGGCAGCAATCCCTATTATCAGGGGCCGAAGACCGACCATTTCGACGGCCTGCGCTTCCACGCCCCGAACCAGCCCGCCGACAAGAATTTTTCCGACCTCGCCCGCTGGCGCATGAAGGGCAAGCCCGAGGCGTGGCCCGCCTCGTTCCCGAGCCCGTTCCCGCCGGACAAGCCGCCCCAGCGCGTGGACGGCCTGCGCGTCGTCCTGATCGGCCACGCGAGCTACCTGTTCCAGGTGGCGGGCCGCAACATCCTGGTCGATCCGGTGTTTTCGCGACGCGCCAGTCCCGTCCGTTTTGCCGGCCCCAAGCGCGTCAACCCGCCGGGCATCGTCTACGCGGACCTTCCGCCGATCGATGCGGTGCTGATCACCCACAACCACTACGACCATCTCGACGGCCCGGCCATGGCTCGCCTCTGGCAGGACCACCAGCCGCTGATCGTGGCCCCGCTCGGCAACGACGCGATCCTGCGCAGCTACGACGACACCATGCATGTCGAGACCCGCGACTGGGGCGGCTCGGTCGATCTCGGCGGCGGCATCACCGCCCACCTGACGCCCGCCAACCACTGGTCGGCCCGCGGCGTCAACGACCGGCGCATGGCCCTGTGGTGCGCCTACCTGCTGGCTACGCCGCGGGGCGTGCATTACCATGTCGGCGACACGGGGCTGGGCGACGGCTCCATCTTCCGCGACATCCGCGAGAAATTCGGCGCGCCGCACCTCGCGACCCTGCCGATCGGCGCCTACGAGCCGCGCTGGTTCATGCAGCCCCAGCACATGAACCCCGCCGACGCCGTGGAAGCGCTCGGCCTGCTCGGTGCGGAACAGGCGCTCGGCCACCACTGGGGCACCTTCCGCCTCACCGACGAGGGCATCGAGCAGCCGGTCCAAGCCCTGGCCGAGGTCTTGGCCGGGGCCGGCCTGCCGCCGGATAAGTTTTTGGCGCTGCGTCCAGGGCAAGTCTGGGAAGGATAGAACAGCAGCCCTCACGCACTGTCGACGTCAGTCGTTTCGCGGGCGCGCCTTCGGTTAAACGTCCGCTAACGTACCCAGCGCATTGTGGAAGGAGATGTCCGCACACCCCGGCCCGGCGATGCTCCGCTTCAAGACCCTGACCGTGAAGGTCATCGCGCTCGCCGTCATCGCGGTCAGCCTCACTGCCGGCGCGTTCTGGCTCGCGGCGAGCCGGGAGATCTGGTCGGAACTGGAGGCGCGGCAGGCGGAGGAAGGCCAACTCAATATCGGCACCCTGGCCCGCGTCTTCGCCGAGGCGAAGGAGGGCGCGAGCCCCCGCTTCGACGGCCGCACGCTGACTACGGTCCAGGCCCCGGACCTGTCCGGCTTGTCCGACCTCAGCATCGTCGATCGTACGGTCGCCTATGTCGGCGGCAATGCCACGGTGTTCGCCTACGACGCCGCCCGCGACGCGTTCGTGCGCCGCATCACCAACGTGAAGAAGGAGAACGGCGAGCGCGCCGTCGGCACGGTGCTGGCCGCCGACCATCCGGCGCAAGCCAAGCTCCGCAAGGGCGAGGCCTATGCCGGGCCCGCCGACCTGTTCGGGCGCCGCTTCTTCACCGTCTACCACCCGACGCTCGACGCCGCGGGCAAGGTCAACGGCATCCTCTATGTCGGCATTCCGATCGAGCGCTACCACGCCCTCTACCGGGAGGCGATGACCGTCATGGGCGCCGCCGCGGCCCTCGTCGCGCTGCTGTCCTCGGTCGCGGTCGGCCTCATCGCCGCCCGTCTGTTCCGCCCGCTGAAAGCCATCGCGGCGCGCACCGAGCGGCTGGCGCAGGGCGACCTCGACAGCCCGATCACCCACACCGAGCGCGCCGACGAGATCGGCGCCGTCGCCCGCGCACTCAACGGCCTCGTCGCCACCAGCCGCTGGGCCCGCGATCTCGAACTCGAGCAGCGCACCGCCGCCCGCGACGAGAGCCACCGCCGCGCCCATCTCGACGGCGAGATCACCCGCTTCCGCGCGGAGGCCGGCCGCAGCATGGACGAGGTGCGCGACCGCGCCCGGTCGCTCGCCGAGCGCGCCGCCACGATGTCCGACCTGTCGCGCAAGGCCGAGACCGGCGTCGGCAGCGCCTCGGCGGGCTTCCACGACACCGCCCTCCACGTCCAGGCGGTGGCGAGCGCGGCCGAGCAGCTGACCGCCTCCATCGCCGAGATCTCGGTGCGCATCGAGGCCGCGCGCCACGAGGTCGAGGGCGCGGCGGGCGAGGCGCGGGCGACCGATACTGGCATCCGCGAACTCGCCGGCAGCGTACAGCGCATCGGCGACGTGGTCGGCCTCATCCGCGCCATCGCCGAGCAGACCAACCTGCTGGCGCTGAACGCCACCATCGAGGCGGCCCGCGCGGGCGAGGCCGGCCGGGGCTTCGCCGTCGTCGCCTCCGAGGTCAAGGAACTCGCCGGCCAGACCGCCAAGGCCACGGAAGAGATCGCCGGCCAGATCGGACAGGTGCAGCAGGCCACCGGCATCGCGGTCGCGGCGATCCGCCGGATGTCGGACCGCATGGGCGTCATCAGCGGCACCACCGGGGACCTCGCGGCCTCCGTCTCGGCGCAGGGCGCGGCCACGGGCGAAATCTCGCGCAGCGCCGCCGACAACGCCACCGCCGCCGTCTCCATCGGCGCGGCCCTGGCCGCCATCACCGACGCCGCCCGCCGCGCCGCCGGCACCGCCGGCGACGTCGAGGGCGCCGCCGCCTCCGTGGCGGAATCGACTCAAGGGTTAGAGGCGAAGATCGACACGTTCCTGAAGGCGGTGGCGGCCTGACAGGCTTCAAACCAACGCGTCGCGCTCCGCCTTGAGCAGACGCACCAGCCGCTCCGTCAGCCGTCCCGGCGGACGGGCGGCGGGCCTGAGCAGCAGCGTCTCGATGGGGAGTGCGGGGCGGAAAGGGCGCAGGACGATCGGCAGGCCCGACAGCTCGCGGGCGGGCACGGGATCGACGATGGTGACGCCCATCCCCTCGGCGACGAGGCCGCAGCGGGCCGCCGTGAACTGCGCCGTCAGGACGATGCGCGGGGAGACGCCCTCCGCCGCGTAGGCAGCCTCGATTGCCTGCTGGAACGGGCCGGGGCCACCGGAGATCAGCGGCTCGTCGGCGAGATCGGCCGGGCCGATATGGCGCTTTCCCGCGAGTCGATGCCCCCGTGGGACGGCGCAGACGGCATCCATCGTCAGGAACGGCTCGGCCGTCACGCCTGAAAAACCCTCGCGCGGCCGGGCGAGGCCGATGTCGCATTGGCCTGAGGCCGCCCAGGCCCAGATCGTGTCGGGGCTCGGCACGTGGATCGAGACGCGCACCCCCGGCACCTCGGCATCGAGCCGCCGGATCGCCCGCGGCAGCAGGCGGGCGGCGAGGGAGGGCTGGCAGGCGATCCGGAGCGCGCCGGTGCCGCGCTCGGAAATGCGGCGGGCCGCCCGGCTCAGGTGATCGAGGCCGGCATAGGTCTGCTCGACCTCACGGGCGAAGGCTTCGCCCTCCTCGGTCGGCAGGGCCGCGCCGTGCCCGCGCACGAACAGCGGAAAACCGAGTTCGGCCTCCAGCGCGGCCATCGCCCGGCTCACATGCGGCTGGCCGATGCTCAATGCCTCGGCCGCCCGCGTCATGCTGCCGTGCCGGATCACCGCCCGGAAGAGATCGAGATGGGCCGGATTGATCATGCCCGATCCGCATGGATCTTTTGGAATGGGTCATTTGACGGCATGGGGCTGCGGTGATTGTCAAGGAGCATCGAAGTCCGCCGCACCGGTGGCATTTGCCGAGGCTCCCCCGATGCTCTTCCTCATCCCCTCTGCGCTCGCGGTGCTCGCCGGCACCAGCGTCGTCACGCAGCAGATCCTCAACGCAAACCTGCGCGGTGCGCTCGCCTCGGCGGCGTGGTCGGGGTTCGCCAGCTACTTCGTCGGGCTCGCCTGCATGGCCGCGCTCGCCGTGGCGCTTCGCGATCCGCCGCCCGCTCTCGCCGTGCTGCTGCGGACGCCGTGGTGGGCGTGGACCGGGGGCATGTTCGGGGCGATCTTCATCGGGCTTGCCATCGTGCTGGTGCCGCAACTCGGGGCGGCGACCTTCATCGTGCTGGTCGTGGCCGGGCAGATGCTCGCCTCGGTCGCCTTCGACCATTTCGGCTGGCTCGGCCTCGAACAGCGCCCCGTCGATCTTTCGCGACTTTTGGGCATCGTCCTGCTGGTCGGCGGCGTGATCCTGATCCGGCGCTAGAGCATCGGCCCGAAAGGTGGGAACCGGCTTTCGGAAAAAGCCGATGCGGCACAAGGATCTAACCCCGTCGCCGTGCGCTCGCCGTCATGCCGACCGAGGCGGCGCTGACGCACAGGATCGCCAGCCATTGCAGCGGGTTCGGCACCTCGCCGAGCAGCGGGATGGCGGCGAGCGCCGCGATGGCCGGTTCCAGGCTCATCAGCACGCCGAAGGCCGGGCGCGGCATGCAGGTGAGCGCGAACATCTCCAGCGAGTAGGGCAGGGCGCTCGACAGCATTGCCACCGCGAGGCCGGCCGCCAGCGTCGCGGGCACCAGCAGGTCGGCGCCGGCCTGCGCGATCCCGACCGGGGCGACGAGGAGCGCGGCCACGCTCATCCCCAGCGCCACCGCCGAGGGGCCGCCGGCCCGGCCCGCGGCCTGCCCGAACACGATGTAGAGCGCCCAACACCCACCCGCCGCCAGCGCCAGCGCGGCGCCGAGGGGATCGACGGGCGCCGCATCGTGCAGCGGCAGCAGCAGGACGAGGCCGAGAACCGCGAGCCCGATCCAGGCGAAATCGGCCGGGCGGCGCGAGCCCCACAGGGCCACGGCGAGCGGCCCGGTGAACTCGATCGCCACCGCGATCCCCAGCGGCACCGTGCGCAGTGACAGGTAGAACAGCAGGTTCATCAGCCCGAGCGCCGCGCCGTAGAGCGCGACGGCGCCGAATTCCCGGGCGGTCAGGCTGCGCCGCCAGGGGCGTCGGAGCGCGAGCAGGATCAGCGCGGCGAAGCCCACTCGCAGGGCGGTCATCCCGGCCGCGCCGACGACGGGGAACAGGGACTTGGCGAACGCCGCGCCGGACTGGATCGACACCATCGCGGCGACGACCGCCGCGACGGGGAGCAGGAGGCTCGCGGGTCGCTCCGTCATCGGCTCGTGTCTTTCGGCGCAACCGAAAATCCCACCCTCACCCTCATCCTGAGGTGCCGGAGCGCAGCGGAGGCCTCGAAGGAGGGTTCCAGGGATCGCGCGATCCGCTGGAGCCCTCCTTCGAGGCTTCGCCTTCGGCTCCGCACCTCAGGATGAGGGGGATGGGTGGGAGAGGCCGTCGGGCCTCCCGTCCTCACAAAATGAACCGGCTCAGATCCGCGTTCGCCGCCAAATCCTCCACCCGGTCGCGCACATAGGTCGCGTTGATCCGCACGGTCTCGCCGGAGCGGTCGGTGGCGGTGAAGGAGATGTCGTCGATCACCCGCTCCAGCACGGTCTGGAGGCGGCGGGCACCGATGTTCTCGACCGAGCCGTTCACCTCGACAGCCACGCGGGCGAGCGCGTCGATCGAATCGTCGGTGAAGTCGAGGGTGACGCCCTCCGTCTCCATCAGGGCCACCGTCTGCTTGATCAGGCTGGCTTCCGTCGCCGTGAGGATCTGCTTGAAATCCTCGACGGTGAGCGGCTGCAGCTCGACCCGGATCGGCAGGCGTCCCTGCAACTCCGGCAGCAGATCGGACGGCTTCGAGACGTGGAAGGCGCCGGATGCGATGAACAGGATGTGGTCGGTCTTCACCGGCCCGTGCTTCGTGGCGACGGTGGTGCCCTCGATCAGCGGCAGCAGGTCGCGCTGCACCCCCTCGCGCGACACGTCGGCGCCGGAGCGGCCCTCGCGGGCGCAGATCTTGTCGATCTCGTCGAGGAAGACGATGCCGTTGTCCTCGACCTCGCGCACCGCCTCGCGGATCAGCGCGTCGTCGTCGACGAGCTTGTCCGACTCCTCGGCGATCAGCGGCGCGTAGGCGTCGGCCACGCTCATCCGGCGCGGCTTGCCGCGCTGGCCGCCGAGCGCCTTGCCGAGCATGTCGTTGAGGTTGATCGCCCCCATGGAGGCGCCGGGCATGCCGGGAATCTCGAACATCGGCATACCCTGCGAGCCGCTCGGGGCGAGTTCGAGTTCCACTTCCTTGTCGTCGAGTTCGCTCGCTCGCAGTTTTTTCCGGAAACTCTCGCGGGTGGCCTGGCTCGCGGTGGGGCCGACCAGCGCGTCGAGGATGCGGGACTCGGCCGCCGCTTCCGCCTTGGCCTTCACCGCCTTGCGCTTCTCCTCGCGCGTCAGGCCGATGCCGACCTCGACGAGGTCGCGCACGATCTGCTCGACGTCGCGGCCGACATAGCCGACCTCGGTGAACTTGGTCGCCTCGATCTTCAGGAACGGCGCGCCCGCGAGCCGGGCGAGACGGCGGGCGATCTCGGTCTTGCCGCAGCCGGTCGGGCCGATCATCAGGATGTTCTTGGGCGCCACCTCCTCGCGCAGCGGACCTTTCAGCTGCTGGCGGCGCCAGCGGTTGCGCAGCGCGATGGCGACCGCGCGCTTGGCATCCTTCTGGCCGACGATGAAGCGGTCGAGTTCGGAGACGATCTCGCGGGGGGAGAAGGTGGTCATTGCTTTCCAAGTCTGCGGCGACTGTGGCGCCGAGGGTTCGATCTAGGCGCGCCGGAGGGGGCTTTCCAGTCGGGGGCTTTTGGGCGCTTCAGGAAAGCCCGAAACGCCACCGTCATTCCGGAGCTCGCCGAAGGCGAGAACCCGGAATCCACCCGTGATGCGCGGCCAGACGAGGCGTCGCGGCCAGTCGTGGATACCGGGTTCCGCTGCGCGGCCCCGGAATGACGGGGGTGGTCGGGCTCAACCCGCGTCGAGCGTCTCGATCACGAGATTCCCGTTGGTGTAGACGCAGATGTCGCCCGCGATCCTCATCGCCTTGCGCACGATCGCCTCGGCGTCGAGGTCGCCGTCCTCCAGCGCGCGGGCCGCGGCGAGGGCGTAGTTGCCCCCCGAACCGATCGCCATCACGCCGGTCTCGGGCTCCAGCACGTCGCCGGAGCCGGAGAGCAGCAGGCTCACCTCCTTATCGGCGACCAGCATCATCGCCTCCAGCCGGCGGAGATAACGGTCGGTGCGCCAGTCCTTGGTGAGTTCGACGCAGGCGCGGGTGAGCTGGCCGGGATACTGCTCCAACTTGCCTTCCAACCGCTCGAACAGGGTGAAGGCGTCGGCGGTGGCGCCCGCGAAGCCGCCGATGACGCTGCCCTTGGCCAGCCGCCGGACCTTGCGGGCGTTGCCCTTCACGATGGTCTGGCCGAGGCTGACCTGCCCGTCGCCGCCGATCACCACGCGCCCGCCCTTGCGGACCATCAGGATCGTCGTGGCGTGCATCTGGGGCGGGCCGTCGTCGTGGGGCAAAGTGCTCTCCGGCGTGGAATGTCCGTGCCTCAGTTATGCGCTCGTGGCCCAGCCTCCAAGGCGCGCGTCCGACAAAGCTCCGCGCAAGCCTGCCCGCCTATTTCCCTGCCCCCAAGGGCCGCACTTCCGTCGCCGGCCATCCGCGGAACGAGTGCCATGGGAATCATCGTCGGCCTTGTCATCGCCATCGGCTCCATGCTCGGCGGCTTCGTGGCCATGGGCGGCCACCTGATCGTCATCTGGCAGCCTTGGGAGTTCGTCATCATCTTCGGCATGGCGGCGGGCACCTTCGTCATCGCCAATCCACTGAAGACGGTGATGGATTCCGGCAAGGCCACCATGGAGGCCTTCACCGGCAAGGGCCCGAAGCGCCAGGATTACCTCTCGCTGCTCGGGCTGCTGCATGCCCTGATGCGCGAGTTGAAGACCAAGCCGCGCAACGAGGTCGAGGCGCATTTCGACAACCCGACCGAATCCGAGATCTTCAAGAACTTCCCGGAAGTCACCAAGCACCCCGATCTGGTGCTGTTCATCTGCGACTATTGCCGCCTGATCCTCATCGGCAACGCCCGCTCGCACGAGATCGAGGCGCTGATGGAGGAGGAGATCGGCACGCACAAAAAGTACAAGCTCAAGCCCTACGCGGCGATCAACACGGTGGCCGAGGCGCTGCCCGCGCTCGGCATCGTCGCGGCGGTGCTCGGCATCGTGAAGGCGATGGGCGCGCTCGACCAGTCGCCGCAGATCCTCGGCGGCCTGATCGGCGCGGCGCTGGTCGGCACCTTCATCGGCGTGTTCGCCTCCTACGGCATGCTGGCGCCGCTCGCCGTGAAGGTGAAGGGCATCCGCGAGAAGCAGTGCACCCCCTACACGATCATCAAGCAGACGCTGATCGCCTACATGAACGGCGCGCTGCCCCAGGTGGCGATCGAGCACGGCCGCAAGGGCATCGCCGGGGGCGACCGCCCGACCATCGACGAGGTCGAGGCCGCCACCGTGCCGGGCGGTCGCGCCCCGGCCGCCGCCTGAGGGTTTTGGGGAGATGGACGAGACCGTTCAGACCGAGACCGCCGGGGATATGCTGCGGGAGCTGACGCCGGAGCCCGCCGAGGCGCCGGCCGGAAAGCCCGCTTCCGCCCTCGACGCGCTGCTGACCGCGGCGGCCAAGCCCGCGACCGACATCCGCGCCCGCATCCAAGAGGCCGGCGGCCTGTCGCTCGACCGGCTGCCGATGCTGAGCGTCGTCTTCGACCGGCTCGCCACCGCCTGCAGCGACGCGGCCAAGCACCTTGCCTCGTCCTCGACCTTCTACTCGCTGAGCGGCGTCGAGAGCGGACGCTTCGGCGAGATGCTCGACCCTTACGATTCGAACGCGGTGGTGGGCATCTTCCACGCGCCCGAATGGGACGGGCACATCCTCGTCGGGCTCGACCGCGACTTCATCTACACGATGGTCGAGGTGCTGTTCGGCGCCGACGGCTCCGAGCCGCCGGTGGAGGAGGAGCGCAACTTTTCCGCCATCGAGCTGCGCATCGCCCAGATGGTGTTCGAGCAGGTCGGCAAGGCGCTCGAATCCTCCTTCGGCCTCGTCTCGCAGACGCCGTTCCGGCTGGAGCGGATGGAGACCCGGATGGAGTTCGCCATCATTGGCCGGCGCTCCAACAAGTCGGTGCAGGCCAAGTTCCTGCTCCAGGCGCTCAACCGCGGCGGCGAGATGTTCCTGATCATCCCGCAGACGGTGCTGAACCCGTTGCGCCCGGCACTCGGCAAGGTGCTGACCGGCGAATCCGCCGCCCGCGATCCGCGCTGGGCGCAGCAGATCACGGCCGAGGTGCAGAAGACCGCGGTGCGCCTGCGCGCCGTGCTGGAGGAGCGCCACCTGACGCTCGGCGAGATCGCCGGGCTGAAGGTCGGCCAAGTCCTCGAACTCGACGCCACGCCCAACACGCGGATCAAGCTGGAGGGCAACGACCGGCCGCTGTTCTGGTGCCGGGCCGGCCAGTCGCAGGGCGCCTACGTCCTGCGGGTGGAGGAGGCGATCAATCCCGAGAAGGAGGGGGCGGATGGGCTCCTTGGTTGACGGCATCCTGCTCGTCGCGCTCGTTGCGACCAGCGCCTGCGTGGTGCCGATGTATCTCAAGCTCAAGCGCCTCGACCGGGTCCAGGCCGAGTACGGCGCCGCGGTGACGGCCTCGGGGATCGCCCTGACGCAGGCGGGCGACGCCGTGCGCAGCTTCTCCGGCGAGGGGCGGGAGATTCTGGAGGCGCTGAGCGCGAAGATCGAGGAGGCGCGGGCGCTGATCACCAGCCTCGAAGCCTCGCGCGCCGCGCTGCTGGCGGCGAAGGGCGAGCCGAAGGCGTGAGGAGAGGCTTCTCCCACCCACCCCCCTCATCCTGAGGTGCCCGCCTCGGCGGGCCTCGAAGGAGGGCTCCAGGGATCGCGCGTTCCGCTGGAGCCCTCCTTCGAGGCTACGCCTTCGGCTCCGCACCTCAGGATGAGGGGGATGGGTGGAACGAAGCCGTCAGAGCAGCGTGAACCGCTTCGCCCGCGGCGGCTCGGGCCGGTGCTCGCCGAGCGCATCGAGCACCGGCGTCACCGCGGCGTGCAGCAGTGCGTCGAGCGGCAGATCGTTGGCGTCGGTGCCGAACGGCTCCTCCAACTCGTCGCCGAGCGCGTCGAGGCCGAAGAAGGCGTAGGCCACCAGTGCCGCCACGACCGGCGTCGACCAGCCGAGCGAGCCCGCGAGCCCGAACGGCAGCAGCAGGCAGTAGAGCCAGGCCGTGCGGTAGAGCAGCAGCGTGTAGGCGAAGGGCAGCGGCGTGCCCTGGATGCGCTCGCAGGTCGCCTGGATCGCCGACAAGCTCGCGACCTTATGCTCCAGCGTGGCGAAGCTCACCTCGCCGAAGGCGCCGGCCCGCATCGCGTCCGCCAGATCGTGGGTGAGGCCGGCGAGCGCCGCGTCGGCGGCGTTGGGGCGGTCGGCGAGAAGCAGACCCTCCTGGGGCGGCAGCCACGGCTCGGCCGCCCCCGCCTCGTCGAGGCCGCGGAGCCGAGCGTGCAGCGCGTGGGCGAAGCCCGCCGCCCGGCGCAAGGCGCGGCGGCGCAAGTCCTCTTGGCCGGCCTCCGGCAGCAGCGCCGGGATCAGCCGGGCGAGCGCCCGCATCTCGACGATCAGCGTGCCCCAGGCCCGGCGCGCCTCCCACCAGCGGTCGTAGCAGGCGCCGTTGCGGAAGCTTAAAAAGATCGAGAGGGCGAGGCCCACCAGCGTGAACGGCCCGATCCCGGCGGTGACCGGGAACCACGCGGCATGCCGCTGCTCCAGCCCGACCACGAGGCAGGCGAGCGCCGTGATGGCAATCACCTTCGGCGCGACCTTGGGCAGAATCGAGCCGCGCAGCGCGAACAGGATGGTGAAGACGTTGGGCCGCGGACGGACGATCATGAACCGTCTATCGGCGATGCGGAGGCAGCGTGGACGGGCCAACCAGCATCAGGCGTATCAATTGCCCCAGCGACAGGTCCAGACAATCGAGATCGACGTACCGCCGCATGAAACGGCAGGCAGTCCAGGCTCCGTACAAGCCGATGCAGAAGACGATCCGTGACGCCAGCTCGCGTCCGTTGTTGTAGAGGCTCACGGAGAACAGGAAGAACATCAGTGTTCCCCAGGATATGGAGATCACGTAACGGCGGCGCGCTTCGCTCGGAACGGCGTCCGTCCAGACTCTCTCCCCGAAGGCCACCTTGGCGAGATCGCGGAATTGCGGCGGCAGGCTGTCGCGAACCTGCTCCTCCACGAACATCGAGTGATGCCCCGCGAGCAGGAGCGCGAGCCCTGCACCGGCCGCACACGCATCGATCTCCATGGCAGCCATCCGAAAATCCCGAATGGCCTCCCGCTCCCGCGCGGAGAGCGGGAGGCGTCCCGCCCTACTTCGCCTTCTCCGAAATCCCCTTCAGCCCGGCCTCGTAGATGCCGCCGATCACCTCTTCGGCCTTGGCGTCGGGGGCGCCCTTCGCCTTGAAGTTCCCGCTCCACGTCAGCTTCGAGCCCTGGCCGCTCGGCGCCACGGTCAGCGTCGACTTGTAGTCGGAGACCGGCAGCGGGCCCTCGAGGATGGCGTAGCTGTAATCCATCTTCTTGTCGTCGCGGGCGAGCTGTTCCTCGACCAGCGTGCCGCCGCCCTTGAGGCTCAGAGTGCGGATCGACTTGCCGCCTTTCGACGACGCCTCGCACTTCTCCACCGCCGGGTGCCATTTGCCGATGCCGCAGAAGTCGCCGATCGTCTGCCAGACCTTGGCGGGCGGGGCATCGACGGTCGCGGTCTTCGTGACTTCGAGGGCGAGGGCGGGCGTCGCGGCGAGCACCGCCACGGTCGCGGCGGCCAGCGTCGTTTTCAGAGTCATGGATGATGTCCTCAGGGCTTCCTTCCGGGCCCGGCATCTCTCGGCGGAATCGGAAACGATTCCTGGCGGATGCCGTGGCACGTGCGAAACTGGCGCGATCATCCTCGTCGGCAAGGGAGAATTTTCGCCGGGCGACGATCACGTCGCGGTGAGGCGATCAGGCGGCGTTCTCGGCCAGCAGCCGGCGCAGGAAGGCTTGGCCGCGCTCCAATTCGTCGAGTTCGATGTACTCGTCGGGCTGGTGCGCCTGATCGATCGAGCCCGGCCCGCACACCACGGTCGGGATGCCGGCGCCCTGGAAGCGCCCGGCTTCCGTCGCGTAGGGCACCGAGATCGTGCGGTTGCGCTGGGCCAGCCGCAGCGCCAGCCGCTCGGCCTCCGAGCCCGGATCGGGGGCGAGGCCCGGCACCGCCACTTCCTCCACCGTCTCGATCCGCCCGTACTCGCCGTAGCGGTTCAGCCGCTCGCGGGTCACGCGTGCGCAGGCGGCTTCGAACAGCGCGGGGATTTCCGGCATGTCGAGGTCGGGCAGGCCGCGGAACTCCCAGTGGAAGGCGCAGAGCTTGGGCAGGATGTTGCGGGCGGTGCCACCCTGGATCGTGCCGACATGGACCGTGGTGTTGGGCGGATCGAACCGGCCCGAGGCGTCGCCGCGGGCCACCATGGCGTCGGCGATGCGGTTCAGCTCGGCGATCAGGTCGGCCGCCGCCATCACGGCGTTGGCGCCGAGCATGGGCTTGGCCGAATGCGCCTCGTGGCCGTGGACGGTGGTGTTGTAGGTCACGATGCTCTTGTGGGCGTCGGCCACCTGCAGGCCGGTCGGCTCGCCGACGATGACGGCGCCCGGCCGCGGCAGGTCGGCGCCGAAGCGGGCGATGGTGTCGGCGACGCCGAGGCAGGTCGTCTCCTCGTCGTAGGAGAGCAGGATGTGGATCGGCCGCTTCAGGTCGGCGGCGAGCGCGTCGGGCACCAGGGCGAGCGCCAAGGCGTCGAACCCCTTCATGTCGACCGCGCCACGGCCGTAGGCGCGCCCGTCCGCGACCCGGAGCCGGAACGGATCGGTGGTCCAGGCCTGTCCCGTCACCGGCACCACGTCGGTATGGCCCGACAGGACGACGCCGCCGTCGATGCTCGGCCCCAGCGTGGCAAACAGCGCCTCCTTGTCGCCGGCCGCGTTCGGCACGCGCACGTAGGGCACGCCCCAACTGTGGAGATAGCCGGCCACGAACTCGATCAGCGCGAGGTTCGACTTCGAACTCTCGGTGTCGAAGGCGACGAGCCGTTCCAGCAGTTCGAGCGGGCTCAGGCGCTCCCCGGCCATCCTAATGAACGACGCGGCGCACGTGCGGCGAATCGAGGGAGAAGGCCGGAATCTCGGCCTCGAAGCTCTCACCGCCCATCGTCGCCATGGTGTAGCTGCCGGCCATCAGCCCGTCCGGCGTGGTGAGCGGGCAACCGCTGGTGTAGCTGAACGACTGGCCCGGTTCGAGCACCGGCTGCTTGCCGACGACGCCCGCGCCGCGCACCTCCTGGCAGGCGCCGCGCCCGTCGATGATGCGCCAGTGGCGGGAGCGCAGCTGCACCTGCTCGCTGCCGTTGTTCACGATCTCGACCGTGTAGGCGAAGAAATAGCGGCTCTCGCCCGGCGAGGATTCCTCCTCGACGAAGCGGGGCTCCACCGTCACCATGATGCCGCGCGTCTCGGCCTTGTACATCGCGTGAAACCGTCTCCGTGGACGAAGCGCAGGCCGCGACGCGACATCTGCCTCGGGTCGTGGTACGTGGCGCCCGAAATCCCGTCAATCGCGGCGTTCCACCCGGCCGACAGGCCGGATCAGCCGGCGGAGACATCGTGCCGAACGCCTCGCCGAACGTTGCCCCCGTCGCTGCCGCCGCGCGGCGCCCGGCGCTTTCGGACGCCCTCGGCCTCCTCGTCACGCTGGGCGTCGCGCTCGCCTTCGCGTGGTGGCACCCGGCGCAGAATACGTGGGCCGCGCTCGCCCTGATCCTCGCCCTTGGGCTCGATACGGTGGCGCGGGTCGTCGTGCGGTTGGTGCAAATGCGCCTCGGCGTGGCGGCGGAATTCCAGGGCGTGACTTCGCCGCTGTTGATGCTCGGCAACGCGGTCTGGATCGGCGGCCTTCTCGTCGCGCTCGGCGGTTGGCTGCGCCCGGGTCTGTTTCCGCTCATGGCCTGCACGCTCGCCGGCCTCGTCGCCATGGGGGCCTGCGCCCGGATCGCGCTCGCCCGGATGGTGGCCGTGCTCGACGCGGCGGAGCGCGAGGCCACGCAGGACAAGACGGGCGGGAGGGAGCCGCGATGAACGACGACACGACGGGCCGCGACGGCGGCATCCTGGCCGCACAAGGCATCGCCGCGCTGACGGAGGCCGGGGCGATCCTGCCGGCGAGCCCTTACGCCTCGGACCAGATCCAGCCCGCGAGCCTCGACCTCCGGCTCGGCCGCCGCGCCTACCGGGTCCGCACCAGCTTCCTGCCCGGCCACTCGCGCCCGGTCTCGGCCTGCATCGAGGCGCTGTCGCTCCACGAGATCGACCTCAGCGACGGCGCCGTGCTGGAAACGGGCTGCGTCTACATCGCCGAATTGCAGGAAAGCCTCGCGCTGCCCGCCGACCTCAGCGCGGGCGCCAACCCCAAGAGTTCGACCGGCCGCATCGACGTGTTCACCCGCGTCATCACCGATTACGCGAGCGCCTTCGACCAGATCGAGGCCGGCTATCGCGGGCCGCTCTACGCCGAGATCTCGCCGCGCACCTTCCCGGTGCGGGTGCGGACCGGCTCGCGCCTGTCGCAGGTGCGCTTCCGCCGGGGCGAGCCGCGGCTGACGCTGGACGCCCTCTCGGCGCTCCACGCCCGCGACCCGCTGGTCGATGTCGCAAACCCGTCGCTGCACGGGGGCGTGGCGGTCTCGGTCGATCTCGCGGGCTTCGGCGGTCTGATCGGCTACCGCGCCAAGCGCTACACCGGCCTGATCGACGTGGACCGCCCCGGCGCCCACCGCACCGGCGAGTTCTGGGAGCCGCTGCCCGCCGACGGCACTCGCACGCTGATCCTCGATCCGGGCCATTTCTACATCCTGGCCTCGAAGGAAGCCGTGCGCGTGCCGGCAGATCACGCCGCCGAGATGGTGCCGTTCGATCCGCTGGTGGGCGAGTTCCGCGTCCACTACGCCGGCTTCTTCGATCCGGGCTTCGGCCTCGGCGAGGCCGGCGGCACCGGCGCGCGCGCGGTGCTGGAGGTGCGCTCCCGCGACGTGCCGTTCCTGCTGGAAGACGGCCAGATCGTTGGCCGCCTCGTCTACGAGCGCATGCTGGAACGTCCCGCGACGCTCTACGGCGCGGGGGCGGGCTCGAACTATCAGGCGCAGGGGCTGAAGCTGTCGAAGCATTTTGCTTGAGTTGGGGGCGTTATACCGTTTTCGCGAAAATGATATAACGCCTTCTTGTCAATGACTTAGAAGTGGTCGTCTTACGGCCCCCTCCCACCCAACTCCCTCATCCTGAGGTGCGGAGCGAAGCGAAACCTCGAAGGAGGGCTCCGGGGATCGCGGAGACTTCTGTAGCCCTCCTTCGAGGCTGCTTCGCAGCACCTCAGGATGAGGGGGATGGGTGGGAGGCACCGAAGAGCGGCGCCGTGGATGTTCACCGGCTCGCCACGGAGCGCGCGCCATCCCCCGTCTCCCCCGGGGCCAGCCCGCTGATCTCCATCACGAATTTCTGCCTTAACGCCCGGGCGAAGTCGCCGTAGCCGCGGGCGGCCAGCAGGAAGTGGCCGGGGCCGCCGACGATGTGGGCGCGGTACCATGCGTCCAGCGTGGTGCCGTCGCGGTACGTCTGGCGCGGCAGTTCGCGCAGGCCGTAGCCGGGGGCGCGGTAGGCGCCGACGCCGACCACGTCGTTCTCGCCCGGCACGAGGATCGGCAGGCCGTTGATGGTGGTGCCCGCCGACAGCAGCGCGTCGCGCTCGGCGTGGATCGCGTCCACGTCGCTGCAATTGTCGATGCCGTCGCCCGATACGTCGATCACGACGCGGTCGGCCATGACCGGCAGGCGCGGCACGACGCTGGCCGCGACCGTGCGCAGCATCTGCCCGACGCAGGTGAATTCTCCGGGGATTCGCGGCACCGCGCGCACCAGCGTCGCGGTCGCGGCGGCGTCCGCCTTCGAGGCGATGCGGCGCCAATCGACCGCGAGGCGGGCGCCGTCGGCCCAGGTCACCAGCGCGAAGTAGATGCCGCCGGCATTGGCCCGGATCGCGGCGAGCACCGCCTCGTCCTCCAGCGCCTCGGCGATGCCCTCCATCTGGAGGTGATAGCGGGTCTCATCGACCGAGCCCGAGACATCGACCGACACCACGAGCGCCGTGGCGACGCCGTCCTCGGCGTGGGCTGGCCTCCCCAGGGTAAGGAGCATCAACGCGAGACACGCCGCCCGGATCGGTCTGAACGCCACGCCCGTCTCCCCGCCGATCTTTTGGCAAGGGTAGTCGAAGCCCGGCGGGCGCACCATCGGACAGAAGTCGGGACCGGGCGGCAGGGATATGGTTCGGTTCGGCCTGTCGAAGCCGAACCGGCTCACAGCCGGTCTCTCCCATCCTCCCCCTCATCCTGAGGTGCCCGCCTTGGCGGGCCTCGAAGGAGGGCTCCAGGGATCGCGCGCGAGCTGCAGCCCTCCTTCGAGGCCGCTCGCGCGGCACCTCAGGATGAGGGAGAGGGGTGGGATGAACCCGTTGGATCGGCTGTCAGGGTTGTCCGGCGATCCGGGGCGCGGCGTGCCGCGCAGGCGGCTTGGCGGTCGAGCGGGGGGCCGCCTCGGCCACGGGCGCCGCATCGAAGGCGGCGGCGTCGAGCTGGAGCACGGGCAACTGGCCGACATCGAGCGCCGGCGCCGCGGAACGCTGCGGTGCCGCCGGCTCGGGTTGCGGGCGCGGGGCGACCGGCTCGGCGGCCGGGGCTTCGACGGTGGCCAACACGGCGGCGGGAACCGGAACCTCGGCCGCACCCACGATGCGCGGCGCCGGCTGTGTCTCGGCCACCACCGGCGGGGCCGGCTCGACGGGAGCGGGGGCGGGGCGGAGCGCCAGGGTGACGGCGAGTGCCAGCGACAGGCCGGACACGGCGAGGCTCAGCGGCCAGAGCGGTTTGGCGCGGCGGTGCGGCACCGCCTTCAACGGACCGCGCACGGCGGAGACCTGGCGCCGCGGCAGCGACCACCGATCCGGCTCGACGACGAACTCGCTTCCCGACATTGAAGCCCCCTTGTCTGTCGGTGACGGCGTTCACACACCGGCAAGAGCTGGGGCGAAATTGCGGCGGGAGCGGGATTTTGCCGAATTCGTCGCGGTTTTTACCCGGGAAATCTCAGGCGTCGGCCGCCTCGCGATCGATGAACCACGTCAGCGTGCCGGCGCTGGTCGCGTGGCTGGCCGGCAGATCCTCGCCCGCGGCGAGGTGTTGGAGCGGATCGCGCTTGCCCGCGCCGTTGACGAGGAACAGCACCGAGCGCGCGGAAGCGAGCGTCGGGAAGGTGAGGCTGATGCGTGGCACGAACGGCTCCATCCCGGCCTCCGGCACCGGGGCGACCCAGGCCGCGCGCTCGTCGACCGCGGGCTTGCCCGGAAACAGCGAGGCGGTGTGACCGTCGCTGCCGAGGCCGAGCAGGACGAGATCGAACAGCGGCCGGGCCGGATCGAGTTTGCCCGCGCCGTAGAAATCCTTCAGCGTCGCCTCGTAGGCGCGCGCGCCGGCCTCCGCGCCCTCGTCGGAGGGGATGAAGTGCAGATGCGTCGGCGGCACCGGCGCGGCGTGGCCGAAGGCTTCGCGGACCATGCGGACGTTGCTGAGCGGGTCGTCCCACGGCACCACCCGGTCGTCACCGAAGAACCAGTGGACGCGCGCCCACGGCACCCGCTCGACGAAGCCGGGGGAAGCGAGCAGCGCGTAAAGGCGCTTCGGGGTCGAGCCGCCGGACAGGCAGACCGCGGCGCGCTCGCCCTCGGCGCTCGTCACCTGCGTGATCAGATGCTCGGCGGCCGCGCGGGCGGTCGCCCCGGCATCGTCCATGAGTCGGGTGTTTTCGGGAAGCGCGATCACGGCGTCGGGCCCCGGCGCGGCGGCTCCTTGTGCCCGCCGAAGCCCTGCCGCATCGCCGAGAGCAGCTTGTCGGCGTAGCTCGCCTCCTCGCGGGAGCGGAAGCGGCGGTAGAGTGCGCTCGACAGGACGGTGGCCGGCACCGCCTCCTCGACCGCGGCGTTGATGGTCCAGCGGCCCTCGCCCGAATCCTCGACGTAGCCCGAATACTCCTCCAGCGTCTCGCTGCCGGCCAGCGCCGTCGCGGTCAGGTCGAGCAGCCAGGACGAGACGACGCTGCCGCGCCGCCACACCTCGGCGATGTCGCCGAGATTGAGATCGAACCGGCGTTCCTCCGGCACCTGCTCGGAATTGGCGTGCTTGAGGATGTCGAAGCCCTCGGCATAGGCCTGCATCAGGCCGTACTCGATGCCGTTGTGGATCATCTTGACGAAGTGGCCGGCCCCGCTCGGACCCGCATGGATGTAGCCGAGTTCGGCACGTTCATCGCGCCCGTCGCGGCCGATCGTGCGGGGGATGTCGCCGAGGCCGGGCGCCAGGGTGCGGAAGATCGGATCGAGCCGGTCGACGGCCTCCTTGTGGCCGCCGATCATCATGCAATAGCCGCGCTCCAGCCCCCAGACGCCGCCGGAGGTGCCGACATCGACGTAGTGGATGCTCTTGGCATCCAGCTCGCGGGCGCGGCGCACGTCGTCCTGATAGAACGAGTTGCCCCCGTCGATGATGCAATCGTCGGCCTGCATCAACCCGCCGAGCTTAGCCACCGTCTCCTCGGTGATGGGGCCCGCGGGCAGCATCACCCAGGCGGTGCGCGGCGCGTCGAGTTTCCGGACGAGGTCGTCCAGGCTGTCGGCGGGGGTGGCACCCTCGTCGGCCAAGGCCTTTACCGCCGCCGGGTCGCGGTCGAACACCACGGCCGTATGCCCGTCGCGGAGGAGGCGGCGGACGATGTTGCCGCCCATCCGGCCGAGGCCAATCATCCCGATTTGCATCGCACGCACTCCCGTCAGCTGGCCGCCCGCGCGGCGGCGGACCCCTGCGGGAGCGGCTCGCCGTCTGGCGGGACGGTCGGTTGCCGGTTCGAACGCATCGGCCAAGCCGGCGTTCCCGTCCCCGGCATGGGTCTCCCATGCGCGGATTGCGGGCCCTCGCCTACGAAGCCGCCTCCGTCTGCCGGGCCTGCGCGCCGGAGGGAGCCCGCGCCTCGTCCTCCAGCCGCGCGAAGGCCTCGCCGGCCTGCCGGGCCAGCGTCTCGATCCGCGTCAGCGTCGCCGGGTCGAGCAGCACCATGGCGCACCAATAGGCGCCGAGCGCCGCCACCGGCTCCGGCGCACCGATCGGCACCAGGGCTAGGCTGCAGATCGCCTTGTTGGAGTAGGCGGGCCGCGGCACCCGCGGATCGGTGCCGATATCGGGGATCACGACGGTCTCGTCGTGCAGCATCGCCCAGCCCGAGACGCAGGCGTCGAGGGGGAAGCGGCAGCCGCGCCAGAGCGGCTCGATCGCGTCCTCGGCGGCGTAAAAGCAGGTGTCGCCCTCGCGCAGGACGACGGCGATGCCGTCCGAGCCCGCGATCCGCCGGGCGGTCAGCCGCAGGATCTCGACCACCTCGTCGGCGGAGCGGGCGTCGGCCAGCAGCGCGGCCGTCCGCTCCAGCGCCGGGTCGGCCTTCGGGTACGCATCGAACATGGCGTCAAGCTACCGTGCGGGGCCGTGTCGATACAGACGACGACACGCCGCCGGAACCACCGGGCCGGATGCAGGGTTTCGGCCGCCGCGCCGATTCCGGAGCCTGTGTCTTTCCGGTCACGCTGCCGTGAACGACTTGGACCGGCGCGCGCCGGTCCAAGTCGAGGATCAGCGCCGCCGCCGGGTCGAGCCCGTGGAGAGCGTCTGCGCCTGCGCCATGGCGTCGGCCCGGTCGGCCTCGCTCGCCGAGGCCCAGGCCTTGTCGTAGAGATCGACGATCCAAGCGTCCGACGCGCCCTGCACCCCGGCCCGCGCCAGCGCGAGCCAACTCAGGCCCTTCACCGTCTGGCGCGGCATGCCGGTGCCGTTGACCAAGAGGTCGCCGAGCAGCGCCTGGGCCGGGCGGTGGCCCTTCTCGGCGGCGAGGTTGAACCAGCGCGCGGCCTTGCGCGGATCCTGCTCCACGCCGGTCCCTTCGAGGTAGAGCCGGGCGAGGTTGTACTGCGCGTTCGGGTCGCCGAAGTAGGACGCCGCGTAGTTGAACATCTCGTAGGCGCGCTCGGCGTTCGGGCGCACGTAGGTGCCCTTGATGCCTTCGAGGAAGTAGGTGCCGAGCGCGTTGAAGGCGCTCGCCAGCACGCCGGAATTCGGCGTGTCGGGGGCGTCGTCGGTGGTGTCGTCGGCGATGCGCGAGAAGTATTCGAACGCCTTGAGGTCGTCCTGGGGCACGCCGTCGCCGGCCGCGTACATGCGGCCGAGCTTCCACAGCGCCAGGGTCTGGCCCTGGTCGGCGGCGTATTCCAGCGCCCGCACGGCGCCCTGCTTGTCGCCCGCGTTGTAGTCGCGCACGCCCGAGCGCAGGGCGTCACGACCCGAGCGATAGCCCTTCTCGGGGACCGGGGTGCGGGCGGTCGCGTCGAGGGCGGTGCCGGGATCGACGGCGACGACCGCGAGGCAAGCGCCCAGGAACGCGGCCAGCAGGCCGGTCCGGAGCCGATCCAGATCGACCCCGGCCGGCCGCGCGGGCCGGAAAGGGACGGTTCTAGACATCGGCATAGGTGTGCGTCTCCTTCGCACCGCCCGGATGCGTGACGGCGCCGTTGACCGCGGGGCCCACGGTCTGCGCATATTTCCAGAGGTAACCGGAGGTCGCGGTGTTGCCCCGCGGCGTCCATTCCGAGCGGCGCTGGGCCAGCTCCTTGTCGGAGAGCGCCACGTCGAGCGTGCCCTTGATCGCGTCGAGCGTGATCATGTCGCCGTCGCGCAGGAGGCCGATCGGCCCGCCGATGGCGGCCTCGGGGCCGACATGGCCGACGCAGAAGCCGCGGGTCGCGCCGGAGAAGCGCCCATCGGTGATGAGCGCCACCTTGTCGCCCATGCCCTGGCCGTAGAGGGCCGCGGTGGTCGAGAGCATCTCGCGCATGCCGGGGCCCCCCTTCGGGCCCTCGTAGCGGATGACCAGAACCTCGCCCGGCTTGTAGGTGCGGTTCTGCACCGCCTCGAAGCAGGCCTCCTCGCCGTCGAACACGCGGGCCGGGCCGGTGAAGACCTGACTCGACGCCGGCATGCCGGCGACCTTCACGATCGCGCCCTCGGGGGCGAGGTTGCCGCGCAAGCCCACCACACCGCCGGTGACGGTGATCGGCTGGTCGGCCGGGAAGACCACGTCCTGATCTGGGTTCCAGGCGACCTTGGCGAGGTTCTCCGCGATGGTGCGCCCGGTGACGGTCAGGCAGTCGCCGTGCAGGTAGCCGTGGTCGAGCAGCGTCTTCATCAACAGCGGAATGCCGCCGACCTCGAACATATCCTTCGCCACATACCGGCCGCCCGGCTTGAGGTCGGCGATGTACGGCGTCTTGCGGAAGATCTCGGCCACGTCGAACAGCGTGAACTCGATGCCGCATTCATGCGCGATCGCCGGCAGGTGCAGAGCCGCGTTGGTCGAACCGCCGGAGGCCGCCACCGTCGCGGCGGCGTTCTCGAGCGCCTTGCGGGTGACGATGTCGCGCGGGCGGATGTTTTTCGTAATGAGCTCCATGACCTTTTCGCCCGCGGCGGCGCAGAATTGGTCGCGGATTTCATAGGGGGCGGGGGCGCCGGCCGAGTAGGGCAGGGCGAGGCCGATGGCCTCGGAAACCGTCGCCATGGTGTTGGCAGTGAACTGCGCACCGCAGGCCCCGGCCGAGGGGCAGGCGACCCGCTCCAACTCGTCGAGGTCTTCGAGGCTCATGTCGCCGACGGCGACCTTGCCGACCGCCTCGAACAGATCCTGCACGGTGACGGGCCGACCGCGGAACGAGCCGGGCAGGATCGAACCGCCGTAGATGAAGATCGACGGGACGTTGAGGCGCACCATGGCCATCATCATGCCGGGCAGCGACTTATCGCAGCCGGCGAGGCCGACCAGCGCATCGTAGGAATGGCCGCGGATCGTCAGCTCGACCGAATCGGCGATGACCTCGCGGGACGGCAGCGAGGCGCGCATGCCGCCGTGGCCCATGGCGATGCCATCGGTGACCGTGATGGTGCAGAACTCGCGCGGCGTGCCCTTGGCGGCGGCCACGCCCTTCTTCACGGCCTGCGCCTGACGCATCAGCGAGATGTTGCAGGGGGCCGCCTCGTTCCAGCACGAGGCCACGCCGACGAGCGGCTGGTGGATCTGCTCCGAGGTCAGGCCCATGGCGTAGAGATACGAGCGGTGCGGCGCCCGCTCGGGCCCCTCCGTCACGTGCCGGCTCGGCAGCTTCGACTTGTCGGTCTGACGCGCGTCCATCGCTGATCTCGTGCCCCGGCCCTGCTACGCATCCGAGGCCGCGGCGCCCGTCACGGCCTCACGCGGAAAACGTCCTCGAAACTCCGCGATAAAGCGTTGGAGCGACAGCATTTACCGCGACCCCGAAGTCGTCCCGGTTTATGGTGGGATTGCGGCGCTCGAAGGCGCTCCCCAAGGCAAAGTCTGGTTGGTTTCGCGGTGTGTCGGGCCCGCAACAGCCACGCTTGGGGGCTTTGGTGACGGCGGAAGTCGTACCGTCGTGTTTCACAACATTTGTGATAAGATTTAGCTGTGAAGAATCGAGAGATCAGGGGCCGATGGCCGAAGACGAACCGCGACCGTTGCGCGGCAGCAGGATGTTCGCCCGCGATCCGTGGTTCGGTCTGCGGGGTGAGGAGCGCTTCGATGAGTTCCGACGCTGGTGGCATCGCGAGAAGGCGGGCGGTCGTGATCTGATGACGCGCGAGGAAGCCTACGATACGTATTGGGAATGGCGGCGGACGCACCCGCCGAAGCCGGGGCGCGAGGCATGAACATTCCGCCGGGCCTTCTCTCGTTCCAGACGACGCGCAGCCTCTCGGACTCTTCCGACGAGGATCGGATCGTGACCGAGTTGGCCGATCTGAAGCGCCGCCCCGACGATCCGGTCGCCGCGGATCTGGCCGCCGACATCCTGCTTCGCGCCGCTTCGCCTAAGCTCAGGAACGCCGCCGCCCTGGCGCTGGCCGATCTCGATGCGCGCGGAAAGGTCGCCGATATCGTGAGCGTGCTGCGGCGCCCTGGGATTGGGCGCAGTGCCGGAACGCTCCTGTTCGCGCTCGGCGAACTCGAAGGAACCTTGCCGATCCTCGTGGCGGCTCGGCTGATCGCCGAGGGGTCGTTCGAGGCGCGTGCCGAGACGCTGACCCTGTTGGAGGATTGCCGTATCGATGCCTCGGAAGGCGAGGCTGCGGCCGAGGAAGCGCGGCGCCTGCTGGCCGACCTCGCGTCGAGCGACGATGCCGAGACGGCCGAGGCGGCGGCGCTCGCCCTCGATTACATCACCAGTTCCCGGCCGGGCCTATGACGCCGCCTCGATCTCGGCGGCGGCCTCGCCCGCCTCGATCAGCCGGTCGCTCTCGTCCTTGAGGTTCACCCCCGTCAGCCCGCGGGAGAAGGCCTGGGTCAGAAGCCAGTTCAGCTTGAACGCGGCCAGATCGTGCGAGAGGCCGGCCGAGCGGACGTTCGAGATGCAGTTGCGTTCGGCGTCCGAGCGGCCGGGTCTGGGGTCGAAAGTGACGTAGAGGCCGAGGCTGTCGGGGGAGGACAGGCCGGGGCGCTCGCCGATCAGCACCGCGACCGCGCGGGCCTTCAAGGCCTCGCCGGCCTCGTCGCCCAGCGCGACGCGAGCCTGGGCGGCGATCACGATCGGGGCGAGGCGCCAGCCGGCCTTGTCCGCGTGCGGCTGGAAAGCTTTCAACATCGCCGCCGCGCCTTCGTGGACGGCGCGGGCCGAGAGGCCGTCGGCGACGACGAGGCCGAGGTCGACCGGCTCGCCCGCGGACTCGGTAAGCGCCGCGCGGCTCTCGGGGGCGAGGCGGCGGCCGTAATCGGGGCGGCGCAGATAGGTGGCGCGGTCCTCGGCGCGGGAGGCGACCGTGACGGTCGGCAGCCCCAGCGCCTCGATCTCGGCGGCTACAGCCTCGGCGTCGAGAGGGGTGTGGACGGCGTCGCGGGCCTGGGCGTGGGCGAGGCCGAACTTCAGCACCTCGCGGGTCGGCAGGCCGGCGCCCGCGCGCCCGAGGCCGATCCGGGCCGGGGTCAGCCCGGCGAGGCGCTGCCAGAGATCGTCGGTGTCGCTCATGCCGCGAGGTCCGGCGCGGCGGTGAGCAGGCGGGCGGCGGCCCCGCCCGGGAGCAGGCTGCCAGCCGAATCGGTCAGGCCGATGCAGGCGAGCCATTCCTCGAATTCCGGCGCCCGCTTCAGCCCCAGCACCTCGCGGATGTAGAGCTGATCGTGGAACGAGGTGGACTGGTAGTTCAGCATCACGTCGTCGGCACCGGGAATGCCCATCACGTAGGTGCAGCCGGCCGCCCCCAGCAGCGTGAGCAGGGTGTCCATGTCGTCCTGATCGGCCTCGGCGTGGTTGGTGTAGCAGACGTCCACGCCGAGCGGCACGCCCATCAGCTTGCCGCAGAAATGATCCTCCAGCCCGGCCCGGATGATCTCCTTGCCGTTGTAGAGGTATTCCGGCCCGATGAACCCCACCACCGTGTTGACCAAGAGCGGCCGGTAGCGCCGGGCGACCGCGTAGGCGCGCGCCTCCAGGGTCTGCTGGTCGATGCCGTGATGGGCGTCGGCCGAGAGCGCCGAGCCCTGGCCGGTCTCGAAATACATCACGTTGTCGCCGAGCGTGCCGCGCTTCAGCGCGAGCGCGGCCTCGTGCGCCTCCTGGAGAATCGGCAGGGTGACGCCGAAGCTGGCGTTCGCCCGCTGCGTGCCCGCGATCGACTGGAACACGAGATCGACCGGCAAGCCCCGGTTCATCGCGTCGAGCGTCGTCGTGACGTGGGTGAGCACGCAGGCCTGCGTCGGGATCTCCAAGCGCGCGATGATCCCGTCGAAGAGTCGCAGCAGGCCGGCCATGGTCTGGATCGAATCGGAGACCGGGTTGATGCCGATCACCGCGTCGCCGCAGCCGTAGCTCAGCCCGTCGAGGATCGAGGCGGTGACGCCGGCCGGATCGTCGGTCGGGTGGTTGGGCTGGAGCCGCACGGCGAGCGTGCCGGGCAGGCCGATGGTGTTGCGGAACTTCGTCACCACTCGGCACTTGCGGGCGACGAGGATCAGGTCCTGGTTGCGCATGATCTTCGAGACGGCGGCCGCGATCTCCGGCGTGACGCCCGGCGCGATGCGGGCCAGCGTCTCGGACGAAGCGGTGAGCAGGAACTCGCGAAAATCGCCGACGGTGAGGCTCGCGATCTCGGCAAACGCCGCCTCGTCGTGATCGTCGAGGATCAGGCGGGTGACGTCGTCGTCCTCGTACGGGATCAGCGGCCGGGCCAGGATGTCCTTCAGCGGCACGTCGGCGAGGCACCAGCGCGCCGCCATGTTCTCCTCGGCCGATTCCGCGGCGATGCCGGCGAGGCAATCGCCGGAGCGGATCGGCGTCGCCTTCGCCATCAGCGTCGCCAGATCGGCGAAGACGTGGGTGCGCGGGCCGACGATGTGGCGATAGGGCATCCGGTGTCGCTCCTGGCCTGTCGTCACAGGATGCAAGGATCGGGGGAGATGTCGAGGTCTCAGGCCCTCACGCCGCCCCGGCATGGGGCGCGGGCTCCTCCGTCGAGATCGCGTCCACCGTGCGCTCGGCGGGCTCCGGGCCGCCGTCGGCGCGGTCGATGCGGATCTCCATGCCCGTCGGCTCCATCTCGCCGTAGGGCGTGGCGAAGGCGATCTCGGCGGCGTCGCGGCCGATGCCGATGCGGACCAGGCCGTCGAGATGGGCTTGGCGCGTGGCGTCGAACAGCCACCATCGCCCGTCGAGATAGGCCTCGAACACGGCGTGGAAGTCGCGGGGCACGAGGCCGTAGGCGTAGCAGCTCACGAACCGGGCCGGGATGCCGAGCGCGCGGCAGAAGGCGGTGCCGAGATGGGCGAAGTCGCGGCACACGCCCGCCCGCTTCAGCAGGCTTTCGTCGGCGGTGGTCTCGCCGTCGCTGGCGCCGCGCTGATAGGCGATGTTGTCGTGAATCCAGTTGCAGATCGCGTTGACCCGCTTGTGCCCCTTGGGCAGGTGCCCGAACTCGGCCTCGGCGAAGGGCGCCAGCCGGTCGGAGGAGACGAAGCGGCTCGGCAGCAGGAACGGCAGGATGTCGATCGGCAATTCCGAGACCGGCGTCTCGCGGATCGTTTCGGGATCGGCCCGCACCACCGTCAGCTCGACCTCGGCATTGTACTCCAGCGAGAACGGGCCGGGCGCGACGTTCACGCCGAGATAGCGGTTCTTGAGGTCCGGCGTGACGTAGTTGCGGCGCGTCAGGTCGGGCGCGAGCGTCAAGGTCTCGCTCATCACCGCGAGGCTCTTCAGGTGGGCGACCTCTACGTTGAAGATGAAGGTCGTGGGCGTCTTGACCTCGTAGGCGAGGCTGCAACCGAGCTTGAAGCGCACGGGCGAGGTTCCGGTGTTTGCGGGACGAAGGTTCCTCCGCGGCCGGAGGCGTTTCGTCGCAAACGCCCGGAAACCTCTACGGCTCCGCTTTCACTCTGCCTGAATTTTGCGCTGCAACAGAAGCACCGTCAGCGAGCGGACGCCCTGTGCCCCGTGGATCAGCACGCCCTCAATGTCGGCGGTCGCGGACGGCCCGGTATGGAGCACGGCATAGGCGGATTGCCCGAATTCCGGGCGTCGATAGGCCGCATGAATATTGGTCAGGAGATCGGCCGGGTCGAGCAGCACGATCAGGTGCTGCGCGAGATAGGCGACCGAATTCACGATTAGGTCGTCTTGCGTGAACAGGACCGAGCCGGTCTCGGCGACGCCGAAGCGTGCGCGGACGATGGCAACGTCCACGTCGGCCATCTCCTGCGGGCGCCGGGCTGTGCGGAGATCGCGGTTGCCGGTGAATTCCGGGACGGCGGAGGCGATGACGGCCGCGCCCGCAAGCCGCGAGCGCACGGGAGCGAAGGGGTCGGCCGGGCTGCCGGCGCGCTCGACGCGCCCGCCCATCTTCCCCAGCCGCTCGGTGAACTCGGCCACGAGATCGTCGCCGACCAGCGGCGCGAAGTCCGGCACCGCGGGCAGCGGGAAATCGCCCGCCGGCCGGTTGGCCTTGAGCCGGGCGAAGATGGCTTCGCGGGCGCTCACGATTGCCCGTCCTTGTTCATGCGGTTCTGCCGGTACCACGCGTGAAAACTCTGGCGCGGGGCGTGGGGCATCTCGCGCTTCTTCCCCCAGGTGTTGGCCGGGTTGTAGACGGCGAAGCGCGGCAGCGCGCGGAGCGCCGAATCCGCTGCCCCGATCGCGGCGCGGTAGGCGGCGGGGCGGCTCAGCACGGCGCCGGCCGCCTTCATCATGCCCTGCTTGAGCAGCGGGATCTGGTGCTCCTCGGCCAGCACCTTGCGCCAGGCGAAGATCTGCTCATGGATGTTGATCTTCACCGGGCAGACGTTGGTGCAGGAGCCGTTCATGGTCGAGGAGAACGGCAGGGTCGAGTATTTGCGCTTGTTGAAGGTCGGATCGATGATGAGCCCGATCGGCCCCGAATAGGTCGCGCCGTAGGATAGACCCCCCGAGCGCCGGTAGACCGGGCAGGTGTTCATGCAGGCGCCGCAGCGGATGCATTTGAGCGAGGTCCAGAACTCCTCCATCCCGAGGCGCTCGGAGCGGCCGTTATCGACCAGCACCATATGCATCTCGGTCCCCGCGCGAGGCGCGCGGAAATGCGAGGTGTACTGCGTGATCGGCGAGCCCAGCGCCGAGCGCGACAGCAGGCGGATGAACACGCCGAGGTGTTCGACCTTCGGGATGATCTTTTCGATGCCGATCGAGTGGATCTGCAGCGGCGGCACGTTGCCCGAGAGGTCGGCATTGCCCTCGTTGGTGCAGGTGACGACCGTGCCGGTCTCGGCGATGGCGAAGTTGCAGCCGGTCAGCCCCGCATCGGCCTTGAGGATCAGGGGGCGCGTCGTCTCGCGCTGGCTTTCGGCGAGGTAGTGGGCGTCGTCGTTGTCCGGGTCGGTGCCGAGCGTGCGGGCGAACACGTCGGCGACATCGAGCCGCGTCTTGTGGACGGCGGGCATCACGACGTGGCTTGGCTCCTCCTCGTCGAGCTGCTGGATGCGCTCGCCGAGATCGGTCTCGATGATGTCGATGTCGTGGGCCGCCATGAAGTGGCGGAAGCCGCACTCCTCGGTCAGCATCGACTTCGACTTCACCAGCGACTTCGCGCCGTGCTTCTGCAGGATGTCGAGGACGATGCGGTTGTGCGCCGCCCCGTCCTCGGCCCAGTGGACGTGGACGCCGTTGGCCTTGGCCGCCGCCTCGAACTGCGCGAGGTACTGGTCGAGATGCGTGAGGGTGTGCGCCTTGATCTGCGAGGCGATCTCCCGCAGCTCCTCCCATTCGGGGATGCCGTGGGCCGCCGTGTCGCGCTTCTTGCGCACGTCCCACAGGCGCTCGTCGTGGGCCTTCTGGTGGAGCGGCGCGGCGAGGAAGCGCTCGGCGGCCTCGCCCTGATCGATCGGGCGGTTGCCCTTGATCCTGGCGCCGCGGGGCTGCGGCTCGCGCGGCGCGTCGGCGCGGATCGGCTTGGAGGCGGCCTCCGCGTGCTGGAGGCGCTGGCCGTTCGGGCCGCGCTCGCTCTCGTCGCTGCGCGCGCGGACCTCGGGGTGGATCACGCCCTCGCGCTCACGCGGATTCAGCTCCTCGCTCATGCCGCGGCTCCGTTCAGCACCTGGGCGATGTGGATGTATTTCAGCGGCACGCCGAGGCGTTCGGCGCAGCCCTTCTGGTGCATCAGGCAGGAGGAATCGGCCGAGACGACGTAGTCGGCCCCCGCGCGCGCCTGATCCGTCACCTTGTCGTAGCCCATCTTGGCCGAGACCGCGGGCTCGAACACCGAGAAGGTGCCGCCGAAGCCGCAGCACTCGTCGGGCCGGGCCAGATCGACGATCTCGATGCCCTTCACCTTCTTCAGAAGGTTGAGGGGCTTGGAGAAGTACGGCCGGTTCAGCTCGGACGGCCGGGCGTGGCCGATGCCGCGCAGCGCATTGCAGTTCGAGTGGTAGGCGACCCGGTGCGGGAAGGCCGCCCAGGGCAGTTCCTCGATCTTGAGCACGTCGTGCAGGAACTCGACCAGCTCGAAGGTTTTGGCGCGCACCGCCTTGACCTCGTCGGTCTGCGGGATGGCGGTGAGGTGCTCGCGCACCTGATGCACGCAGGAGCCCGAAGGAGCCACCACGTAGTCGAACCCGGAAAAATTCTTGACGAACAGCGCCTCGGTGGCGGCGGCCTCGGCGTGGCAGCCGGTGTTGGTCATCGGCTGGCCGCAGCAGGTCTGGTCGAACGGGTATTCGACGTCGAGGCCGAACCGCTCCAGCAGTTCCAGCGTCGCGATGCCGACTTCCGGCTCGAACGCATCGACGTAGCAGGGGACGAACAGCCCGATCCGCATGGCGCTTCTATGCTTGTTGAAACGAAGGCGCGGCTCGTCCCCTGGAACGGTTACAAGCTGACACTCCGAGTGCCATACGCCCAAGGACGCACGGTTCCAAGCGCCCGCCGGGCCGCCCGGTCAGTTCGTCACGGGCGCCGGTTTGCCCGCGGCGCGGATGCGCTCCAGAACACCGGAATAGTTCTCTGGCGTCAGGATGCCGACGAGCTTGTCGCGGATGGTGCCGTCGGGGCCGATGATGAAGGTCTCCGGCACGCCGTAGACGCCGAGATCGATCCCGGCCCGGCCGGTCGCGTCGGCGCCGACCGCGGAGAACGGCAGGCCGTGCCGCTCCAGCCAGCGGCGGCCGGCGTCGCCGGGGTCCTTGTAGTCGATGCCCACCAAGCGGATGCCGGGCTCCTGCGCGAGGCGCATCAGCATCGGGTGCTCGATCTGGCAGGGGGCGCACCACGAGGCGAAGACATTGAGCACCGTCACCCCGCCCTTCAGATCGGCGCTGGTCAGCCCCGGCACCGGCTGGCCCTTGTCCTGAAGGCCCGGCACGGGGCCGAGCGCGAAGGCCGGTACCGGCTTGCCGATCAGGGCCGAGGGCAGCGCCGCCGGGTCCGCCCCGGAGCGCAGGCGCACGAAAAAAATCACCGCCAGCACCGCGAAGACCACGACCGGCAGCAGGACGAGGAACGAGCGGCGGGGGCGCTCGAGGGTCGGGCTCGTGCTCATGGCTGCTCGCCCTGCAATTCGGCGAGCGCGCGCCTTTGCGCCCGCCCGTCGCGCCAGCCGTGGAGGATCAGCGCGCCGAGCACCAGGGCGGTGAAGCCGAAGGCGCCCGCGATGAACGGGGTGTAGTGGCCCATTTCCATCGGCCGTCCCTCAGATCGCCTGGCCCACGGGGAGCGGTGCGGCGGCGCGCGCGACCGGCGCCTGCGCGCCGGCGTCGAGCCGCTCGGCCTGCCGGATCAGCAAGCTGCGCACGCGGCGGCGGTAGATCTCGGTGCGCATCGCCTGGAGATGCAGCGTCACGCCGAGCAGCGTCATCGCCAGGATCATCTCCAAGAGCGGATAGAGCATGGAGGAATGCAGCGTCGGGCCGCCCATGCGCAGGATCGAGGCCGGCTGGTGCAGCGTGGACCACCAGTTCACCGAGAACTTGATGATCGGCAGGTTCACGGCGCCGACGAGCGTCAGGATCGAGACCGCGCGGGCCGCCCGGCTCGGGTCCTCGATGGTGCGCCACAGGGCGATGATGCCGCAATAGAGCAGGAACAGCACCAGCATCGAGGTGAGGCGCGCGTCCCACACCCAGTAGGTGCCCCACATCGGCTTGCCCCAGAGCGAGCCGGTGACGAGGCAGATCAGGGTGAAGGCCGCCCCGATCGGCGCGGCGGCGCGCTGCGACACGTCGGCGAGGGGATGGCGCCAGACCAGCGAGCCGATCGCCGAGAGCGCCATCGCCCCGTAGAAACCCATGCCGAGCACGGCGGCCGGCACGTGGATGTACATGATCCGCACCGTGTCGCCCTGCTGGTAGTCCGGCGGCACGGTGAAGAAGGTCATGTACAGCCCGGCGGCGAGCAGCACGGCCGAGAGCCCGGCGAGCCAGGGCAGGGCCGCGCCCGACCAGCGCAGGAAATGGCCCGGTTGGGCGAGGCGGTTCCAGAGGGCGGTCCACATGAGCCCTTCCATACCGCGTGCCGCGCTGCACCAGCAATGCGCGCGTTTCGCGCGGGGGGCGGGCATGTGGAAGGATTCCGGCCGGCCGAAGGCCCGCTCGTCGCCGTCCGCTCGATGCACCCGGGGATGTTACACTGCGCAACATTTGTGCAGTGCGCGGCGGAACGACACGTTCGGCCAAATCTTTTGGGCTCATTCGCGCGGCGGCCGTGCTCTCGTTCAATCGTCGGCCGCGCGCATGCAGTCCAAACCCCAAGGCAGGGCCATGCTGATCCGCACCGGCTACGACATCACCTTCGAGACCTCCGCGCCGACCCCGATGTCGCTGCTCCTGAACGTCCACCCGTCCCGCCAGCGCGATCTGCGTAGCCCCGAGACGATGCGGATCGATCCGGCGGTGCCGCAGCGCCAGTCGCTCGACGCGTTCGGCAACGTCTGCACCCGCATCCTCGCGCCCGCGGGCCGGATCACGCTCTCGGCCGACTTCCTGGTGGAAGACTCAGGCCTGCCCGACGCGGTGGTGCCGGATGCGCGTCAGCTCCCGATCCACGAGCTGCCCGACGATGTGATGCCCTACCTCCTCGGCAGCCGCTATTGCGACACCGACCGGCTCTGCGCGACGGCGTGGCAGCTGTTCGGCCACACGCCCGAGGGTTGGGCGCGGGCACAGGCGATCGTGGATTACGTCCACAATCGCATCCGCTTCGACTATCAGCTGGCCGATTCCACCCGCACGGCACATGACGGTTTCACACAGCAGGTCGGCGTCTGCCGCGACTTCGCGCATCTTGCCATCGCGTTCTGCCGCTGCATGAACATCCCGGCCCGCTACTGCACGGGCTATCTCGGCGACATCGGCGTGCCCGCCGTGCCGGACCCGATGGATTTCTCGGCGTGGTTCGAGGTCTATCTCGATGGCCGCTGGTTCACGTTCGATGCCCGCCACAACACGCCCCGCATCGGCCGCATCGTCATGGCGCGGGGCCGCGACGCGACGGATTGCGCGATCTCGACCAGCTTCGGCTCGGCCCGGCTGGTGAAGTTCGAGGTGCATACGGACGAGGTGACGGCGGCGGACGCCGTGCAGCTCGGCCGGGCGGCGTAAAGCGCGACCGGCTCTCCTCCCCCTTGCGGGGAGGAGTTGGAGGTGGGGGTGGTGCAGAAGGCACCGCACCCGCCTCATCCTGAACAACCCCCACCCCTGACCCCTCCCCGCAAGGGGGAGGGGAAGGCCCTCAATCCTCCAACCGCCGCACGGCCCCCTTCGCCGCGCTCGTCGCCAGCATCGCGTAGGCCTTCAGCGCCGTGCTCACCTTGCGCTTGCGGGGGGCCGCCGGCTTCCAGCCCCCGCGATCCCGCACGGCCCGGCGCTCGGCCAGCACCGCCTCGTCCACCGCCAGATGGATGCGGCGGTTCGGGATGTCGATCTCGATCCGGTCACCCTGCTCCACCAGCCCGATCAGCCCGCCTTCCGCCGCCTCGGGCGAGACGTGGCCGATGGAAAGGCCGGACGAGCCGCCGGAGAAGCGCCCGTCGGTGACGAGCGCACACGCTTTCCCGAGGCCCTTCGATTTCAGGTAGCTCGTCGGGTAGAGCATCTCCTGCATGCCGGGGCCGCCGCGCGGGCCCTCGTAGCGGATCAGCACGACCTCGCCCGCCTTCACGCGCCCGTTGAGGATGGCGTCGACCGAGGCATCCTGGCTCTCGAACACGTGGGCGGTTCCGGTGAAGGTGAGGATCGAGGCGTCCACGCCCGCGGTCTTCACGATGCAGCCGTCCTCCGCGAGGTTGCCGTAGAGCACGGCCAGTCCCCCGTCCCGCGAGTAGGCATGCTCACTGTTGCGGATGACGCCGGCCTCGCGGTCGAGGTCGAGTTCGTCCCAGCGCGAATCCTGGCTGAAGGCGACCTGGGTCGGCACGCCGCCCGGCGCCGCCCGGAAGAATTTTTGCACGGACTCGCTGCGCGTGACTTTGACGTCCCAGCGGTCCAGCGCCTCGCCCAGCGTGCCGGCGCTCACGTTGCCGACGCTGCGGTCGATCAGGCCGGCGCGGTCGAGTTCGCCCAGGATCGCCATGATGCCGCCGGCCCGGTGGACGTCCTCCATGTGAACGTTGGCGACCGCGGGGGCGACCTTGCAGAGCACCGGCACGCGGCGCGACAGCCGGTCGATGTCCGCCATGGTGAAGGGCACCTCGCCCTCGTGCGCGGCGGCGAGCAGATGCAGCACCGTGTTGGTCGAGCCGCCCATGGCGATGTCGAGCGTCATCGCGTTCTCGAACGCGGCAAAGCTCGCGACCGAGCGCGGCAGCACGCCCGCATCGTCCTGCTCGTAGTAGCGCCGCGCCAGATCGACTATCAGGTGCCCGGCCTCGACGAACAAGCGCCTGCGGTCGGCGTGCGTGGCCAGCGTCGAGCCGTTGCCGGGCAGCGACAGGCCGAGCGCCTCCGTCAGGCAGTTCATGGAATTGGCCGTGAACATGCCCGAGCACGAGCCACAGGTCGGGCAGGCCGAGCGCTCGATGACCGCCACGTCCTCGTCCGACACCCGGTCGTCGGCCGCCGCCACCATGGCGTCGACGAGGTCGAACTTGCGGGTGATGCCGTTCATCACGACCTTGCCGGCCTCCATCGGCCCGCCGGAGACGAACACCGCCGGGATGTTGAGGCGGAGCGCCGCCATCAGCATGCCGGGGGTGATCTTGTCGCAATTCGAGATGCAGACCATGGCGTCGGCGCAATGCGCGTTGACCATGTACTCGACCGAGTCGGCGATGAGTTCGCGGGACGGGAGCGAGTACAGCATCCCGTCATGGCCCATGGCGATGCCGTCATCGACCGCGATGGTGTTGAATTCCTTCGCCACGCCGCCGGCCTGCTCGATCTCGCGGGCGACGAGCTGACCCAGATCCTTTAGATGAACGTGGCCCGGCACGAACTGCGTGAACGAGTTCACCACCGCGATGATCGGCTTGCCGAAATCCGAATCCTTCATCCCGGTGGCCCGCCACAGGCCGCGGGCGCCGGCCATGTTGCGGCCATGGGTGGTGGTGCGGGAGCGATAGGCGGGCATTTTTGCTGATCGACTGTTCGAGCTGGATCGGCCGCAAGGCCGATCCTCCAAGACACGCCCTCATCCTGAGGTGCGCAGCGAAGCGGAGCCTCGAAGGAGGGCTCCAGATGTCTCAGCGATCCCTGGAGCCCTCCTTCGAGGCCGCTTCGCGGCACCTCAGGATGAGGGGGAGGGTGGGATGCGCGGCGGCTCACACCACCGCGGCGTGCTGCGCGTGCAGCCGCACGGAGGCCGCCGAGAGCTTGTTCAGCGCCGACAGATACGCCTTGGCCGAGGCCACCAGCGTGTCCGGGTCGGCGCCGCGCGCCGTCACCGAGCGCTCGCCGGCCTTCAGCCGCACCGAGACCTCGGCTTGCGCGTCGGTCCCCTCGGTCACGGCGTGGACCTGATAGAGTTCGAGCACCGTGTCGTGCGGCACCATCGCGTGGATGGCGTTGAACACCGCGTCCACCGGGCCGTTGCCGTCGGCCTCTTCGGTGAAGGTGCGCCCGTCCATCTCGATCTTCATCGTCGCGCGCTGCGGGCCGCGCGTGCCCGCGATCACCGAGAGCGAAACCAGCTTGATCCGGTCGTGCGCGGTGGCGAGGTTCTGGTCCACCAGCGCCTCGATGTCCTCGTCGTAGACGTGCTTCTTGCGGTCGGCCAGATCCTTGAAGCGCTCGAACACGTCCTGGAACTGATTGTCGGACAGCGAGATTCCGAGCTCCGTCAGCTTCGACTTGAACGCGGCGCGACCCGAATGCTTGCCCATCACCAGCGAGGTCTTGGCGAGCCCGACCGAGGCCGGGGTCATGATCTCGTAGGTCTCGGCGTGCTTGAGCATGCCGTCCTGATGGATGCCGCTCTCGTGGGCGAAGGCGTTCCGGCCGACGATGGCCTTGTTGTACTGGACGGGGAAGTTCGCCGCGTGGCTGACGAGCTTCGAGGCGCGGGTCAGCATCGTCGTGTCGATGCCGGTGTCGTAGGGCATCACGTCGGCCCGCGTGCGGATCGCCATGACGATCTCCTCCAACGCCGCGTTGCCCGCGCGCTCGCCGATGCCGTTGACCGTGCACTCGATCTGGCGCGCGCCGCCCTCCAGGCCGGCGAGCGAATTCGCCACCGCGAGGCCTAAGTCGTTGTGGCAGTGCACGGAGAAGATCGCCTTGTCGGCATCCGGCACGCGCTCGCGCACCTGGCGGAACATCGCGCCGTATTCCTGGGGCGTGGCGTAGCCCACCGTATCGGGCAGGTTGATCGTGGTGGCGCCCGCGCGGATCGCCGCCTCGACGCAGCGGCACAGGTAGTCGATGTCGGTGCGGGTCGCGTCCATGGCCGACCATTCCACGTCCTCGACGAGGTCGCGGGCCTGGGCCACGGTCTTGAGGATGATCTCGATCACTTCGTCCTGCGTCTTGCGCATCTGGTGGGCGAGATGGATCGCCGAGGTCGAGACGAAGGTGTGGATGCGGCCCCGCTGCGCGTGGCGCACCGCCTCGCCCGCACGGGCGATGTCGGCCGGAATCGCGCGGGCGAGCCCGGCGATCGTGGCGCGCTTGGTGCGCCGGGCGATCTCGGAGACGGCCTCGAAATCGCCGTTCGAGGCGATGGGGAAGCCCGCCTCGATGATGTCCACGCCCATCCCGTCGAGGAGTTCGGCCACCGCCAGCTTCTCGTCGAGCGTCATGGTGGCGCCGGGGCATTGCTCGCCGTCGCGCAGCGTCGTGTCGAAGATGACGATGCGGTCCTTGGTGTTCGCCATGGGTCTGTCCTCGCGGCCGGCGCGCTCGACCTCGTGAGGGGCGGCGCCGGTAAAAGCCTGTCGGTTCCGGGTTCGAGCGGCATCCCCTGAGAGCCCAGGCGCGCGCCCGGACGGCCCTCAGGGGCGGCTAAGAAGCAGGCCGACGAGGATGAGCGCGCAGGACGACGCGGCCGCGAAAGCGGCGCCGTCGATCGTCTGCACGGAGCGGCCAGGGGCCACGCTCGGTCTCCTCAGGGGCTGACTCGCCGGCAAGGGGCCCGCGACCAGGGTTCGCGTATGTATCGATTGGTGGGGAGTGTGACAAGCGCAGGCATTGAACGGATGATGATGGCGATCCGCACCGCTGCCGGTGACGGGCGGGATGGGCCCGGACGAGGATGACCGGTGCCGGAGACGAGCGATGTCGACATTCCAGAAGTTTTATGCGGTCGCTACGAAGACCCCCAAAGCGCGGCGTGCGGAACTGGCCAGCCTATTGGCGCTGATCGAATCCGGCGACGGCGTTTCGTTCGCGGGCGCTCATCCGGAGCGGATGGCAGCTTTGTTGCGATGGCTGATCGCCGGCATGGACAAGGAAACACGGGATCGCGCCGCAGCCGACGACCCCAGCCTGCCGCAGAGCGAAGAGGATTTACCGGATCGTGAGGCTATCCGCCGACGACTGGAAAACGAACCGGTGTCCCTATCGGTCCGATTGTGGACCGGCGACCTGAAGCGGGCCAAAGACTTTTACGAGCCGCTGGCGGAAGCATTGGGACTGAGTGAGACCCATGCGTTCGGGCACTTGATGTCCTGGCATGGAAACAATCGCTTCGCCTTCATTGTCGAGAGCAGGCAGGACGGTCGTCCGGTCGAGGCCGGTCATGGCAGCGTCGTCAGCTTCTCGGCAACGGGGGAAGACCACGTCGATCTGATCTACGCCCTCGCCCTCAGCCTCGGCGCCACCAGCGTCGATGCGCCCTACGACGGCGGCGCCTATTACGCCGCGTCGTTTCGCGATCCCGACGGACATCACATCGAAGTCGTCCACGCGATCTGATCGGGAGATCGAGAGCCGGGCGCTATCGAAGATTGACCCGCAAGCACCGGCGGCGCAGAACCCTGCAACGGTCAAGCTTGTCCGCGAGATGCCGGCCGTTCGTCGTTCGACCGCAGGGAGACCCGCCGTGCCCTCGACCCGTTCCGCCCTCTGTCTCGCCGCCCTCACGGCCTCACTCGCCGCCTGCCAGTCGAGCGCGCCGCCGCCGGTCGCGGCGGTCGCCGCCGCCCCCGCGCCGGTGATCGCCGACCTCGCGCCCGGCGCCGGCTGCGGCCCGACCATCGCCCGCACGCAATCCATCGTCGCGGGCGACGTGCGCACCGGCGACCTGTCGGAAGCCGTCGGCCAGCGCTTCGGCGCCGATCTCGGCAAGGCGGCCGACGCCTGCGCCGCCGGCCGCGACGCCGAGGCCCTGCGTCTGCACGCGGCGGCGAAGGCGCGCTACGGGTACCGCTAGGCGCGAACGCGCCTCCCACCCACACCCCTCATCCTGAGGTGCCCGCCTCGGCGGACCTCGAAGGAGGGCTCCAGGGATCGCGCGCGTCTACTGGAGCCCTCCTTCGAGGCCTCCGCTTCGCTCCGGCACCTCAGGATGAGGGGTGTGAGTGGGGTGCCGGACCCGGCTTGAAGGCGAGGGGTGGGATACAGGCCTGCGCCCATTCGCTGGTTCCGGCACGGTCGGACATGATAGCCCGATGCGACCCCTCGCAGCGCCGGCAGCCCATGGCCCTCCTCACCTTCGACGACCTCGCTCCCGGCCAGGAATACCGAGCCGGCCCGGTCACCGTGACCCGCGAGGCGATGATCGCCTTCGCCCGTGAGTACGACCCGCAGCCCTTCCACCTCGACGAGGCGGCGGCGCAAAAGACCTTCGTCGGCACGCTGATCGGCTCCGGCTGGCAGACGGCGGCGTTCGGCATGCGGCTGTTCGCCGAGGCGCTGGTCGGGCACGCCACCTCCATGGGCGCGCCCGGCATCGACAAACTGCGATGGCTCAAGCCGGTGCTGCCGGGCGACGCGCTCTCGGCGACGATCCGGGTCGAGGAGACCCGCGCCTCCGCCTCCAAGCCCGACCGCGGCATCGCCCGCTTCACCCTGACGCTCAGCGATGCCCGCGGCGAGGCGGTGATGACCCAGAACTTCGCCGCGATGTTCGCCCGCGCCGGCGCGACCCCGCAGCCGCGCGACGTCACCCTCGACACCGATTCCGCGCCCGTGCCGGAGGCGCAGGACGCGGAACTCTTCCCCTATCTCGGCGAGGCCGAGATCGGCCGCGTGCGGGCGCTCGGCGCCCACCGTTTCGAGGCGGACGCCATCATGGCCTTTGCCCGCGAATACGATCCGCAGGTCTTCCATCTCGATCCGGAGGCCGCGCGGGCCACGCATTTCGGCGCACTGTGCGCCTCCGGCTGGCAGACGGCCGCCGTGTGGATGAAGCGGCTGCACGCCACCTTCGGCCGCGACCTCGCGCTCACCGCCCGCTCCGGCCCGGTGCCGCAGCTCGGGCCCTCGCCCGGCTTCAAGGGCATGCGTTGGCGCCAGCCGGTCTACGCGGGCGACACGCTCTCCTACGCCTGCCGCCTGATCGACCGGCGCTCGTCCGCCTCGCGCCCCGGCTGGGGCATCGCCACGCACCACAACACCGCGCACAACCAGCGCGGCGAACTGGCGTTCGAGTTCACCGGTTCGGTGTTCTGGCAATGGGCTCCGCCGCGCTGAGGTTCAGCAGCGCCGCGATCAGCGGCTCGGCCGAATCCGCCACCGCGCGCCCGCGGGTCGCGAGCGTCAGATCGGGAGCCTCCGGCGGCTCGTAGGGCGCCGAGATGCCGGTGAAGTTCGGGATCGCGCCGGCGCGGGCCCGGTCGTAGAGCCCCTTCGGGTCGCGCGCCTCGCAGACCGCGAGCGGCGTGTCGATGAAGACTTCGAGGAACGGCACGTCGCCCGCGATGTCGCGCGCGGTGCGCCGCTCGGCCCGGAACGGCGAGATCAGCGAGACGATCACGACGAGGCCGGCTTCCGCCATCAGCCGGGCGGTCTCGGCGGCGCGGCGGATGTTCTCGGCCCGGTCGGCGGCGGTGAAGCCGAGGTCGCGGTTGAGCCCGTGGCGCAGGTTGTCGCCGTCGAGCACCATGGTGTGGCGCCCGGCCTCGGTCAGCGCCCGGTCCACCGCGTCCGCGATGGTCGACTTGCCCGCCCCCGACAGGCCGGTGAACCACGCGATCACCGGCCGCTGGCCCATCCGCTGCCAGCGCCGCTCGCGCGGCTGGAGCGTCTGCCAAGTGACATTGGAAGCCACCATTTCGGGCGCGGCCTTCGGCTTGCGGTTCGGTACGGCCAAGCGGATCGTCCTCCGGCGGATGGCGTTCAAGGGGAGGATGCCCTATTTGCGCCCGCTCGACAAAGGATGTCGTCGCCGGTCAGCCCGCACCCGCGCCCGCGCGGCGTTTCAAAGAACCGATTGCATGGCGCCCCTGTTCTTCATCCACCTGCCGAAGACCGGCGGCACCAGCCTGCGCCATGCGGCGGCGCAGGTCTTCCCGCCCGACAAGCTGCTCATGGCCTACGGGCGCGACGCCAAGACGACGAGCCCGTTCGCCAACAAGATCATGCATTACAGCCCGGAGATGCCGATCGAGCGGAAGGTCGTGGCGCTGGCGGAGTACATCATCGAGCACGACATCGCGTTCTTCTCCAGCCACATGAGCGCGGCCTACCTGCCCTGCTACGACCCGGCCCGCGCCTTCGCGCTGTTTCGCCCGGTGCCGGATCAGATCCTGTCCTACTACGCTTTCCAGAAGGCGCAGGGGCGCACCGCCGAGAGCTTCGAGGAGTTCACCGAGCGGCCGGAGAACCGGAACATCCAGGCGCGCTCCTTCGGCATCGCCGACATCGAGACGGTCGGCGTCGTCGGCATCCTCGCGGATTACGACCGCTTCGTCGCGCGGCTCAACGAACGCTTCGGCACGAGCTTCCCGGTGCTCCACCGCAACAAGCGTTCCATCGTCAGCCGGCTGACGGGCCCGTCGCTCGACGAGGCGGCGCGTGCGCGGCTGGAGGCGCTGAACCCGGAGGATGTGGAACTGTACCGGCGCGCCGAGGCGCGCTGGCGGCGGGACGTGGGGGAGTAAGAGTACACGCGGGTCCCCTCCCCCTTGCGGCAGGGCTATCGCATATGACTTTTCGGCGCGTCGATCCGCGTTGAAGGCCATGCGTTGACGCCTCCTTATAGACAGGAGGTGATCGATGCTGGAAGTGCAGGGTTTGTTTTCG
>NZ_JBBXMW010000011.1:0-187790 GCF_038442325.1 Methylorubrum subtropicum | reverse complement strand
CGGCACCGCCGAAAACAAACCCTGCACTTCCAGCATCGATCACCTCCTGTCTATAAGGAGGCGTCAACGCATGGCCTTCAACGCGGATCGACGCGCCGAAAAGTCATATGCGATAGCCCTGCCCTTGCGGGGAGGGGTAGGGGTGGGGGGCGTGCAGAAGGCACCGTAACGCCTGATCCTGCACCACCCCCACCTCCTACCTCCTCCCCGCAAGGGGGAGGAGAAGCCCGACGGCAACCATCGCGATCGATCGGGGACCCGTAGTTGACCGGAGCCACCGCCCCTTGAACACCCTTCTGGTCTTCCTTGGTGCCGGCCTCGGCGGCGTCCTGCGCCATGGGGCGAACCTCGTCGCGCTGCGGCTCGGATCGTCCTTCCCGTGGGGGACGCTGACGATCAACGTCCTCGGCTCGATCCTGATGGGCGTGGTCACCGGATGGTTCGCGCTGCGCGGCGGGCCGCCTCAGGCGCGGGTCTTTCTCGCCACCGGGGTGCTCGGTGGCTTCACCACCTTCTCGACCTTCTCGCTGGAGGCCTTCAGCCTGATCGAGCGGGGCGATTGGGGTGCGGCGCTCGCCTACGTGCTGATCTCGGTGCTGGCCGGGATCGCCGGGCTCGCCCTGGCGCTCCTGGCCCTACGGCACCTGCTGTGAGGCGGGCGGCGATGACCGGACTGATCGGCCTCTCGCTCGCGGGCGCGGCGGAGGCGGATTCGCCCTTCGTCGATGCCGCCGGGATCGTGCCCGGCCTCGGTGTCGAGATGCGCTACGCCACATCCGAAAACTTCGTCGGACGGCCGATCGCCGGCTACGAGGCGCCGCGCTGCCTGCTGACGCCGCAGGCGGCCCGGGCGCTCGCCCGCGTGCAGGCCGACCTCGCCCCGGAGAGTCTCGGCCTCAAGGTGTTCGACTGCTACCGGCCGGTGCGCGCGGTCGCCGATTTCGCCGCCTGGGCTCGCGATCCGGCGGACACCCGGATGAAGGCCGCCTACTACCCCCGCACCGACAAGGCCGACCTGTTCCGCCTCGGCTACATCGCCGAGCGCTCCTCGCATTCCCGCGGCTCGACCGTGGACCTCACCCTCGTGCGCCTCGCCGACGGCGCGGAACTCGACATGGGCACGCCGTTCGACCTGTTCGACGAGGCCTCCGCCACCGAATCGAACCTCGTCGGGCCGACGGCGCAGGCAAACCGCCTGCGGTTGCGGGCGGTGATGATTCGGGCCGGCTTCACCCCCTACCCGCAGGAATGGTGGCACTTCACCCTCAAGGACGAGCCATTTCCGAGCAAGGCGTTCGACCGGCCGGTGCGGTGAGCGCCGCGCCGCCCCGGCGCCAACCCGCTTGGCTGCCGACCCTTTTCGGGCCTGCTTGAATTCCTCCAAATCGAGACTGCGCCGACACGATTTATAGTATTTCCAATGTTCCGACAAAGACTTGCGCCGATCCGAAAACTCGCGTCATCCTCGGCTCATGGCGTACATCTTGACACTTCCCCCTCCGCCCCGGCCGCGACCGGTCAGACCCCTCGCGGATACGCTCCCGGCCAAATCCGAGCCAGTGTTCGAGACCCTGCTCGACGGCCTGCGCAACGCGTGGTGGGACGGCTCGTCGGTCGGCCTCAGCCGGGCCGGGCTCGAAGCCCTGGTCGGGCTGGAGCCGGGCGACGCCACCCCGCGCCGGAGGCTGTTTTCGTGAGCGCGCATCAGGCTCCCCGCCCCGATGCGGAGGAACGCGCGGCGCAGGCCGCGCTCGAACGGGCACTGACGGTGGCGTTCTGGCAGGTGATCCAGCGCCGGCCGATGCCGGCCATGGCCGCGCTGGAGGCCGCCGCCCGCACCGTCGGCAAGCTCTACGGGCAGGTCGCGGCGGCGCACGGCCCGCACGGCACCTGCGCCTGCGGCTGGGAGCCCGACCCGGAGGCCGACCTGATCGTGTTGGAGGCCATGCTGGCGGCGGGCCTCGCGCCCCAGCCGGCGCAGGCCGACCTCGCCGCGATGGTGCCGGCCGGGCGGGCGTGAGGGGCTGGGCTGAGAGCCCCCATCTCCCCACCGCCGTCATTCCGGGGCGCGCCGAAGGCGTGAACCCGGAATCCACCCGTGATGCGCGGCTATACGGACGGTCGAGGCCAGTCGTGGATTGCACGCCTCCGGCGCGCCCCTTCGGGTCCGGGTTCCGCTGCGCGGCCCCGGAATGACGGGGGTGGTCAGCCGCACACCCCCCACCCGATCTTGACGGTTCGTTCACCAACGCGCCCGATGCTGGACGGGACGCGGGGTCGATTCGCTCCCGCAAGGCCGGGAGTGTCCGATGGATCAGCTCTACCGCGGCGTCGAAACCTCGCTTCTCGTGCTCACCTTCGTCCTGTGTCTGGCCGCCGCCACCCTCCCGACCTTCACGGCCCGCGGCCCGATGGAGGTGACGCTGCCGATGATCAGCGTCGCCCCCGACACCCCGTAAGGCGGCTCAGCGCGAGGCGACCGCGACCGGCTCCGCCGCCTGACGCCCACCTTGGCGCCGCAGCGTCAGGATGCCGGCGAGGCCCGCGACCAGCAGCAGCGCGCCTTGCGTGCCGATCACCTCCCAAGTGCCGTTGTTGAGGCCCCAATCGGCGAAGAAGGCCGGTACGCCCTCCGTGGTGAAGGGCAGGATCGACTGCTCCTGCAATTCCTGGAACGCCTCGCCGACCATGCGCAGGCCCATCAGGAACAGGAAGGCCGAGGTCACGACGAACATCGGCCGCAGCGGCAGGCGGAAGGCGAGCCACTGCATCGCGACGAAGAGTGCGGCGAGCGCCAGCGCCGCCGCCGCGAGGCCGCCGAGGAGCGCGCCGTCGGAGCCGTTGGCGCCCTTGGCGAGCGCGTGCAGGAACAGGATGGTCTCGGCGCCTTCGCGAAAAACCGCCAGGAAGGCGATGCCGGCGAGCGACAGCACCGTGCCGGCTCCGAGCGCGCGTTCGGCCAGCCGGTTCAGGTCCGCCTGCCACGCCTTCGGGTCCTGGCGCAGGAACATCCAGCCGCTCATGTAGAACATCAGGGCAGCGGCCCCGAGCATGATCACGGCCTCGAACAGGTCGCTGTGGTTGCCGTCGTAGAACACCTGGAACACCCAGGCCGCGCCGAGGCTCGCCGCGACCGCCGCCAGCGCGCCCAGATAGACCGGGGCGATCCGCTCCGGCGCGCCGGCCCGCCGCAGGAAGGCGGCCAGCGCCGCGATCACCAGCATCGCCTCCAGCCCCTCGCGGAACAGGATGGTGAAGGCCTGCACGAAGGTCGATCCGCCTTCCATGTCGTCGCACTCCCGCGGCCCGATGAGGGCCGACCCTGAATTGAACAATCCCCGAACAGCGAAGTAGAGAGGATTGTCTGGAACCGTTCCAAACAGATGAAGGGACGGTCACGGACAATGACCGCCCCGCCCCTGTTCGTGGAAGAGCGGGCCTACAACTGTTCGCGCCGGCCCCGCAAGCACGGCGAAGCGGGGCACCCTCGCGGCCAAATCGCGCGCGCCCCGCGCGAAGCCTCGCCGGCCTGACAAATTTCCGCCCCTTTCGCCGATTCGCGGCGAAACCCTCCGCCCGGGTTGCGAATTGATAAGCCAAAGGCGCGGACGTCCGGCAGAGCCGGCGAGGCCCGCGCGCATCAGGCACAGGGAGCGCGCCCCTCCGGGCGGCGCGCGGGCAGGACACCGATGAATTCCAAGCTCTTCGCCGCGGCCGGCTTCGGCCTCGCCCTTTTCGGCGCGTCCGCGGCCTATGCCGCCCCGGCGGCCGACCGCGGCACCCGGCAGGTGGCCGAGGCGACTCAGGTCCGCCCCGTCTCCGACGTGCGCCCGGCCGAGGCCGAGCCCGAGGAGGAGGGCGCCAATTGCAGCAAGCTGCGCAAGCGCCTGTGGATCGAGGGCGAGGGCTGGCTCGTGCGCCGCGTCACGATCTGCCGATAGGACGCGCACTCTCAGCATTCTGCATCGCTGGCGCGGGGCGCCTCACCGGAACGAGCATGGCCGGCAGGATTTGACCCTTCGAATCGTCGCCGCGCGTATCCCGGAGACCCCCGTGCCCCATCGCCCGTATCGTTCCATCCGGCTCCTCGCGGCCGGCGCCGCCCTCGCCGTCACGGCCGCCCAGGCCGAGCCGCTGTCCCATGCCGGGCCGCATTACGGGCAGACCGTCTACGCCGCCAACGGCTACGGCTTCGCCGGCAACGCCATCGACGGCACCTATATCGGCGCGCCCTTCACCCGCATCCCGAGCCCGGACCGGCTGGTGCCGCCGGCCTGGGGCTACGGCACCTACGGCGTGCCCACCGTCGCGGGCATCCGCGAGGCGCCCTCGGCCCGCCCGGCGCTCTACGTGATCGAGCGGCAGGGCCGCGCCGAGAACCGCCTGCTGCCGCGCCGCAGCGCCAAGGTCGTCTCCCGCGGACGCGACGGGACTTGGACGGATGCCGGCATCGGCGCCGCCGACCGCGCACAGGTCGAGCGCACCGGCGCGCAGGTCGTCTCCGTGCGCGTGCCCGGCAAGTAATCGCCCGTTCCGTCACGCGCACGGGCAAATCCCGTGCGACGGCGTGACCCGGCGTTAAGACATCCCGTGCACGATCCTTCCCGCGGGCCGAGGGGGGAAGAGCGTGCACATCGTCATCGTCGATTCGAGCCGCGTCATCCTCAAGGTCGTGGCCGGCATGCTCGAGCCGCGCGGCCACATCGTCTCGGCCTTCACCGACTCGGCCGAGGCGCTGGCCTACGTCACCGACAATCCCCGCGTGCGGGCGCTCATCACCAGCCTGGAGGTCCGGCCCCTCGCCGGGCTCGAACTGTGCTGGTCGGCCCGGCTGCTCGCCGAGGCGAGCCGCCCGCTCTCGATCATCGTGATGTCCTCGGTGCGCAACGCCCGCAACCTGTCCGAGGCCCTGGACAGCGGCGCCGACGACTTCATCGACAAGCCGCCGGGTGCCGAGGAGCTGCAGGCCCGCCTGCGCGCCGCCGAGCGCCTGACCAACCTGCAATGCGAGTTGATCCGCCTCGCCGAGACCGATTCGCTCACCGGCCTGCTCAACCGCCGCGCCTTCCTCCAGCGCACACAGGAGGCCGCCGAGCGGGCGCGCGCCTTCGGCGAACTCTCGGCCGTGATCCTCGACATCGACCACTTCAAGCGCATCAACGACGAGCACGGCCACGATGTCGGCGACGCGGCGATCAAGGCGGTCTCCGCGCTGATCGCGGAAGAGAGCATCGCCGGGCGCCTCGGCGGCGAGGAATTCGCCGTGGTCCTGCCGGGGAAGAGCCTCGCCGAGGCGGAGGCGCTCGCCAACCGCCTGCGCCTCAAGGCGGCGGACTTGCGCATCCGCGGGGCCCGCGTGCCGGTGCGCCTCACCTGTTCGTTCGGCGTCAGCACGTGGAACGAGGGCGAGACCGTCGAGGGCCTCTTGAAGCGGGCCGACATCGCTCTCTACGAGGCCAAAACCGGCGGCCGCAACCGCGTCGTCTCGGCGATGACCGATCTCGTCCTGGCCAGGACTGGTTGAGGCCGTACCGAAGCGGGACAGTCGTTTCCGCCAAGTATCGGTATTTTCTCTGGATTGAACGATTCGGAATGGTAAATCGGCCGTAAACGCCTGGAACGACTCTTGTTCTTCTCCCTCCGCACGCTGCGGCGCCGTTTCGCGCCGACACGAAGGGGGAGCGGCATGAGTCAAGCCGTTGACGTTCTCATCATCGACGAGCCGCCGGGCCTGGACGCGACCCAGCGCGCCATCCTGGAGCACGAGCCGGCGCTCCGCACTCTCAGCGAGGACGACCTCGCGCGGGCGGGGGAACGCCCGGTGGTGGCGCTCGTCTTCGTCCACGAGGACGCGCCCGAGGCCGGCTGCACCCGGATCGCGGCCCTGCGCGACGGGCGCCCGTGGATGCGGGTGCTGGTGGCGTTCCGCACCCTCGATGCGGGCGCGATGTTCCGGCTGATCGAGGCGGGCGCCGACGCCTTCGTCGGGCGCGGCAGCCCGGCCCGCGAGGTCTGCGCGACCCTGCTGACCCTCGGCGGCGCGACGCCCCCGGCGGAGCGGACCGAGATTCAGTCGAGCGATGCGGTGCAGCCCTGCGCGGCCTCCGACACCATCGGCCTGACGCCGCGGGAGGCGGAGGTGCTGCGCTTCCTCAGCGCCGGCTTCAGCAACAAGGAGGTGGCCCGCCGCCTGTGCCTCAGCGTGCGCACCGTCGAGACCCATCGGCTCAACCTGCGCCGCAAGACCCAGACCGGCCGCCTCAAGGATCTGGTGATGCTGGCGCGCCAACTCGGCCTCAAGCCCGTACTCGACACCGAGCCGGCCCGCGCACCCGCCCGCCACACGCTCCAGGCCGCGCGGATTTGACCGAGCCTCGGCGTTGTCACACTAAGCCGGGCCGGCCGTGCCTGTTTATTCCGCACAGGACTTGGCTTTGTCGGGATCTTAACCGAATCGACTGATTATCCGCCCACGGGGGGCTGGTCGAACGATGAATGCACTGCAAAAGCCGCGTCCGGACCGGGGGGATGCGCGCGCCGCCACGATTCCCGAACTCACAGCGGATGTCGGCCGCATCGCCCAGGACAAGATCGGGCAGATCCAGCGCATCACGGCGCAAACCAAGATGCTGGCGCTCAACGCGCTGATCGAGGCTGCCCGCGCCGGCGAGCAGGGCCGCGGCTTCTCGGTGGTGGCGCAGGAGGTGCGCGCCATCGGCACCTCGGTCGAGACGCTGGCCCGCGAACTGGAGACCCAGCTCTCCGCCCGCATCGCCGAGTTGCAGCGCGCGGCCGACGCGGTGAGCGAGGACGCGCAGGGCGAGCGGCTGACCGACCTCGCGCTCAACGCCGTCGAGCTGATCGACCGCAATCTCTACGAGCGGACCTGCGACGTGCGCTGGTGGGCGACCGACCCCTCCGTCGTCGCCTGCGCGCTGCGGCCGGGCGCCGACACCGCCGCGCATGCCGCCGGGCGCCTCGGCGTGATCCTCTCGGCCTACACGGTCTATCTCGACATCTGGCTGTGCGGGCACGACGGCACGCTGCTCGCCAACGGCCGCCCCGAGCGCAGCATCGCGCTACGCGGCCGGAGCGTCGCCGACGCGCCGTGGTTCCGCACGGCGATCGGGCAGTGGGGCGCCGACGCCTACGTGGCCGGCGAGGTCCGCGCCGAACCGCTGCTCGACGGCGCCCACGTGGCGACCTACGCGGCGCCGATCCGCGAGGCGGGAGGCGCGCCCTGCGGCGTGCTGGCGATCCATTTCGACTGGGAGCCGCAGGCCCGCGCCATCGTGCAGGGCGTGCGCATCGCCGCCGTGGACCGCGCCCGCACCCGCGTGCTGCTGGTCGACGCCGCCCGCCGGGTGCTCGCCGCCTCCGACGGCCAGGGCGTCCTGACCGAGACCCTCGCCTTCGATCCGGGCGGGCGCGAGAGCGGCACCGTCCGCGACACGGCCGGCACTCTCACGGCCTTCCACCGCACGCCGGGCTACGAGACCTATCGGGGGTTGGGCTGGTACGGCGTGATCGTGCAGGGGAAGGGGTGACCGGAACGCGCCGTCACGCCGCCTTCTTCGCCGCCCCGCGCTTGGCACCCGTCGCCCCCTTGCGCTTGCCCGTCCGCCGCGGCGGCTCCGCTGTCGCCTGCGCGAGGCGGGTGCGCAGGAGGCCGAGCACCGCCGCCTCCTCGGGCCGGAGTTCGTCGAGGCCGTTCTTCAGCTCGCCCTCGACCGCGTCCTTGATCTGTAGGAGCAGGCCGCCTTCGAGGTAACAGCCCAGGATCTCGGGGTGGATGTAGCACTTGCGGCAGATGGTCGGCGTGTTGCCGAGCCGGGACGCCACGCTCTCGATCGCCGTGCGCAGGTTCTTCTTGGCCAGCGTCTCGCTGTCGAAGGCCTCGAACTCCCGCAGCGCCAGGGCCGCCAGCACGGTGCCGGCCCAAGTCCGAAAATCTTTTGCCGTGAAATCCTCGCCGGTGATCTCGCGCAGGTAGGCGTTGACGTCGGACGAGGTGACGTCGCGCCGTTCACCCTCGTCGTCGAGATACTGGAACAGCTCCTGGCCGGGCAGGTCCTGGCAAGCCTTGACGATGCGGGCGACGCGCCGGTCGCGCACCGAGACCGACCATTCCTTGCCGCTCTTGCCCTTGAAGCGGAAGCGCATCTCGGCGCCCTCCACCTTCACATGCGGGTCGCGCAGCGTTGTGAGGCCGTAGCTCTTGTTGGAGCGGGCATAGTCGTCGTTGCCGACGCGGATCAGCGTCGTCTCCAGCAGGTGGACGACGGTCGCCAGCACCTTCTCCCGCGGCAGGCCGCGCCGGCCCATATCGGCGTCGATCCGGGCGCGGATGCCCGGCAGCGCCTCGGCGAAGGCCATGATACGGTGGAACTTCGAGGCCTCCCGCGCCTCGCGGAAGCGGGGATGGTAGCGGTACTGCTTGCGCCCCTTCTCGTCGCGCCCCGTCGCCTGGATGTGGCCGTTGGCGTGCGGGCAGATCCACACGTCCCGGTAGGCCGGCGGGATCGCGAGGCTCTTGACCCGCTCGATCTCCGCCTCGTCGCGGATGGCAACGCCCTTGGCGTCGAGATAGCGGAACCCCTTGCCGCTGCGCTTGCGCCGCAGGCCGGGCTTCGCGTCGTCCACGTAGCGCAGGCCCGCTTCGCGCGCGGCCTCGCGCGGCTCGACCACACCGGCGACGTCCGACAGCATGGCGACCTCCCCCGACTCCACGATGGGGCAAGAACCGAAGGACGGGCGGCGCTGTTCCGGGGTGCGGCTGCGGAGCGGGGGATCGCCGTGCTATGGCAGCCCCGATGAGCGCGCCCGAAACTCCCAGAAAAATCGTCTTCGTCGTCACCGAGGACTGGTTCTTCGCCTCGCACTTCCTGCCGATGGCCGGCGCGGCACGCGCCATGGGGCTGTCGGTCGCGGTGGTGACGCGGGTGCGCGAGCACCGCGCCGTCATCGAGGCGGCGGGCATCCGCGTGGTGCCGCTGGAGGCCGAGCGCTCCAGCCTCAACCCGATGGCGGCGGGCTACGCCGCGGGCCAGCTCTCGGGCATCCTCAAGGCGCTCGACGCCGACATCGTCCACTGCATTGCGCTGCGCGGCATTTTGGTCGGCGGCACCGCGGCAGCGATGGCGGGCATCCCGCGCCGGGTTTTTGCCCTCACCGGCCTCGGCCTGCTCGGCGCGCGCGAGGACGCCACCGGGCGCCTGTCGCGGCTCGCCCTGAAGGGCCTGATCCGCGGGCCGCTCGCGAGCCGCCAGACCCGCTTCCTGTTGGAGAACCCGGACGACGCCCGTGCGCTCGGGCTCGACCCGTCGGACACCGCCGTCACCATCGTCGGCGGCGCGGGCGTCGATCCCGACGCCTTTTCGCCGCGCCCGCTGCCGCCGCCCTCCCCGCTCCGGGTCGCCATCGTCGCCCGGATGCTGTGGTCGAAGGGCATCGACGTGGCCGTGGAGGCGGTGCGCCGGGCGCGGGCCGGGGGCGCCGCGGTCGAACTCTCGCTCTACGGCGCGCCCGACCCGTCGAACCGCCGGGCGATTCCCGAGGAGACGCTGCGCGGCTGGACCGGTGACGGCATCACGTGGCACGGCCCCACCCGCGACGTGGCCGGCGCCTTCGCCGCGCACCATGTCGGCGGCCTGCCCTCGCGCGGCGGCGAGGGTCTTCCGCGCACGCTGCTCGAAGCGGCGGCCTGCGGGCGTGCCCTGCTGACCAGCGACGTGCCGGGCTGCCGGGCGCTGGTGCGTGACGGCGTCGAGGGCCTGCTGGTGCCGCCGGGCGACGTCGCGGCACTCGCCGCCGCGCTGACCCGGCTCGCCGCCGACCCAGAGGGCGTCGCGCGGATGGGGGCGGCGGCGCGTGCGCGGATTCTGGAGGGTGGTTACACGGAGGAGGCGGTCGCTTTAGCGGTAACGGGCATTTACAGTGAGCTGAGCAGATGAGGCGCGCTAGTCTTCTAGCGGAGAGGCTTGATTTGCGAGCTACTCTGCACCTTTGGCGTAGCTGTGCCAAAAATCCATAATTATTTCCTTATCAACATCGGAAACAAGTTCGATGGGAATGACAAATAAAATCGATGCATCCGATCCGACGATGAGAAAGCCGGACTCGATCCAGATTTTCTTTATAGACTGCCATGCCCTCGACACTAACGCAAAATCCCCTCTAAGAGACACACCACTTTCACTGAAAGTAATGTCCCTCCAGTTCATTTCACAATCTTCGATCCATCGTTTTTTGACGATAAAATTTAATCCACTGTAATTAAAAGCCTTGATAAATATAATTCCAGTAACTATTGCATTTGCAAATATTGCAATAATATATGATGCTGATACATCAGACACAGCGTTCGGAGATATTTGATATCCACTCTGCCAGATTATATCAACGCAGGTTTTCTTTATAATCATTATCAAAGTCAATACTGAAAAAAATAATGCCGTCAACATCAAGATAAGATATTTTGACGCTTGAACACGCATTTTGAACGGAGTTTTCTTAAAAGTCCGACGAAATTCGCGCATTGCAATTTTGTGAACCGCTTGCGCCTCATTCAAAGTCAAGGGCCGCATCTTGATTTGAATATCATTATTTAAATACATATAAATTACCTCCGGTTTTCGCGCAGGCCTTCGCAGACGAGCAATGATTTGACAAGCCCCAAGGACCCCCTCGGCTTCATCCGCGACCACACCCGCCTGCGTCCGGTGCCGCACGCGCCGGAGATCGCGCTGCACGTCGCCGACGAGGCGACGGCCCTGTGGCAGAAGACTGAGGAAGAGTTGGAGGAAATCGGCCTGCCGCCGCCGTTCTGGGCGTTCGCCTGGGCGGGGGGACAGGCGCTCGCCCGCTACCTCCTCGACCACCCCGAGACGGTCGCGGGGCGCACGGTGATCGACTTCGCCTCGGGCTCGGGCCTCGTCGCCATCGCGGCGGCGAAAGCCGGGGCGGCGCGGGTACTGGCGAGCGACCTCGATGCCTTCGCCCTCCACGCGATTCCCCTCAACGCCGCCGCCAACGGCGTGGCGGATCGCATCGCGACGACGGGCGAGAACCTGATCGGCAGCGACACCGCCGAGAGCGCCGAATGCGTGCTCGCGGCCGACGTGTTCTACGAGCGCGACCTCGGCCGGACCGTCGGCGACTGGCTGGCGAGCCTGCACGCGGCGGGCCGAACCGTCCTCATCGGCGATCCCGGCCGCGCCTACTTGCCGAAGGATCGGCTCGTACCGCTCGCGACCTACGAAGTCCCGGTGACGCGCGATCTGGAGGATGCCGAAATCAAGAAATCGTGTGTGTGGACGTTTCGCTGAGTAGAGACGTACCATCCTGAAATCGCCGATTTTGGCGTTCAGGCAGCATTCAAGCCGCGCTGTCCCAATGATGCGGCAACGATCCGGCGGGCGTCTGCCTGCCGGGCAGGAGATGCGTCCATGTCCTGGTCCTCCCGTGTCCTCACCGCGTTGCTCTGTCTGGTGATCGGTCTCGCGCCCGGCCTTTCGGCCTCGGCGCAGGACGGGCCCAGAACCCAGAAGCGCATCGCCCTCGTCATCGGCAACGCGTCCTACGAGGCCGGGGCGCTCGCCACACCCGCCAACGATGCCGGCCTCGTGGCCCAGACGCTCCAGGCGGCGGGCTTCGACGTGGTCGGCGCCCGCGACCTCGACGAGGATTCGCTGCGCAAAGCCCTGCGCGACTTCTCCGACAAGGCGGAGCAGTCGGGCCCCGACACGGTCGCCTTCGTCTACCTTGCGGGCTACGGCCTGCAGCTCGCCGGCGAGAACTATTTCGTCCCGGTCGATGCCCGCATCCCCGCCGCCGCCGACGTGCCCTCGCGCGCGCTGCGCCTGTCGGACTACACCCGCCAGCTCGCCGCCCTGCCGCTCGCCGCCCGCTTCGTCGTGCTGGATGGGGCCCGCAACAACCCGTTCGCCCGCAACGGCGACCCGCTGGCCGGCGGCCTCGCGCTCACCGAGGCCGAGCCCGGCTCGCTCATCGCCTTCAACGCCAGCCCCGGCACGGTCGGGCCCGACGAGAAAGCCCCCTACGGCGCCTACGCCACGGCTCTGGTTGAGATGATCCGCGAGGGCGGCCTCGCGCCCGCGCAGGTGTTCGACCGGGTGCGGCTACGCGTGGACGAGACCACCAAGGGCGCCGAGGTGCCGTGGCACTCCTCGCGCATCGACGCGAACTTCACCTTCTTCGAGCGCGCCCCCGACGCCCCGCCGATCGGCCGGCCCGAGGAGGTCGCGGCGCTGCGTTCACGCCCGCTCAAGGAGATCGGCGCGCGCGACGCCTACGCGGTCTGCCTGCAACGCGACTCGCTCGACGGCTATCAGGAATTCGTCCAGGCCTATCCGCGTGACGACATGGCCAAGCGGGTGCGCGCCCTCATCGCCGCCCGCCGCGAGGCGGTGACGTGGCGGCGCACGTGGACGACCGACAGCCGCGACGCCTACTGGTCCTATCTCGACCGCTACCCGAACGGCCCCCACGCCTGGGACGCGCGCCGCCGCCTGCGCCAGCTCGCCGCCGCCCTGGAGCCGCCGCCGCGCTTCACCGCCATCAGCTACGACGTGCCCCCGCCTCCACCCGAGGAGATCGTCTACGTCCAGCGCCCGGCGCTCTACCTCGACGACCCGGTCTACGCGCTGGCGCCGCCCCCGCCGCCGCCGGTGGTCTTCCTGCCGCCGCCGCCGGCCTACATCGTCGATCTGGCGCCGCCGCCCCCGCCGGTTGCCTATTACGCCCTGCCGACGCCGGCCTTCGTGCCCGTGCCGACCTATGTCAGCGCGCCGGACTACATCGTCCCGCCGCCCAACAACGTGATCTACCAGAACATCCACAACGTGACGGTGATCAACACCATCAACGAGCGCAACGTCGAGATTTCGCGCAACCCGAGCGCGATCTCGCCCGGCCTCGCCGCCGGTGCGGGCGCCGTGGCCGGCGCAGCCCTGGGGGCCGCCGCCGCCCGCGTCGCGCTGCCCCCGGCGGTGGCGCAGAAGGCGGCCCTGCGCGCGCCGCCGACCAACCCGAATCCCGGCGCGGCCGGGCTGCCTCCCTCGTTCAACAACCCGCAGGCCGGTACTCCGCAGGGGGGCCGCCCCGGCCCGATGCCCGGAACCGGCCAGCCCGCTCTCGGCGCCAACGGCCAGCCGCTTCCGCAGCAGCCCGGTCGTCCGGGCCAGCCGAACCCGGCGGCGCAGGGTCAGCCGAATGGACAACCCGGCCAGCCCAACGCCCCCGTCGGCCTCGCCGGTCGCGGCCAGCCGGGGCAGGCGTTGCCCGGCGCCAACGGCCAGCCGCTGCCGCAGCAGCCCGGCCGTCCGGGCCAGCCGAACCCGGCGGTGCAGGGTCAGCCGAATGGTCAGACCACCCAGCCGGGGCAGCCCAACGCCCCCGTCGGCGTCGCCGGTCGCGGTCAGCCGGGACAGGCGCTGCCCGGCACCAACGGCCAACCGCTGCCGCAGCAGCCCGGCCGTCCGGGTGCTGACCCGAAGGATCGGCCCGACGCGCAGCAGGCCGGGCGTCCGCTCCCCGGCGCCGCCGGCCAGCCGCTCCCGCCGCAGCAGGCGGGCCGCCCCGGTGCCGATCCCAAGGACCGTCCGGACGCCAAGGATCGCCCCGACACCAAGGATCGGCCCGATGCGAAGGACAAGCCGGACCCGCAGCAGGCCGCCCGTCCAGGCGCGCCCGCGGCGAACCCTGCCGCTCCCGACGGCAGAGGCAAGTCCGATCCGCAGCAGGCCAACCACGCGCTGCCCGGCGCGAACGGGCAGCCGCTCCCGCCGCAGCAGGCGGGCCGCCCCGGCGCCGACCCCAAGGACCGTGCCGATCCCCGGGATCGCCCCGACGCCAAGGATCGGCCCGATACGCAGCAGGCCGCACGGCCCGGACAGCCGCTTCCGGCCCGTTCCGAGGCGCCCGCCGGCCGGGCGCAGCCGGGCCAGCCGCAGCCGGGCGCGAACGCGCCGCCGCCCGGGCGTCCGGGCCGTCCGCAGGCCGCCGACACGCCCGACCGGCCCGCGCCCCAGCAGGCCGGCCGCCCCGGCGCGCCCCTGGGCGTGATGCAGCCCAACCCCGCCCAGCAGCGCCAGGACGCCGCGGCCCAGCGCCAGCAGCAGATCCAGGCCCAGCAGGCGCAAGCCGCCCAGCAGCGTCAGCAGCAGATGCAGGCGCAGCAGGCCGCCCGCCAGCAGCAGGCGGACCAAGCCCGTCAGGCGGCGCAGCAGCGCCAACAGGCCGACCAAGCGCGACAGGCCCAGGCCGCGCAGCAGCGTCAGCAACAGATGCAGGCGCAACAGGCGCAACAGGCCGCCGCCCAGCGCCAGCAGATGCAAGCGCAGCAGGCTCAGGCGGCGGCGCAGCGTCAGCAGATGCAGGCCCAGCAAGCGGCGGCCCAGCGCCAGCAACAGATGCAGGCGCAACAAGCCCAACAGGCCGCCGCCCAGCGCCAGCAACAGATGCAGGCGCAGCAAGCGGCCCGCCAGCAGCAGATGATGCAGCAGCAACAGATGATGCGGCAGCAGCAGATGCAGGCCCAGCAGGCGGCGCAGCAGGCCGCCCGCCAGCAGCAGATGATGATGCAGCGCCAGCAGGCGGCGCCCCGGCCCGGCCCGCCCCCCGGCGGTCACGGCGGCGGACACGGCTGCCCGCCCGGCATGCCCTGCCGGTAGGACGTGGTACGGACGAGGAAGCCGACGCGTCGCAAGGCTTCCGTTTGATCGCGAAGGCCGCACATGCCCCCTCTCCCCGCACGCGGGGAGAGGGCTTTGCCGACCCTGTCGTCGGTAAAGCGAGGCGGCAGCCGACGGTGAGGGGGCTTCGACGGACGAGGCTCGACCTTAGCGGCCCCCTTACCTCCGCTTCGCTTCCTGCATGGACGACGAGGTCCATGCCGGCTTCTCCCCGCGTGCGGGGAGAGGGGATGCGCGGCGAGCGTCCGGCGTTGACCGGTACGGCTCCGTGCGCCGCGTTCCACCCCACCCTTGCCGCCCTGGCCCGGATCGCGCATGCGCCCGGCACCTCTTCGGCTCACGCGCGGCAATATCCAAAAACATGCTCGACAGGGTGCTCCATGCCGGCGCGAGCGTCGCGCTGCTTCTCGCGGTAGCCTACGCCTTCTCGCTGAACCGGCGGGCGGTGCGGCCGCGGGTGGTTCTCGCGGCGCTGGCGCTGCAGATCGGGATCGGGGCGCTGATCCTGTTCGTGCCCGCCGGGCGCGTCGCGCTCGAAGGGATCGCCGGGCTCGTCACCAAGGTACTGTCCTTTGGTGACATCGGCACCGCCTTCCTGTTCGGCGGTCTCGTCGAGCCGCGGATGTTCGAGCTGTTCGGCGGCTCGGGCTTCATCCTGGCGCTGCGGGTACTGCCGCAGATCCTCTACGTCTCGGCGCTGATCGGCGTGCTGTACCATCTCGGCGTGATGCAGGCGCTGGCCCGGCTGCTCGGCGCCGGCCTGCGGCGGGTGCTCGGCACCTCGCCGATCGAGTCGTTCTCGGCGGTCATCACCATCTTCATCGGCCAGAGCGAGATCGCGGTGGCGCTCCGCCCCTTCCTCGCTTTGCTCACCAGCGGCGAACTGTTTGCCGTGATGACGAGCGGGGCCGCCTCCACCGCCGGCTCGATCCTGGCGGGCTACGCCGCGCTCGGCGTGCCGATGGAGTACCTGCTCGCCGCCTCCTTTATGGCGATCCCCGGCGGGCTGCTCTATGCCAAGATCCTGTTTCCCTCGGACGAGCCGACCCGCGTGCTGACCACCCGCGTCGAGTTCGGCGAGGCGCGCGCGGCCAACCTCATCGAGGCGGCGGCCGACGGCACGCAGAAGGGGCTCGGCGTCGCGGTGGCCGTGGGCGCCATGCTGATCGCCTTCGTCGGGCTGATCGCGCTGGTCAACGCCGTGGTCGGCTGGGCCGGCGGACTTGCCGGCTTTCCCGGCACCTCGATCGAGGGAATTCTGGGCTGGCTGCTCGCGCCGCTGGCGTGGCTGCTGGGCACGCCGTGGGAGCAGGCGCGGCTCGTCGGCGGCGCCATCGGCCAGAAGATCGCGTTCAACGAATTCCTGGCCTACGCCACCCTGTCGCCGACGCTGAAGGCCGGCACGCTCGATCCGCGCACGGCGGCGATCGTCTGCTTCGCCCTGTGCGGCTTCGCCAACCTCACCTCGATCGCGATCCAGCTCGCGAGCTTTTCGAGCCTCGTGCCCGAGCGCCGCGCGGAGATCGCGCGGCTGGGCCTGCGCGCGATCCTGGCCGGGACGCTCGCCAACCTCACCAGCGCGGCCATCGCCGGCCTATTCATCACGGGCTGAAGATTTTCACGCACGCCTCCCTACATAGCGGGCATGAACAGCGTGAGCGACGAACACGGGCCGGTGACGGCGCAGGACTGGGACAGGCGGGTGGACCACGCCTGCCAAAAACTGCCGGAGCGCGGCCAAAGGATCGTCGCGTGGCTGCGCGAGCCCGCGCGCTTCCCCGTGCGGGTGGTCGCCGCGATCCTGCTGATCTTAGGCGGCATCTTCTCGATTCTGCCCGTGCTCGGCCTGTGGATGCTGCCGCTCGGCCTCGCCCTGCTGGCGCAGGACGTGCCCGCCCTCAAGGTGCCGATGGAGAAATCCGCCCGCTGGATCGAGCGGCAATGGCGGCGCTGGCGCCCGAAAAAGGACGAGGCGGCGCGCCGGCCCTGATCAGGGCGGCATGAAGAAGCGCAGCGGCATCGTGATCCGGATCGGCTGCCGGTCCGGCGGGGGCGGCAGCTTGAACCCCACTAGGACGATCCTGAGTCCCAGATCGTCGATGTGTTTGAGCCCCGACGACTGGGCGACCTCCGATTGCGATATGGTCCCGTCCGTCTCGACCTTGAAGCGCATGAAGAGCCGTCCGCCGGTGGGCATCCGGTGCGGGAGCGCGCTGACGCGGCGCCGGAACAGGGTGTGGAGTTCGCTGCGGTAAGCCTTCACGCTGTCGGGCGTCGCGGCCTCCCGCGACGGGAACCGCAGCGGCACCGTCACGGCCAGCGACCGAATCGGCGCCTCCGCCGGCAGCGGTGGCAGCCTGAGGCCGACCGGGACGATCGCGAGCGTCAGGCGGTCGGTCGCCTCGGCCCCCGACGAGGCCTCGATCTCCGACTGGGTCACGAGCCCGTCGCGGCCGACGACGAAGCGGACGAGGACCGTTCCACCCGGCGTCGCATGGCGGAGGTTCCTGACCCTCTGCGTCAGAGTGCGGGCGAGTTGCTGGCGATAGGCCGCCACGCCCGCGGCCTCGGCCTGCGCTTCAGCCGGCCCGGCGAGGCACAGGAGCAGCAGGACCATCCCTCCGATCGCACGCCGCATCGTCCCCGCACGTTCCAGCTCGTAATGGCCAAGCTTTAGGCGGCGGCGCGCCGCCCCTCAACGACGAACTGCAACATCCGTTAAGCTCCGTCGTCCCGTCCCCAGGCGGCGGCGCCTGTGCCGCGCCGCGCTCCGGCTTGACAGGTCCGGCGCCGCGGACGACCCATCGCAACCGCGGGTCCCGTGCGGGCGCGCGCTTTTCGGAGACGAGTGGTGGCCCCGTTGCGTCTGTCCCTCCGCCGCCTCGCGGCGGCCGTCCTGCTCGCGGGGGCGGCGATGACCGTCTCCGCCTCGGCGCAGGAAGCGGTGTTTCCGCCCAGCTCCCGCTTCGGGTTCGCCGCGCCCGCCGACCTCGTGGTGTCGAAACGCTTCACCGGCTTCGAGCGCCGGGGCGGCGGCGTGGTCGTCTCGGTGGTCGAACTGCCGGCCCCGGCCTACACCGAGATGGAGCAGAGCTTTTCCGACGAGACCCTGAAGGCGCAGGGCATGGTGGTGCGCTCGCGCGAGTCGGTGCCGCTCGCCGACGGGCTGCAGGGCGTGCTGTTCACCGGCGAGGCCACCGCCTCGGACGTCCCGGGCGTGCCCGCGGTCAACAAGTGGCTCCTCATCGTCGGCGGCACCGACGTGACCGGCCTCATCATCGCCCAGGCCGCGACCGGCGCCGAGAGCGACGAGACGATCCGCTCCATGCTCACCAGCGTGAAACTGCGCCCGGCGCTCGGCCTCGACGAGCAGGTCGCGGCGCTACCCTTCCGCGTCGGCGATCCCGCCGGCTTCCGCCCGGTGCGGGCGCTCGCGGGCAACTCGGTGCTGATGACGCTCGGGCCCCGCGACCAGATCTCGGCGATGGAACAGCCGATCCTCGTGATCGCCCAGGCGGTCCAGGCGCCGACGCCGCAGGAGCAGCGCGACGGGCTCGCCCGTCAGGCGCTCTTCGCCAACCAGACCATGAAGGACTTCCAGATCGAGCGCTCGCAGAGCTACCGCCAGAATGGCATCGACTGGCACGAGATCGTCGCCCGCGCCGTCGACATCCCCTCCAACCAGCCCGTCGTCGTCGCCCAGACCATCCGCTTCAACCCGGACGGCTACATCCGCGCCGTCGGCGTCACCCGCGCCGACCAGCGCTCGGACGTGCTGCCGCTGTTCCGGCAGGTGGTGGACAGCTTGCAGGTGAAGTGAGGGGGCACGACCTTCACGGACAGCTCCGAGGCGTCGGCGCCCTGATGTCCTGGGCGAGGCGGACCTTCGAGATCTGGGCGGTCGCGAACAGGGTCCGGGCACCGTCCGCCTCCATGCGGAAGGCCTTCGTCTCGGTGACGATCATCGTGCGACCGGCCCGGATCACCTCGCTCTCGAACTCGGCCTGCGCGCCCCGCGGCACGGCGGTCAGGATCGTGGTCGCCATGCTGGTGCTCACGGCGTACTCCTCCGCGGCCAGGAGCGGCAGCGTCGCCAGCATGCTGGTCACGTCGATCATCGCGTAGGTGACGCCGCCGTGCAGCGCCTGCGAAAGGTTGTCGGTCGCGGGCGCGACGCGCAGCCGCGTGCGGCAGCGACCGGGGGCTTGGTCGAGGATCTCCAGTCCGCAATGGCGCTGGAACGGGTGCTCGACCAGCGCCCGGCTGTGTTCCCGGGCGTGGGGCGGGATCGGCGTCGGGGTGGCCGACTCGAGGTTCGTCATGGCTCAACAGACCTCCTTCGCGAGGGAGCGGGCGATGATCTCGTTCATCACCTGCGTGGTGCCGCCGCCGATGGCGACGAGGGGGGCGTCGCGCAGGGTCCGCGCGACGAGGCTCGACACGACGCAACCGGCCGCGCCGTGGAGCCGCACCGCCGCGGTCGCGGCCCGGTCGAGGGCGGCCGCGGCCGCGTTCTTGGCGATCGCCGCCCGCGCCGCCCCGTCGGAGGCCGCGGTGCCGGCCACGAAGGCGGCGGCGACCGCGACCGCGATGGCGACCTCGGCGAGGTCCTGGCGGACGTGGGACATCGCCGCCAGGGGCGCGCCCTGCACGATCCGGGCATGGGCGTGGCGCGCGGCGGCGTCGCGCACCGCCTCGGCGGAGGTGATCGCCATGGCGGCGAGGTTGAGCCGCTCCTGGGTCATCGCCCGCTGGAGGGCGCGGCCGGCCGCCTCCGGCCCGCAGATCGCCCGGGCGCGCACCGCCTCGAAGCGCAGGCCGGCCAGCGGCAGGCAGCGCCAGCCCGAGGGCTCGATCGCCTCCGCGGTCAGGCCCGGATCGGGGCGTTCGACCAGGAACAGGCCGAGCCCGCTCCCGGTGCGGGCGCCGACCACGAGGGCGTCCGCGCGGGCCCCGTTGCAGATGAAGCGCTTCTCGCCCGTGATCGACCACCGCCCGTCGGGGCGGGGCTCCGCCCGCGCCCGGAGCGCCGCGAGGTCGGAGCCGGCGCCCGGCTCGGTCAGCGCGAGGGCGACCGTGCGCTCGCCCGCCAGCACGGCGCGGACGAGATCCTCCGCCCAGGCGGTCCCGGCCTGCGCGACGAGCGCGAGGCTGACCCCGTGGGAGGCGAGGCCCATCGCCAGCCCCTGGGAGCCGCCGCGGGTCAGTTCCTCGATGAGGATGCGGGCTCGGACCGGCCGGTCCGGCAGCGCCGGGCCCGACTCCGTGCCGTAGGCGAGCAGGCCCGCCGCGCCGGCCCGCGCGTGGAGTTCGGCCGGATAGGTGCCCGCCCGCTCCCAATCCCCGACATGGGGCGCGACGTGGCCAGCGACGAAGGCCCGGACGGCGTCGCGGGAGAGGCCGTCGTCCATCAGAACACCGTCGTCTCGGCGAGCCCGCGGAAGCGGGCCATGTGGGCCTGGAGGCTCTCGCGGGTGACCGACCCCTCCGCGCGGAAGTAGAACAGCTCGGTCAGGTCGCTCATCACCGCCACCATGTCGCGCGAGCGCGACACCACCCGGCGATCGAAGCGGCGCAGCGCGCTCTCCGGGGCGCCGTCGCAGTTGCACAGCAGCGCCTGGGCGAGGGCGAACCCGTTCTCCAGCCCGAGCGTCAGGCCGTAGCCGAGGGTGGGCAGCATCGCGTGGGCGCTGTCGCCGATCAGGACCACCCGGCTGCGGTGCCACCGCAGTGCCACGTCTCCAGCCCCTCGACGGCGTGGAGCCGGTTGCTGATCATCCGCTCCGGCGCGGTCGCGGCGATCATCGCCGGGAGGGGCTCGGCGATCTCCGAGAGATGCGCTTCGATCCTGGCCTTCTCCAGCAGGGGCTCGCCGTGGTGCTGGTAGGCGTAGAACCAGTAGCGCAGCCCCTGCGCGGCATCGAGCGGATAGGTCACGACCCGGGCGCCGTCGTAGCTGAAGATCTGGCAGCGGTCGCCCCGCAGCGCCGGATGGTCGAAGGTGACGATGCCGCGGCAGGCCGCCACCCCGGTATCGACCGCCCGCGCCTGCGGGGCGACGTGCGCGCGAACCCCGGAGAAGACGCCGTCCGTCCCGACCACGAGGTCGAAGCGGCGGCGCCCGCCGTCGGCGAGGCGGATCGTGGCGCCCTCCCCGTCCTGCTCGATCTCCGTGCAGGGCGCCCCGTAGACCACCACGTCCGGCGGCAGCGCCTCGCGCAGCAGCCGGAACAGGCGGGTGCGGTGGAACATCACCGCCGGGGCCGGGAAGTCGAACCCATCGAGCCGGACCGGCTGGCTGTGGATCAGTCGGCCGTGGCGGTCGTGGGTGTCGAGGTGTTCGATCGGCTGCCCGGCCGCGAGGACGCGGTCGTCGCCGAAGATGAAGCGCAGTACCTGCACTCCCTGCGGCCAGACATAGATGCCCGAACCCGCGTCCCGCGGGCCGTCGCCGCGCTCGAACACCTGCGCCTCGATGCCGAGGCGCCGCAGGAGCAGGGCGAAGGCCAGGCCGTTGAGCCCCGCGCCGACGATGCCGACCCGCAGGCCGCCCGCACCGGGAGAAGCCGCGCCGCTCATGCCACGACCTCCAGGCGCTCACCGGACGCATGGCCGGCGGACAGGCCGAAGCGGCGCTGCATCAGGCACAGGCTGGTGATCTCGGTGAACATCGGGTCGAGGGCGGCCTGGCCGGCGGGCGGAAGGTCGGCGGCCTCCGCGTAGGCGCGCCGCACGGCCCCCGCGTCGAAGAACGGCAGGGCGTCCAGCGTCCGGCTCGCGAGGGTGTCGCGCACGAGCTGCGAGAGCCGGTCCGCGCGCCGGGGCGTCGCGGGGGGCGCGCGGAAGTAGTGCTTCTTGCGCCGCTAGAGGGCGTCCGGCAGGAACGGCCGCATCGCCTCGCGGAAGACGTGCTTCTCCGTGGCGCCGCGGATCTTGTGCCGGACCGGGATGCGCGCGGCGAGTTCCGCGGCGTGGTGGTCGAGGAGCGGCACGCGGCCCTCGATGCTGTGGGCCATCTCCATCCGGTCGCCGAGGGTCGTGAGCACGAAGTTCGGCAGGAAGCTCTTGGCCCAGAGATACATCGACCGGTGCACCGGATCGCGGCCGGCGAGCCGCCCGTGGTCGAGGCCGTCGTAGAAGCGCCGGTAGGGGGCGACGCCCCCGGCGCGCGCCCGCAGCCCGCCGTCGTAGAGCCGCTGGAGCGCGTCGAACCAGCCCGCCTGGTTGCCGACCCAGGAGATCCCGTGGCCGAGGCGCTCGGTCATCCAGGCGGCGTCGGCGGGTAAGGCGTCTCGGCCGTAGCCGCCCTCGCTCGCGGCGAGCCGCCCGCGCAGTTCGCGGATGACGGCCGGGTCCTGGCCCTCCGGGTTGTGCAGGATCATGTCGCGGCGGAAATGGGGATAGCCCGCGAACATCTCGTCGGCGCCCTCGCCGGTCAGCACGACCTTGAAGCCGCCTGCGCGACCGCCCGGCTGAGCCGGTACTTGGCGACGCCGTGCGCGTTGAAGAACGGCGTCTCGTTGTGCCAGAGCGCGTCCTCGAAATCGTCGGCGAGGTCGTCCTGCGCGACCGAGATCGGGTGGAAGCGCGCGCCGTTGAAGGCGGCGGCCTCGACGGCGAAGCGGCGCTCGTCGTAGCCCCCGTCGTCGGTGAAGGAGAGGTTGAAGGCGTCGAGCGGCGCCTCGCGCAGGTGCGTGGCGCAGCCGAGCAGCGCCGAGGAATCGATGCCGCCGCTGAGGTAGACCGCGACCGGCACGTCGGCGCGCAGGCGCAGCGAGACCGATTCCAGCACCGCCGCCCGCAGGGCCTCGACGGCCTCCGCCTCGCCCATGTCCCCCTAGGCCAGGGCCTGCGCCGTGGCGAAGTCGAGGTCCCAGTAGGCGCGCTCGCGGACGCGGCCCGGCGCGGCGCGGCGGTCAGGATGTGGCCCGGCGCGAGGCTGCGCACGTTCCGGAACAGGGTGCGGTCGCCGAGATAGAAGCCGCGGGAGACGTGTAGGCGTCCTCGTCCCAGACCGCGGGCACGCCGGCGGCGAGCAGCGCCTTGACCTCGGAGCCGACGTAGAGTGCGCCCGCGTGCTCGGCGACGAACAGCGGCTTGATGCCGAAGCGGTCGCGCATGGCCACGAGCTGGCGCTCGGCCGCGTCGTAGAGCACGAGCGCGAACTCGCCGCGCAGACGCTCCAGCCCGGCCGTGCCGAACTCGCGGTAGAGGTGCAGCGCGATCTCGCTGTCGCTCTCGGTGCGGAAGCGGCAGCCGCGGGCTTCGAGTTCGGCGCGGATGCGCTCGAAGTGGTAGAACTCGCCGTTGACGATGAGCTGCACCTGCCCGTCCGCCGAGGCGATGGGCTGGCGCCCGTTGTCGAGGCCGATGATGCTGAGCCGGGTGTGGCCGAGGGCGACGCCCGCCCGCGGGTCCAGCCAGATGTCGTGCTCGTCGGGGCCGCGGTGGCGGATCGCCGAGAGGCCGGCGAGGATGTCGCGGCGCGCGATCGGGCGGGCGCCGTCTTGGACGGCGAGGAAGCCGCACATAGTCGATCTCCTATCGGAATGGGGGAAGGGATGGCGGGGCCTCAGGCGGCCTCGCCGACGGCCGGGATCCAGGCGGGGCGGCGCTTGGCCAGGAAGGCGGCCATGCCCTCCTGCGCCTCCGCGCCGACCCGCAGGCGGGCGATGAGGCGGCAGGTGCTCTCCGCCTCCTCCGAGAGCCCGTGTGCTCCTGGAGCTGTCCCAGCAGGCTCTTGCAGCCGCGCAGGGCGTCGGCCGCCGCCACCTCGTGGACGAGGCCGTCCGCGAGGGCGTCGCGCGCATCGAACGCCTCCGCCGCCAGGAAGCGGCGGCGCGCCCGGCGCACGCCGATCGCGCGGACCACGAAGGGCCCGATCACCGCCGGCACGAGCCCGAGGCAGGGCTCGCTGAACCGGAAGGTCGCCGCCTCCTCCGCCAGCACCATGTCGGCGCAGGCGAGCAGGCCGAGGCCGCCGCCGTAGGTGCAGCCCTGGGCCACCGCGATCACCGGCATCGGCAGGGCCGCGAGGCCGCGCAGCGCCGTCACGAGGTGGCGGGCGTCGCGCAGGTTGTCGGCCTCTCCCATGCAGGCCCCGCGGCGCATCCAGTTCAGGTCGGCGCCGGCGCAGAAGTGGCGCCCCTCGCCGGTGAGGAGCACGGCCCGCAGGTCCGACTCCCGGGCGAGGTCCGCCGCGGCTTACGCGATCTCACCGAGCATGACCTCGTCGAGGGCGTTGCCGCGCCGCGGCCGGGCGAGGCGGATCTCGGCGATCTCGCCGCCGCCGCGGGACACGCGGCAGCTCACGTGGACGGACCGGTCCATGGCGATCAGGCCACGGCCTGGAGCGGCACGAGCTGGGCCTCGGGGATCGCCTCCTCGTAGACCCGGCGCTGGTCCTCGACCGCCGCGAGGCGGAAGCGCCCGGCGGCCTCCTGGGGCAGCGCACGGTCCTCGACCTGCTTGGGCACGTCGTAGAACCACGCCGCGTAGGTCTCGTCGTCGAGGCGCTGGCGGGCCTCGATCATCGCCTTGTGGGCCTCGGCGCGCAGGTAGCGGCGGTAGCTCGAGCGCACGGTCGCGGTGAAGAACTCGCCCACCGAGCCGCTGCCGTAGCTGAACAGGCCGATATGGCGCCCGCCCAGATCCTCGGCGCAGTTGTCGAGGAGCGAGCACAGGCCGACGTAGAGCGAGGCCGAGTAGGTGTTGCCGATCAGGCGGCCGTAGACCTGGCTGTCGGCATAGCTCGCCTCGCCGAGATGGGCGGCCTCGGGGCCGGCGGCCTCGGCCAGCGCCGCGAAGGCCTTCTTGGCCATCTTCGTGAACGGCTGGTGGAAGCAGAGCTTGTCGACCGCGTCGAGGGGCAGGCCGCCCTTGCGGCGGAAGTCCGCCCAGGCCTCGGTGAGCGAGCGCAGGTAGACGTCGATCGACAGCTTGCCCTCCACGAGCGCCGCGGAGCGGTGGTTGGGCCGCCAGAAGTCCATGACGTCGACGCTGAACAGGCCGCTCTGCGGGTGGATCTCGATCAGGCGCGGGTTGGCGGAGATCACCATCGCCACGGCGCCGGCGCCCTGCGTGCACTCGCCTTCCGAGCCGCGCTCGTAGCGGGCGATGTCGGAGGCGATGATCAGCACCTTCTCGGTGGGGTGCTGGCGCACGAGGTCGCAGGCGAACTGGATGCCGGCGGTGGCGCCGTAGCAGGCCTGCTTGAACTCGACCACGCGGCAATTGGGGTTGAGCCCCAGCACGCCGTGCACGAACAGACCCGCCGACTTCGACTGGTCGATGCCGCTCTCGGTGGCGAAGATCACCGTGCTGACGGCGTCGCGCACGACGTCGCTCAGGAGCGGGGCGACGGCGTTGGCCGCCATGGTGACGATGTCCTCGTCGGGCGCGGGCACGGCCATGCGCTCCTGGCCGATCCCCTTGGTGTACTTGGCCGGGTCGATCCCGTGCGCGGCGGCGAGATCGGCCAGGTCGTAGTATTGGCCGGGGGTGTAGATCGCGATGTCGTCGATGCCGACGGCGTTGATGGGGTCATTGGCGGGTCGTCCTCTCTGCTTCGTGCTTCGTCACGTTGCTGGAGCGCACCGGAATGCGCGGCGGGCGCGGCCACCGGATCGGAGGGCGCGTCCCGACGCTCCGAGATTTTCATCTCAGGTTGTGCAGCCGCCGGACCCTGTGGCCGGAGCGGACCGGGGGGCCGGATGTTTCCGTGCCCGTCCCGTGCTGCACTGCGTCGTCGCCCAAGGTCATCGCACGCGCCGGTGATTCGGAAACAGTTCGAAATATCGGGCTTATTTCGGAATCCATCTCATGGAACTAGACCAATTCTCGACTCTTGATGTTCTCGCGGATTGATAGAGAGGAGAAATTATTATCCAGTAATGTCTCAAGGCGATTTAACATATCTCGTCAGGAAAGCGGCGATGCGCCGGAGATCCGATCGTTGCTGCACGGCGGATGGTCGATGACGCCGGATATATTGCAGACAATTCATTCGACGGCATGGCGGAGCGCCCCTCCCACGCGGCCCCTTTCGCTGCATATGCGAACGCCCCCGCACCGGTGGGGTGCGAGGGCGTCCAGGCCGAAGTTTAGGTGACTTCAGGTAGCGCCTGGACGATCGTCCAGATTCCCGTGCCGCATCGGTTTCTTCCGAAAGCCGGCATCCACCTTTCGGGCCGATGCGCTGGGTTCTCGTGCCGCATCGGCTTCTTCCGAAAGCCGGCATCCACCTTTCGGGCCGATGCTTCAGGATCACTCCGCCGGCGCGGACAGGCCGGCCCGGTCCTCGACCGGGCTCTCGACCGGATTCCTGGCCGCGTCCGGGCGGTGGTCGCGGGCCAGCATCGTATAGACGCTCGGCAGCACGATCAGCGTGAACAGCGTGCCCACCAGCATCCCGGCCACCACCACCACGCCGATGGCGAAGCGGCTCGCCGCGCCCGCCCCGGCGGCGAAGACCAGGGGCAGCAGCCCGACCACCATCGCCGCCGTGGTCATCAGGATCGGCCTCAGGCGGATGCGGGCCGCCTCGACGATCGCGGCCCCGCGGTCGAGCCCGCGGCTGACCTGAAGCTCGTTGGCGAAGGCCGTCATCAGGATGCCGTGCTTGGCGATGAGCCCGACGAGGGTCACGAGGCCGATCTGGGTGAAGATGTTGAGCGTGGCGTAGCCGAGCCAGAGCGGCAGCAGCGCCCCGAAGATCGAGAGCGGCACGCTCGCCAGGATCACCAGCGGATCGCGGAAGCTGTCGAACTGCGCGGCCAGCACGAGGAAGATCACCACGAGGGCGAGGCCGAAGGCGATGGTGAGCTGGTCGCCCTCGGTGACGAACTGGCGCGATTCGCCGAGCCACGCGACGTCGAGCCCGGCGGGCAGCGCCTGCGTCCGCTCCTTGAGGAAGGCCACCGCCCGCCCCATCGTCACGCCCGGCGCCGGGACCGCCGAGAGGGTCGCCGCGTTCATCTGGTCGTACTGGCCGAGCTGGTTCGGCTCGGCGCGCTGGGAGGAGCGCACCACCGTGTCGAGCGGCAGGAGCGCACCCGAGCGGGCCCGCAGGTAGAAGCGGCCGAGGTCGGCCGGATCGGCCCGGAAGCGCCGCTCCACCTGCGGGATGACGTCGTAGGACCGACCGCGGAAGGCGAAGTGGTTGACGTAGTTCTCGCCCACCAGGATCGCGAGGGTGCCGGCCACGTCGCGCATCGACAGGCCGAGGTCGCTCGCCCGATCGCGATCGACCGAGAGCGTGACGCCGGGCTTGTCCCAGGACAGGTCGGAATCGACCACCGCGAACAGGCCGCTCTCCCGCATCTCCTTCTGGAGGCGCGCGTTCTCGGCCTGGAGCTGCGCGAAGTCGACCGGATCGCGCAGGACCATCTGCACCGGCAGGCCCGGCGCCGTCGGCAGGGCCGGCAGGAGGAAGGCCATCACGGCGAGGCCGGGATTCTGGGCGCCGTCGGCCTGGAGTTCGGCCATGATCGCGCTGGCGCTGCGCGTCCGCTTGTCCCAGGGCGCGAGGTTGACGCCCGCGAAGACCGAGCGCGGGCCGGGCTCCGTCTGGCTGGAGCCGTTGAGCACCCAGGTCGTGTCGGTCTCCGGCAGACGACGGAAGGCCGCCTCCAGCCGCGCCGAATAGCGCTCGGTGTAGTCGAGGTTGGCGTAGCGCGGCGCCTTGGCGACCTCCATCACCGTGCCCTGGTCCTCGCTCGGGGCGAATTCCCGCTGGAAGCCGGCATAGAGGAAGCCGGTGCCGACGAGGGTGGCGAGGCCGGCGAGCAGCATGAGCGGGCGGACCCGCAGGGTGGCGCGCAGGAGCCGTAAGTAGCGCTCCGCGAGCCGGGCGAAGACCCGCTCGATCCACGCCCCGAAGCCCCGCGGGCTCTGCGGGCTCTGCGGGCTCTGCGGGCGCAGCAGCAGCGCGCTCATCATCGGCGACACGCACAGGGCCACGAGTCCCGAGACCAGCACGGCGCCCGCCAGGGTGAAGGCGAACTCGCGGAACAGCGAGCCGGTCAGCCCGCCCATCAGTCCGATCGGCGCGTAGACCGCCGCCAGCGTGATCGTCATGGCGACGACGGGGCCGACCACCTCGCGCGCGCCCCGCAGCGAGGCCTCGAACGGGCTCAGGCCCTCCTCGATGTGCCGGTAGACGTTCTCGACCACGACGATGGCGTCGTCCACGACGAGGCCGATGGCGAGCACCATCGCGAGGAGCGTGAGCAGGTTGAGACTGAAGCCGGCCAGCAGCATCAGCCCGGCGGCCCCGACCAGCGAGAGCGGGATCGTCACCATCGGGATCAGCACGGCCCGCCAGGACCCGAGGAACAGGAAGATCACCACCACGACGACGATCGCCGCCTCGACCAGCGTGTGCTCGACCTCCGTGAGGGCCGCGCGCACGAAGCGGGCGACGTCGAAGACGTTGCTGATGTCGAGGCCCGGCGGCTTCGAGCGTTCGAGCTGCGGCAGCAGGCCGGTCACCGCCGCGACGATGTCCAGCGGGTTGGCCTCGGGCGTGCCGTTGACGGCCACGACCACCGCCCGGCGCCCGTTGATGAGCGCGCTCTGCTCGTAGTCCTGGCCGCCGACCTCGATGCGGGCGACGTCCTCCAGGCGCACGGCGGCGATGCCGTCGCGCAGGACCATGCGGCGGAAGGATTCGGGATCCTGCGTGTCGGTGTCGGCGGCGACCGCCGCGGCGGTCATCGCGCCCTTCACCTGCCCGGCGGCGATCTGGACGTTGTTGCGCGCGAGCGCCTGCGACACCTCCGCGGCGGTGACGTCGTGGGCGGCGAGCTTGTCCGGGTCGAGCCAGACCCGCATGGCGAGGTTGCGCCCGCCCATGATCTGCACCGAGGCGACGCCCTTGACCGAGGAGAGCAGCGGCTGCACAGCGCGCACCGCGTAGTCGTTGATCTCCTGCACCGGGAGCGTGTCGCTCATCAGCGCCACGTACATGACCGCGGTCGGATCGTCGGTGACCTTCTCGATCACCGGGTCGAACGCCTCCCGGGGCAGGCGGTACTTCGTCTGCTGCACCTTGGCCATGATCTCGGACAGGCTGCGGTCGGCGTCCGCGTCGAGCCGCAGGCGCGCCTTGATCAGGCTGCGCCCCTCCGTCGAGATCGAGGTCAGGTACTCGATGCCGTCGGCGGTCGCCACGGCCTGGGCGAGCGGGGCGGTGACGAAGCCCTGCATCAGGTCCTGCGCAGCGCCGGGATAGCGCGTCTCGACGGTGATCGCCGCGCTCTGCAGTTTGGGATACTGGCGTAGCGGCAGGGCGAAGAGCGCGAAGGCGCCCCCGATCAGCAGGAGCAGGCTGACCACGACCGCCAGGGTCGGGCGGCGCACGAACAGGTCCGTGAAGGCCATCGAGGGGTTCCTCGCTTCTTGATCCGTGGGAGGGGCGGTCAGCGCCGGTCGGCGCCGACGGAGGCCGTGGCGACCGGGCGGGCCGACGTCTCGACCCGCACGGCGGCGCCGGAGCTCAGGCGGATCTGGCCGGCGGTGACGACCGTCTCGCCCGCGCGGAGGCCGCCCGTGACGGCCACGCGCCCGTCCCGGAGGCGGCCGGTGGCGACCGCGACCTGCTCCGCGCGCCCGCGGCCCGAGGCGTCGATGTCGCGCACCACGAAGGCGGTGTCGCTGGCCGCGCTCGCCACGATCGCGGTCTCGGGCACGCTGAGGCCGCCGGCCTCCGGGGCGAAGCTCAGGCTCGCCGAGGCAGCGGCCCCCGGACGCAGCAGGGCCTCGCGGTTGTCGAGCCGCGCCCGCAGGGCGATGTTGCGGGTGGCGGGGTCGATCTGGGGGTCGATGGTCTCGAGCCGCGCGGTGAAGCGTCGCCCGCCCGCCGCGTCGCTCTCCACCTCCACCGCCTGCCCGACGCGCAGATCCGCGAGATGGCGCTGCGGCAACGCGAAATCGACGTAGAGCGCGTCGAGGTCGGTCAGGGTGGCGATCGGGTCGCCGGGCTTGAGGGTGTGGCCGAGATCGGTCCGGCGCAGGCCGAGTTCGCCCGCGAACGGCGCCCGCACGGTGCGCTGCGCGAGCGCCGCCTCCGCGCCCTCGCGCAGGGCCCGGGCCTGGTCGAGGCCCGCCCGGCGCTTGTCGACCTCCGCCTGCGCGGTCGCGGCGCGCTGCAGGAGTTCGCTGCCGCGGTCGAGCTGCAGCCGGGCCAGCGTCTCGTCGGCGCGGTAGCGTTCGAGTTCGGCCCGCTGCGGGTCGGCGAACAGCTCGACGAGGGGCGCGCCCGCGGCGACCCGCCCGCCGCCCTCGAAGCGGATCGCCGTGACCCGGCCCGCGACCTCCGCCGAGAGCATCACCTGCCGCACCGCCCGCAGCGAGGCCGCGGCGGTGACGGTGCGGGCGACGGGCTCGGCGGAGACCGCCTCGGTCTCCACCGTCTGGACGGTCTCCGGCTTGCCGGCGGGCGCCTCCTCGGCGCGGGTGGCGCGGAGCCAACCCGCCGCCGACCCTGCGGCGAGCACGAGGACGAGCGCGAGGGCAACCGATCGGGCAATACGCATGACGCGTCTCCTCGTGGGCGGGCTTGGCAGGCAGCTTGGCGGGCGGGATCAGGCGGCGAGGCGGGCGGCGACCTGCGCGACGTGCCGGCCCTGGAAGCGGGCGCCGTCGAGTTCGTTCGGGCTCGGGGTGCGGGACCCGTCGCCGCCGGTGATCGTGGTGGCGCCGTAGGGGCTGCCGCCGCTCACCGCGTCGAGCGTCATCTGCCCCTTGAAGCCGTAGGGCAGTCCGACGATCACGAGCCCGAGATGCATCAGGTTGGTGATCAGCGAGAACAGGGTCGTCTCCTGTCCGCCGTGCTGGGTCGCCGTGGCGGTGAAGACCGCGCCGACCTTGCCGTTCAGGGCGCCCTCGGCCCAGAGGCCGCCGGTCCGGTCGAGGAAGTCGGCCATCTGGGCCGGCAGGCGTCCGTAGCGGGTGCCGGCGCCGACGACGATCGCGTCGTAGTCCGGCAACTCCTCGACGCGGGCGAGCGGAGCGGCCTGATCGAGCTTGTAGCCGGACTGGCGGGCCACCGCCTCGGGAACCGTTTCCGGAACGCGCCGGATCGCCACCTCGGCGCCGGCCTCGCGGGCCCCCTCGGCGACGGCCTCGGCCATCGTCTCGATGTGACCATAGGTGGAGTGGTAGAGCACGAGAACCTTGGGCATGGGGGCCTCCTTCTCTGCGGTACGGCCCGAGAGCTAGGCGCCGGCCCCCTTGCCGGGAGGAGCGATGGATGGCACGCCCCGTTCCAGAAATGGAACGAGGCGATGCACAACCTCACGGATCTCCTGCTGTTCGCCAAGGTCGCCGAGCACGGCGGCTTCTCGCCGGCCGCGCGCATGCTCGGCCTGCCGAAATCGACCCTCAGCCGACGCATCGCGGCGCTGGAGGACACCATCGGCGCCCGCCTGATCCAGCGCTCGTCGAGCCGCTTCTCCCTGACCGAGATCGGCGAGGCGTATCTCGTCCATTGCCGGGCGATCGACGCCGAGGCGCAGGCCGCGCAGGAGACGGTGGAGCGCTGGCGCGCCGAGCCGCACGGGCAGTTGCGCGTCAGCTGCCCCATCGCCCTCGCCCAGGCGCGGGTCTCGACGATGCTCTCGCACTTCCTGCTCGCCTACCCGAAGGTCGCGGTCCGGCTGATCGCCACGAACCGCCGCGTCGACATGATCGAGGAGGGGATCGACCTGTCCCTGCGGGTGCGCTTCCCGCCGCTGGACGACAGCGACCTCGTCATGCGGGTCCTGGCGCGGAGCGAGCAGGCGCTCGTCGGTCAGCCGGCGCTGCTGACCCGCCGGGGCCGACCGCGGCAGCCGGACGACCTGCGCGGCCTCGAAGGGATCGACCTGATCCGCTCCGAGACCCGCCACGTCTGGGAGATCGGACGCGCGGACGGGCCTCCGGCGAGCGTCCCCTTCGCGCCGCGCTTCACCTCGGACGACATGGTCACCCTGCGGCAGGCGGCCATCGACGGCGTCGGCATCGTCCAGCTGCCCGTCTACCTCGTGCGCGACCACCTCGCCGCCGGCACGCTCGAACGGGTGCTTCCGGACTGGACGCCGACCCCCGGCATCATCCACGCGGTGTTCCCCTCCCGTCGCAGCCTCGCGCCGAGCGTGCGGGTGCTGGTCGACTTCCTCGCGGAGCGCTTCGGTGCCGACGGCTGACCCGCCGGAAGCCTCGCTCGGCAAAAGGCGCGACAGGAGGCGCTACACCCTCGTTCCGGCCTCGTCGTCGTCCGACGGCCGGCGACCGCCATCCGGGACGACGCCCTCGTCCTCCGCTTCCGCGACCGCGTCGCAGAACACGCCGACGAGGTCGAGCACCTGCCGCATGTCTCCGTCGTGGTCCATGTAGCCGAGATGGAGCTGGACGACGCGGCGGGCGCCCTGGGCAAGGGGCAGCGGCTGCAGGCGGCCGGCGGCGAGTTCGTCCCGGATCGCGTGCTCGGGCAGCCACGCGAAGCCCTCCCCCGCGCAGACCAGGGCGATCGAGGTGGCGATGTGGCTGACGGTCCAGCGGCGGCGCGAGCCGAGCCAGCCGCTGTCGACGCCCCGCGGGCCGGAATCGCTCAGCACCACCTGCCGATGCTCCTTGAGGACGGCGTGGGTCGGTTCGGGCAGGGCCTGGAGCGGGTGGCCGGGCGCGGCCACGCACAGGAAGCGCACCGGCAGGATCGGCTCGACGATCGTGCTCGTGGGGAGCTGACCGGCGATGGCGATGCTGATGCGCCCGTCCTCCATCATCGCCTTCGCGCCCGAGAGCGCCGTCTCGTGCACGATCACCGAGAGGTTGGGGTAGATCCGCGCGTAGTCCGAGAGCGCCCGGAATAGGAGCCGACGCGGGAAGATGATGTCGATGGCGATGGCGACCTCGCCCTCGGCCTCCGGGTCGAAGCCGGTGCAGAACTGCTCGATCTGCGCGGCGTGCCCGACGAGTTCGCGGGCGCGCGGCAGCACCATCCGGCCCATATGGGTCAGCCGTGTCCGGCGGCCCTCGACCACGAACAGGTCCTGGCCGAGGCACTCCTCCATCTTCCGCACCGCGTGGCTGATCGCGGACTGCGTCTTGCCGAGCCGCTCGGCCGCCTGGAGGAAGCTCCCGCTCTGCGCCGCGGCCACGAAGGCCCGCCACTGTTCCAGCGTGATTCGCGCGAACGACCTGTCCATTCCGCCCCCGTCCCGATCCGGCGCCCCCGATCCCCGGGCCGGGCCCGGCAGGCGGCGGGTATGACCAAAGTCGGCAAGCATTCCCAATTAAATTTGCTGTTCATGCCCCGTCGCGGGACACAGATTCCGATCATCTGCGATGATCGGGGAAGATCAATGACCAAGATGAGTATTGAATTTTTTCACGATGTGTTATGCGGCTGGTGCTTCGTCATGTCGCCGCGCCTGCGCCGTCTCGTCCAGGATTTTCCGGTCGAGATCAAGCACCGCTGCTTCGTGCTTCAAGACAGCCGCGAGCGGATGTCCGAGGTGTTCGGCTCGATGCCCGCCGCCAAGGAGATCATCCTCGGGCACTGGGTGCAGTGCGCCGCCGCCGACGACCAGCCGGGCCGCATCGACGTCGAGGGGATGCGGGCGCAGCCCTTCGAGTACCCGCACGGGCTACCGGGCGCGCTGGCCTGCAAGGCCGCCGAAATCCTGGGCGGGCAGGCCGCGCACTGGGATGCGTTCGACCGCATTCAGGCGGCGCACCTGACCGAGAATCGGAACGTCGGCGACGAGGCCGTGCTCGAAGCCTGCGCCGCTGCCGTCGGCCTCGATGCGGCGGCGTTCCGCGCGGCGGTCCGGCGGCCCGAGACGCGGGCCCAGGTCGAGGCCGACCGGCGGCGCGCGCGCATCCTCGGCATCCGCTCGATCCCGAGCCTCGTCGTCGGCGAGCGCGTCCTGCCGGCCACCTCTAACGAGGCCGCGCTGCGCCGGATGGTCGAGAGCCTTCTCGACGACCCCACTCTGCATCGTCGCGCGAGCTAGACAATCGTCCTGGACATGAAATCCAGGACGATTGTCTAAGTTGCCGTGCCGCATCCCTCCCCCCTCTGCGGGGGAGGGTGGCCCCCGAAGGGGGTCGGGAGAGGGGAGCCCGGCTTCCGGAGATGGCTGGACAACGGCGGCGAGGCGGTAGCGTTGCGCTGCCCCTCTCCCGTCGGCTCCGCGGACACCCTCCCCCGCAGAGGGGGGAGGGACTTGCGTCGCGCTTTACGATCGCCGCTCTAAGTTGACGTGCCGCATCGGCTTTCTTCCGAGAGCCGGTTCCCACCTCTCGGGCCGATGCTCTGGACGGTCGTCACCCCCCGATCCCCCGCTCCTTCAGGCTCACGCCGATCTCCTCCAGCACCGCCGGGTCCTCGATGGTCGGCGGCATCGAAAACTCTTCGCCGTCGGCGATGCGCTTCATCGTGGCTCGCAGGATCTTGCCCGAGCGCGTCTTGGGCAGGCGCCCGACGGTGAGGGCGAGGCGGAAGGCCGCCACGGGGCCGATCTCGTCGCGGACCTTGGCGACCAGTTCGCGCTCCAGTTCCTCCGGCGCCTTGTCAACGCCGGACTTGAGGACGACGAAGCCGCAGGGAGCTTCCCCTTTGAGCGCGTCGCGGATGCCGATCACGGCGCATTCGGCGACGTCCGGGTGCGAGGCCAGCACCGCCTCCATGCCGCCGGTGGAGAGGCGGTGGCCGGCGACGTTGATGATATCGTCGGTGCGGCCCAGCACCGTGACGTAGCCGTCGGCATCGACCACGCCCGCGTCCGAGGTGTCGTAATAGCCCGGATAGGTTGTGAGGTAGCTCTGGCGGAAGCGGTCGTCGGCGTTCCACAGGGTCGGGAGGCAGCTCGGCGGCAGCGGCAGCTTGAGGGCGATGGTGCCCATCGTGCCGGTCGGCACCGGCTTGCCGGCCTCGTCGAGGACGTGGAGGTCGTACCCCGGCATGGGCTTCGCCGTCGAACCGTGCTTGACCGGCAGCGGCTCGACCCCGAGCGGGTTGCCGGCGATCGCCCAGCCGGTCTCGGTCTGCCACCAATGGTCGATCACCGGCTTCCCCAACGCCCGCTCGGCCCAGGCGACGGAATCCGGGTCGGCGCGCTCGCCCGCGAGGAACAGGGCGCGCAGCCGCGACAGGTCGTAATCCGCGAGTTTTTGCGCGCGCGGGTCTTCCTTCTTGATGGCGCGAAGGGCCGTGGGCGCGGTGAACAGCGTCGAGACGCCGTGCTCGGCCGCGACCCGCCAGAACGCGCCGGCGTCCGGCGTGCCGACCGGCTTGCCCTCGTAGAGCACGGTGGTGCAGCCGTGCAGCAGCGGGCCGTAGACGATGTAGGAATGGCCCACGACCCAGCCGATGTCGGAGGCGCAGAAATACACCTCGCCCGGCGCCACGTCGTAGAGATGCGTCATCGACCATGTCAGCGCGACGCAGTAGCCGCCGGAATCGCGCACCACGCCCTTTGGCCGGCCGGTCGTGCCCGAGGTGTAGAGGATGTAGAGCGGATCGGTCGCCGCCACCGGCACCGGATCGGCCCGGCGCCCGTCGCGTCGCGCCTGCTCGACGCTCTCGGCCCAATCGCGGTCGCGGCCCTCGGTCATCGCGGCCAGGCCTTGCGGCCGTTGCAGGATCAGGCAGGCTTCGGGCTTGTGAGCGGAGCGGGCGATGGCGGCGTCGAGCAGCGGCTTGTAGGCTACGACGCGGCTCGGCTCGATGCCGCAGGAGGCGGCGAGGATCACCTTCGGCGTCGCGTCCTCGATGCGGGCGGCGAGTTCGTTGGCGGCGAACCCGCCGAACACCACCGAGTGGATCGCACCGAGCCGGGCGCAGGCCAGCATGCCGAAGAGCGCCTCCGGCACCATCGGCATGTAGATCACCACCCGGTCGCCGTGGCCGACGCCGAACTCGGCGAGCAGTCCGGCCAACACCGCCACCTCGTCCTTCAGTTCGCCGTAGGTGACCGTGCGCTTCGTGCCGGTGACGGGCGAATCGTGGATGATCGCCGGCTGGTCGGCGCGGCCCCCCTCGGCGTGGCGGTCGACGGCGTTGCGGCAGACGTTGAGCCGGGCCTCCGGGAACCAGCGGCCGTAGGCGCCCTGGGTCGGATCGAAAGCGCGGGTCGGCGCCGCGTCCCAGTCGATGGCATCGGCGGCGTCGAGCCAAAAACCCTCGCGGTCGCTCAGCGACGCGGCGTGGAGGTCGGCGTAGCGGTTCATCGGGCTTCCTCGCGGGGCCCGGTTCGCTCCGGGCTCGTCGGTTCGCAAGATAGCGCGGGCATGGCCCAAAAACGAAGACCGCCGCGCTGGTGGCCCAGGCGGCGGCATACGCGATGAACAAAGAAAAAGGCCCGGCGGCGTGGGCCGCGGGCCTCGGGTCGGCGCCCTAGTGCACGGTCTCGTGCGACTGGAGGCGCTGGATTTCGTCCTTCAACTGCAGTTTCTTACGCTTGAGTTCGGCGATGCGCAGGTCGTTGCTGGAGGGCGACTGGATCGCGTCGTGAAGCTCGCGCTCCAAAGCATCGTGCTTGGCGGCGAGCTGGCTCAAATGCGTCTGCAAGGACATGAGGGGAAGCTCCTCTATCGTTTCCGACCTCCGTAGACTGGCACAGGAAACCGCCGCTGTCGAAGCCATTCGGCGGCAAAATGCACGGCAGGATAACAAGCTCATTTCAAATTGCGGGGTCTTGGCGGAAGAACCTTCTCCCCCCTATCCCCGGCCGAATCCGCCGAGCTTGGCTCGCCCGCCTTGCCCCGCCGGGAGGCTTGGCGCATGGTCGGGCCGGTCGGTGCGATGGCGTGTTTCGAGCGATGATGGCGGACGAGGTTGCCAACGATCTGAACCCCGATCCGGCGGGCGAGCTCAGCCGGTTGCGCGAGGAGCACCGCGACCTCGACGAGGCGATCGAGGCGCTCAAGCTCAGCGTGGCGGGCGATCAGTTGCAGATCCAGCGGCTGAAGAAGCGCAAGCTGATCCTGCGCGATCGCATCAACCTGCTCGAAGACCAGATGACGCCCGACATCATCGCGTGACGCCGGGCGTTTTTTCGCGTCCAACGGCCTCGACCGATCCGTTCAGACCCGCGCCGTCATTGCGAGGCGGAACTGACGCAATCCAGCGCTCCGCATTCTCCGGAGAGCTCGCGCCGCTGGATTGCTTCGCTCCGCTCGTAATGACGGAGTGAGTTTGAGGCCGGGCTATTTTGCCAGATAGGCTGTGACGCTGGAGACGCGGGTGCCGACCATGCGGACGGCCTTGCGCAGGCGCTCGTCGGTGACCTGCAAGAGGTCGGCCCAGTGACGGCGGCTGGCGGTGTCGTAGATGTCGATATGGGAGGGGGTACGGGCGCGCGTGATCGGGTCCTGAGTGGACATCGGAGGACTCGCTGGTTGTAAGGAAGGCCCAGTCGAGGGCCATTACGCTCACAACGCGAAGACCCGGCTTCGGCTCCGGCAAAACACGCCCGTCCCGCGCTTTTTCGATGGGCTGCGGCAGGATGCTCCGGCCGCGCTTGCGGGCGCACGCACGCGCCTGTTATGCGACCCGCTTCGCGGGCGCTGGCCCGCCTCTCGTGCGCAGCGGATCAGGACGACGATGGCGGGATCTCCCCCGGTCGCGATCATCATGGGGAGCCAGTCCGACTGGGCGACCATGCGCAACGCCGCCGAGACGCTCGACGCGCTTCAGGTCGCCTACGACGCCCGCATCGTCTCGGCCCACCGCACCCCGGACCGGCTCGTCGCCTTCGCCAAGGGCGCGCGGGAGGCGGGCTTCAAGGTGGTGATCGCGGGCGCGGGCGGCGCCGCCCACCTCCCCGGCATGACGGCGGCGATGACGCCGTTGCCGGTCTTCGGCGTGCCGGTGGAATCGAAGGCGCTGTCGGGCCAGGACAGCCTGCTCTCGATCGTGCAGATGCCGGCGGGCATCCCCGTGGGAACGCTCGCCATCGGCCGGGCCGGCGCGGTCAACGCCGCGCTTCTGGCCGCCGCGGTGCTGGCGCTGACCGACCCGGCGCTGGCCGCCCGGCTCGATGCGTGGCGCGCCCGCCAGACCGAATCCGTCACCGAGCGCCCCGACACCACCCAACCCTGACAGACGCCAGAACTCGATGACCCCTTCCCCGCCCATCCGGCCCGGCGCCACCCTCGGCATCGTCGGCGGCGGCCAGCTCGGCCGCATGATCGCGCTCGCGGCGGCGAATTACGGCCTCAAGGTCCACGTCTACGCCCCCGACGCCGACAGCCCGGCCTTCGACGTCGCCGCCGCCCACACGGTCGCAGCCTACGAGGACGAGGCCGCGCTCGCGGCCTTCGCGGATGCCTGCGACGTGGTCACCTACGAGTTCGAGAACATCCCCCACGCCACCGCCGCGATCCTGGCCGAACACGCCACCGTGCGCCCGAGCGCGCACGCCCTGCTGACCACGCAGGACCGGCTGGTCGAGAAGGACTTTGTGAATGGCCTCGGCATCCCGACCGCGCCCTACCGGGAGGTCGGGACGGCGGAGGAGCTTGAGACGGCTCTCGAAGAGCTCGGTCGCCCGGCGATCCTGAAGACGCGCCGGTTCGGCTACGACGGCAAGGGTCAGCGCACCATCCGCGAGGGCGACGACGCGGTGGCGATCCTGGCGGGCTTCGACGGGGCGCCCTGCATCCTCGAAGGCTTCGTGCCTTTCCTGCGCGAAATCTCGGTGGTGGCCGCCCGCGGGCCGGACGGGGCGTTCGCGGCCTACGAGCCCTGCGAGAACGAGCACCGCGACCACATCCTGGCCTTCACCCGCGTGCCGGCCTCCGGCCTCGATCCGGCGACCGCCGCAGCGGCCGAAAGGATCGCCCGCGCGATCGCCGAGGCGCTCGACTATGTCGGCGTGCTCGCGGTCGAGCTGTTCGAGGTGGAGGCGGAGGCCGGCCCCGCCCGCCTCGTCGTCAACGAGATCGCCCCGCGGGTGCACAATTCCGGGCACTGGACCACGGAAGGCGCGCTGACCTCGCAATTCGCCCAGACGGTGCGCGCCGTCTGCGGCTGGCCGCTGGGCAGTACCGCCCGCACCGGCGGCATGAGCGTCGAGATGGAGAACCTGATCGGCGACGCGTCGGAGCGCTGGCACGCATTGCTCGCGGAGGGCAGCACCCATCTCCACCTCTACGGCAAGGCCGAGGCCCGGCCCGGCCGCAAGATGGGTCACGTCACCCGGCTGATCCCGAAGCCGGCCCCTTGAGCCCGGCGACCAGCCGGACGAGTTCGGGATCGCCGAAGGGTTTCTGCAGCAGCGGCACGCCCGAGAACCGCTCCGGCACGACGTTCGAATCGTGGGCGGTGGCGAAGAGGTAGGGCACGCCGCGGGCCTCCAGCGCGTCGGCGAGGCGATACGAGGTCTGCCCGCGCAGGCCGATATCGACCACCGCGGCGTCGAGCGGCTGGTCCAGGCCCTCGGCCATCACCTCGGGCACCTCCCCGAACGGCCCGACCACGGCGCCGCCGGCCCGCTCGATGATCCGCCGCGTGTCCTGCGCGGTGAAGTACTCGTCCTCGACGACGAGGATGCGGAGCCCCGACAGGGGATATTGCGAGCCCATGACGTTCCCCCCGCAGGCGCGCCGTTGCGCCGCCCGAGCGTTGAAGCTTAACCGTAAATCCTGTCGCGCATCGGCAACAGCCGACGAAAGTCTGAGGCCCCCCGCGTCTCCCGAGGGGGGTGCCGGGACGGGGGCCACACCTTCGCCACATCGCGCCGCTTGAGCAGCGGGACGGGGCGCCGTTTTCAGCGGACCTTAAGCGCCCATTCACTCTGTTGCGGCAGCGTGCGCGACGAGGGAACCCAGGTCCGCCGGGACCGGCATCCGCGGACGCGACGCGGGGGAGAATCGAAGATGATCGGGATGACGCTGCAGGGACCGAAGGCGAGGCTGGTCGGCGCCGTCGCACTGACGGCCGCGGCGCTCGCCGGCTGCGAGACCTACGGCACCGCCACCTCCGCGCCGCGCCAGTTCGCCGTGATGGAGACGGACACGACGGGGGCCACCAATGTCAACATCGCCTCGCTGTCGGACGTGATCGCCCGCAACCCGTCGGATGCCGGCGCCTACAACACCCGCGGGGCGGCCTATGCCCGCTCGGGCCAGTTCGGCGACGCGATCGGCGACTTCTCGAAGTCGATCCAGCTCGATCCGTCCTCGGCCTCGGCCTTCAACAACCGCGCGCTGGCCTACCGCCAGACCGGCCGGGCCGACGCGGCGATGCAGGACTTCTCGAAAGCCATCGCCAACGATCCGAACTTCTCCGCCGCCTATATCGGCCGGGCGAATCTGGAGCGGGCGCAGGGCGACCTCGACGGCGCGCTCAACGACCTCAACGTCGCGATCCGCCTCGCACCGGAATCGGCCGAAGCCTACCACGCCCGCGGCCTCGTGCGGCAGAAGCAGGGGAACCACCCGGACGCGATCGGCGACTTCGCCGCCGCCATCGACCGCAACCCGTTCGTCGCCGCGCCCTACGCTGCCCGCGGCCAGAGCCTGATCGCGCAGAACCAGTACGACAAGGCGATCGAGGACTTCAACGCGGCGCTCAACGTCAATTCGAAGGACTCCGCGTCCTGGGCCTATCGTGGGCTTGCCTACGAGAAGACCAACCGCCGCAAGGAAGCCGCCGAGAGCTACCAGCAGGCCGCGCGCCTCGACCCGAACAACGCCATGGCCAAGCAGGGCGTCGGCCGCATGTCGGGCGGCGGCGGGCTGTTCTAACGCCCCTCCGGACGGCCGTTCACGAACTCGTTACCGTTCACGGGGTTCTTCCCTGACTGCTGTCCGATCCCGGCGCCCCGCGCGTCGGTGTCGGAACGCCTGTCAGGGAGCCGAACGATGACCCGATCCCGCTTGCTGGAAGGGCGCACCGTGCTCGTCGTCGAGGACGAGTACTTCATCGCCGACGACCTGCGCCGCGTGTTCGAGGAGAACGGCGCGCAGGTGATCGGCCCCGTCGGCAGCGTCGAGGACGCGCTGGCGATCCTGTCCGACGCACCGCGGATCGACGGGGCGGTGCTCGACATCAACCTGCGCCAGACGATGGTCTACCCGGTAGCCGACGCGCTGCGGCAGCGCGGCGTGCCGTTCGTGTTCGCCACCGGCTACGAGAGCACGGTGATCCCCGAGCGCCTGCGCGACGCGATCCATTGCGAGAAGCCGGTCGAGCCCACCCGCATCGCCGACGTGCTGTTCGGAGAAGCCCTCGCCTGCTGAAACCCAGGTTTCGAAAGGACAAGTCCTTTCGCGGGTCCAGGGCGGAGCCCTGGTCTTGGAGGGAAACCGGGGCTCTGCCCCGGTGCCCCGCCAAAGGGCTCGCCCTTTGGGAACCCCTGACTGGGCCCGCTCAGACCCGGCCGTGGACGAGGTCGTGGATGAAGCCGAGCTTGCGCACCACCGGCGGGGCGAGGACGAAGGGGTAGAGGTCGCCCTCGCCCATCGCGCGGTTCATGCTGTTGAGCGCGAAGACCAGCGGCAGCCACGCATCCACGATCTGCTGGATGGTCTGCGCCGTGTAGGGGTCGAAGGTGATCTGCGCGGAGATCTCGCCGGAGCGGTCGACGTCGGGCTTCACCTGAAGGCCGAAGGCTGCAGCCATCTCCAGGGTGTCGACGATGTGCAGGTAGTGGGCCCAGGTCTCGGCGAAGTCCTCCCACGGATGGGTCGTGGCGTAGGCCGAGACGAAGTTCTCCTGCCAGTCGGCGGGCGGGCCCTGGTCGTAGTGGCGCTTCAGCGCCTCGCCGTAATCCTGCGAATCGTCGCCGAACATCGCCCGGCAGGGTTCGAGCTTGCCCGCATCCCGCACGAGGATGTCCCAGTAATGGTGCCCGACCTCGTGGCGGAAATGGCCGAGCAGGGTCCGGTAGGGCTCGCCCATGCCGGTGCGGCGCTTCTCGCGCTCGGCCGGGTCGGCCTCGACCAGCGCGATGGTGATGACGCCGTTCTCGTGGCCGGTCATCACCTTGGGGCCGTCCGCGGCGGGCGGGTCGGCGAGGAAGTTGAAGATCAGGCCGTGCTCCGGGTCCTCGGCGCGGGTCTTCAGCGGCAGGTTCCAGCGCAGCAGCGTGTAGAACAGCCGGTGCTTGGCCAGTTCCATCTCCTGCCAGTGATGCAGGTTCTTCGGGTCGGACACATCCGGCACCGTGCCGTTGTGGCGGCAGGCGAGGCAGAACGCGTCGGTCGAGCCCGGCGGCACCATCCAGTTGCAGGTGTCGTGCGCCGCGTTGGTGCAGAGGAAGCTCTGGCTTTCAGGCAGCGCCAGCGGCGTCCAGGCGTTGTTGGCGCCCGCGGGCTCCAGCGCCGAGAGCGTCCCGGTCTGCGGCAGGTAGCCGAGCCGGTGGCCGCAGCGCTGGCAGGTGCGGTTCTCGAAATACAGGATGTTGTCGCAGGACTGGCAGCGGAAGAGTTTCATCGGGGCGGGGTTCTCGAGACGCGAAGGCACGGCGATGCAACAGACACGCCGTAGCCGCCGGGAAAGCCGCGACCGCCGCCCATGTTCCAGGTTTCGAAAGGACAAGTCCTTTCGCGGGTCCAGGGCAGAGCCCTGGTCTTGGAGGGAAGCCGGGGCTCTGCCCCGGCGCCCCGCCAAAGGACTCGTCCTTTGGGAACCCGTGACTTACGCCGCGGCCAGGGCCTCGGCGATGGCGGCGAGCGCCGCGTCCGCGCCCTTGCCGTCGGGGCCGCCGGCCTGGGCCATGTCGCGGCGTCCGCCGCCGCCCTTGCCGCCGAGATGGCCCGCGCCCACGCGCACGAGGCCGACCGCGTCGTAGCGCCCGGTCAGGTCCTCGGTGACGCCGACGACGAGGCCGGCCTTGCCGTCGGGCGCGACGCCGACGATGGCCACGATCCCGGAGCCCAACCGGGTCTTGCCCTCGTCAGCGAGCCCCTTGAGGTCGCGCATCTCGACGCCCTCGACCACGCGCGCCATCAGCTTCACACCGTTGACCTCGCGGGCCTCGTCGCCCCCGCCGGCCGCACCGCCCATGGCGATTTTTTTCCGCGCATCCGCCAGTTCCTTCTCCAGGCGGCGGCGCTCCTCGATCAGCGTGGCGAGGCGGTCCGGCACGTCGGCGACCGGGGCCTTGATCAGGCCGGCGAGCTGGCTCAGCGTGCGGCTCTCGGCCTGCCGGTGGCGGCGGGCCGCGTTGCCCGTCATCGCCTCGATGCGGCGCACGCCCGCGCCGACCGCGCTCTCGCCGAGCACGGTGATCTGGCCGATCTGGCCGAGATGCGACACGTGGGTGCCGCCGCAGAGTTCGATCGAGAAGTTGGGCAACCGCCCGCCTTCGACCTCGATGCCGTCGTCGTCCACGGGCCGGCCCATGGAGACGACGCGGACCTCGTCGCCGTACTTCTCGCCGAACAGCGCGCGCGCGCCGGATTCGATCGCCTCGTCCACCGCCATCAGCTTGGTGACGACCGGGGCGTTCTGGAGCAGCACCGCGTTGGCGATCTCCTCCACGCGGGTCAGCTCGGCCTCGTCGATGGGCTTGGGATGGCTGATGTCGAAGCGCAGGCGCTCGGGGGCGACGAGCGAACCTTTTTGCGCGACGTGGTCGCCGAGGACCTGCCGCAGGGCCTCGTGCAGCAGGTGGGTCGCGGAGTGATTGGCGCGGATCGCGGCGCGGCGGGCGTGGTCTACCTTCAGCTCGACGGCGGCGCCCATCGCCAGCGTGCCCTCGTCCACGGTGACGTGGTGGACGAACAGGTCGCCGAGTTTTTTGTCAGTTCCGGTCACCCGCGCTTTTAAACCGGGGCCCGAAATCGTGCCGGTGTCACCCACTTGGCCGCCGGACTCGCCGTAGAACGGCGTCTGGTTGACGACGACGAGGCCGGACTCGCCCGCCCCCAGCGCCTCGACCTCGGCGCCCTCGCGCAGGACCGCGCTAACGACGGCCTCGGCCACCTCGGAATCATACCCCAAAAACTCGGTGGCGCCGGTGCGCTCCTTGATGCCGAACCAGACCGTCTCGGTCGCGGCCTCGCCCGAGCCCTGCCACGCGGCGCGCGCGGCCTGCTTCTGGCGCTGCATCGCGGCCGTGAACGCCTCCGTGTCGACGCCGATGCCGCGGGCCTTCAGCGCGTCCTGGGTCAGGTCGAGGGGGAAGCCGTAGGTGTCGTAGAGGGTGAAGGCGGTCTCGCCCGAGAGGTTCTGCCCCTGGCCGAGATCGCGGGTCTCGGCATCGAGAATGGCGAGGCCCCGCTCCAGGGTCTTGCGGAACCGGCCTTCTTCCAGCCGCAGGGTCTCCGAGATCAGCGCCTCGCTGCGGGTTAGCTCGGGGAAGGCCTGCCCCATCTCGCGCACCAGCGTGGGGACGAGGCGGTACATCACCGGCTCGCGGGCGCCGAGCAGTTCGAGATGGCGCATGGCGCGGCGCATGATCCGGCGCAGGACGTAGCCGCGGCCCTCGTTCGAGGGCAGCACGCCGTCGGCGATGAGGAACGAGGTCGAGCGCAGGTGGTCGGCGATGACGCGGTAGGAGGCGCGCGTCGCGGGCTCGGGCGCCTTCGACACGGCATGCGCCACCGCATCGATCAGCGCGCGGAACAGGTCGGTGTCGTAGTTCGAATGCATCCCCTGGAGGATCGCGGCCATGCGCTCCAGGCCCATGCCGGTGTCGATCGAGGGCCGCGGCAGCGGGTTGCGTAACCCCGGCTCGATCTGCTCGTATTGCATGAACACGAGGTTCCAGAATTCGAGGAAGCGGTCGCCGTCCTCGTCCGGCGAGCCGGGCGGGCCACCCGCGAGCGCCGGGCCCTGGTCGATGAAGATCTCGGAGCACGGGCCGCAGGGGCCGGTGTCGCCCATCTGCCAGAAATTGTCCGAGGTGCCGATGCGGATGATCTTTTCATCCGAGAAGCCCGCGATCTTCTTCCACAGGCCCGCCGCCTCGTCGTCGGCGGCGTAGACCGTGACGAGGAGCTTCTCCGGCGAGAGGCCGAACTCCTTGGTGATGAGCGTCCACGCCAGCTCGATCGCGTCGGCCTTGAAGTAGTCGCCGAACGAGAAGTTGCCGAGCATCTCGAAGAAGGTGTGATGCCGGGCGGTGTAGCCGACGTTGTCGAGATCGTTGTGCTTGCCGCCGGCCCGGACGCATTTCTGCGACGAGGTCGCCTTCACGTAGGGGCGCTTCTCGACACCGGTGAAGACGTTCTTGAACTGCACCATGCCGGCGTTCGTGAACATCAGGGTCGGGTCGTTCTTCGGCACGAGCGAGGACGACGGCACCACCGCGTGCCCGGCATCCCGGAAGTAGTCCAGGAAGGTCGATCGGATCTCGTTGACGCCGCTCATCGGATAGGCTCGGGAATCAAGACGCGTCGGGAGGCCGGCTCGAACGAGCGCGGCCGCATCCGGCCCTCATACGGGCCGGCGCCTCATGAGTCACCTATGGGTATCCTGCGCAGCCGGACCGCCGCGGAGTTCGGCGAGATAGTCCCGCAGCAGGGCTGCCCGCCGCGGCCGGAAGCTCGTGCCCGTCGCGGCCACCGCGCTCAAGCGGTCGAGGCGGAACATGCGGAAAGCGTCGCGCAGGCAGCACCACGCCAGCAGGGTCATCTTGTTGTCGAGATAGACGATGGAGAGCGGCAGGATCGTGCGCTCCGTCTCCGCGCCGTCCTTGTCGGCGTAGCGGATCGCCAGCGCCTCCTCGCGCCAGCAGCCGGCTCGGATCGTCTCCATGTCGGGAATCGCCGAAAAACGCGCCTCGAAGCGGCGGGCCTGGGAGACCGCGTGGAGCAGGTGCTGCTCGGCCCGGTCGGGCAGGGTCGCGGCGACCTTGGCGAGCACCGAGGCCGCGGCCTGGGCGAGCGCCGGGTCGCCCATCTGGCGCACCTCGGACATGCCGAGTACCAGCGCCTCGATCTCGATGCGCTCGAACGTCTGCGGCGGCAGGGCCACATCCTCGATCAGGCGATAACCGTAGCCGCGCTCGCCCTCGATCCGGGCGCCGGCGGCCCGCAGCGCGTCGATGTCGCGATAGAGCGAGTGTGGCGACACGCCGGTCTCCTCGGCGAGCCGCGCCGCGGTGACGGGCGCGGGCAGGACGCGCAGCGCGTGGAGCAGGCGGAAGAGCCGGTCGGTGCGGGCCATCGGGCTGCTGACGGAAACTGACAGGTGGGGTGAGCTACACCGTTCCTCGCCCACCCACCAGCAGGAGCCCGCCAATGATCACGTTCTTCCACTCGCCCCGGAGCCGCTCGACCCGCATCGTCGCGCTGCTCAAGGACCTCGACGCGCTTGATCACGTCGGCATCGAAATCGTGACCATTCCCCGGATGGACGGCAGCGGCGGGCGCGATCCGCGCAATCCCCATCCCGACGGCAAGGTGCCGGTGCTCGACCACGACGGCGTGCTGGTGTGGGAATCGAGCGCCATCGTCCAGCATCTCGCCGAGCTGTTTCCCGATGCGGGTCTGAGCGTGCCGGTCGGCGATCCGCAGCGGGGCGCCTACCTCAGTTGGTTCGCGTGGTATGCCGGCGTGGTCGAGCCGGTGCTGACCTTGCAGGCGCTCGGCCTCGACCATCCGGGCCTCGCCAAGACGTTCCGCACCGGCGACGACCTCAAGGCGCGGCTCGCCGCGGCGCTCGCGGACCGGCCGTATCTGCTCGGCGAGCACTACACCGCCGCCGACCTGCTGCTGCACTCGCCCTATGCGTGGTTCGGCAAGCCCGGCGTGCCGGCGATCGATGCCTGGGTGGATCGCTGCATGGACCGGCCGGGCGCGCGCTTCGCGGCGGAGTTCGACGCGCGGCACGGAGCCTGAGCGCATCGCCGACGGGTGACGCCGCGGACGCAGGCGCCTATCACGGCGCCATGACGCGCCTGCGCTCCGATTTCTGGGTCTCGGCCCATCTGCGCCGCCTCAACGACGCGGGCGTGCCGGCCGTGCTGCGGCGGCGCGGTGCGGCGGAGGCCGGGGCGATCTTCGTGAAGGTGGACCGGCTCGACGGCAGCGCCGACCTGTTCGGCCCGGCGCCTCAATCCCTCATGGCGGAGGACGACGGCGAGCGCCGCTTCAGCCGGGTGATGGCGGCCGTGCCGTCCTACGAGGTCGAGGAGCAGCTGACGCGCGAGATGCGGTTCGATTCCGATCTCTGGATCGTCGAGATCGACGACGCGGGGGACCGCCACGCGCTCCCGCTGGCCGAGTAGTTTTTTGCGCGTCAGTTCGTGCGGCGCAGGCGCGAGGGCAGCGCCGGGCGGATGGATGCGGCGGCGGCGCGGGGCTTGGCGGCTTCCGGGCCGTGGAACGGCCGGTGCTCGGCGGTGCCGGACCGCTCCAGCACGGGGGCGCCGAGGATGGCGACCAGCAGGTCGCGGGCGGCAGCCCGGCCGGTCTCGCGGAACAACGTGACGAGCGAAAAAACCCGGTCGACCGAGCGCGCCACGGTGTCGTTGAGGGTGAGGAAGATGAACACCGCCTCGCCCTCGCGGAGATCCGCGGCGCGCAGCGCCAGCGTCAGCAGGTCGTAGCGGGAGGCCGGATCGGGGGCGGCGGAGAGGTAGTCCTGCGGCAGGCCGAGGCCCTCGCCTAGCGTCGCGAGGAAGCCCGGCACGTCGCGGGCATGCGAGCGCTCGACCAGGGTCGAGGCGAGCGCGCGGGGCGCGGCGGGGCACGGGCGCAGGGCCGCGGTGGCCTCCACCGCCTCGGTGATCGCGCGGCGCGTCCCGGCGTCGGCGTGCAGCCAGAGCGGGGCGAGGTCGGCGGCGGGGATGTCGAGGCGGGCGAGCAGGGTGCGGGCGAGGTCGGCGTCGCGGCGAGCGCGGGCGAGCAGCCGTTCCAGGGCGCGCAGGCCGATCAGCACGCCGGGATTCTCGGCGAGCGCCCGGTCGGCCTCCGCCTGATCCTGGGCCGGGCGCGGCGGGGCGACGTCGAGGCCGCGGGCGATCAGCGCGGCGCGCACCGCCTCCGGGAGATCGGGGCAGCCGCCGAGCTTGTCCGCGACGATGGAAGCGGTCGCCTCGTCCACCGTCGGGATCAGGCCCGCGGCGAGCGACTCGAAGGCGTGGATCATCGCCCGGTCGCGGTTGGGCGCGGCGACGAACATATCGGTCTGCACCCGCAGGATCACGGGCTTGAGATCGAGCGCGGGATCGCGCGAGAGCTCGATGAGACCGGACAGGTCCGGCACGGCGGAGACCGATGCGGGCATGGCACTTCGTTTACGCGGAACGCTACTGGGGCTGAGTAGAACGGTTCTGCGTGAATCGACCTTTAAGGGCGGTGCCGTCCGCCTGTCCCGCGACGGGGATTACGGGGATCAGCCGTCGCTCAGCTCCACCGTCACCGGCACGTGGTCGGAGGGCTTTTCGAGGCCGCGCAGGTGGCGCTGGACCGAGGCCGAGACGAGGCGGTCGGCGGCCTGCGGCGAGAGCAGCAGATGGTCGATGCGGATGCCTTGGTTCCGCGGCCAGCAGCCGGCCTGATAGTCCCAGAAGGTGTAGAGGCCGGGGCTCGGGTCGCAGGCGCGAAGGGCTTCCGTAAAACCCTCCGCCAGGAGCGCCCGGAAGGCCCTGCGGGTCTCGGGCAGGAACAGGGCGTCCTGGGTCCAGGCGGCCGGGTCGGCGGCGTCCTCGGGTTCGGGGATGACGTTGTAGTCGCCCGCCAGCACCAGGGCGTCCTCGGTCGCCATGAGGGCGCGGGCGTGGCGGCGCAGGCGATCCATGAAGGCGAGCTTGTAGTCGTATTTCGGCCCCGGCGCCGGGTTGCCGTTCGGCAGGTAGATCGAGGCGACCCGCACCGGCGCGACGCCCTCGCCGTGGATCAGTGCCTCGATGTAGCGGGCCTGCTCGTCCTCGGCGTCGCCCGGCAGGCCGCGCAGGAGCTGCGTGTAGGTCAAAGGCTGGCGCACCAGCAGGGCGACGCCGTTATAGGCCTTCTGCCCCAGCGTCTCGACGGCATAGCCCGCCGCCTCGATCTCGGTGCGGGGGAAGGCCGCGTCCTGGCATTTCAGCTCCTGCAGGCAGACCACGTCGGGCCGCGCCTCGTCGAGGAAGCCGAGCAGATGCCCGACCCGCTGCTTGATCGAGTTGACGTTCCAGGTGGTGATCCGCATGGGGCCCCAAAGCGCGAACGGCGCGACCGACGCCATCGTCATCGGGCCTTCGCGGGCCCCTGGCAAGGCGATGGATGGCAAACGCCGACGCTGGCAACAGCAGAGACGGCCGACCCATCGAATCGTGCGGCAGCCCCGTATCACCGGGCGCGAAGAGCGCCCGCGCAGCGGCCTCGGCACGGCCGAGACATCTAGCGGAGCGAAAAGCCTAAGGTCGCGGACGCGACCGCCGGCGCTTGAGGCCAAAAAACGAGATGATCAATTCCTCCTGGTTCGAGCCGGTGCGGGCCTATTGCGAGCGCACCGACGCGGCGTTCTGGTCCGAGCCGGTCAATGCCGCGACCAACGCCGCCTTCCTCGTCGCGGCGCTCATGGCGGCCCTGCGGGCACGGGGCGACCGACCGGTGCTGGCGCTCGCGGGCGTGGTGGCCGTGGTCGGGATCGGCTCGTTCCTGTTCCACACGCTGGCCAACCGCTGGTCGATGCTCGCCGACGTGATCCCGATCGCCCTGTTCATCCACGGCTATTTCGGGCTGGCGCTCGCCCGCTTCTTCGGCCTGCCGATCCGGGCGGCGGTGCTCGGCACGCTGGCCTTCGCGGGTCTCGGCTTCGGGCTGTCGCCGGCCCTCGACGCGCTGACGGGCCGGGATGTCGCGGCGCTCACCAACGGCTCGGTCGATTACGCGCCCGCGGTGCTGGCCCTGTTCGGCGTCGGCCTCGCGCTGCTGGGGCGGGCACCATGGGCCGGCCGCGCGATCCTGGCGACGGGGGGCGTGTTCCTCGTGTCGCTGGCCTTCCGCACGGTCGATGCGCGGGCCTGCGCCGCGCTGCCGCTCGGGACGCACTTCCTTTGGCACGCCCTCAACGCGCTCGTGCTCTACCGCCTGCTCGCGACCGCGGCGCGGTTCCGGCGAGGGGTCGGGTGAGGATGAGCGGCATCCTCAGATTCGCCGCTTTCTTCGGGCTTTTCGGCCCTCCTACGACCGGCGGGGTCTGGCTACCGTGATCCGCTTCGACAACGTCTCCAAGTTCTATTCCGTCTACGGCAGGCGCCGCGTCATCCTCGACCGGGTGAACTTCACCCTGAGGCCGGACATCAATTACGGCGTCATGGGGATCAACGGCGCGGGCAAGTCGACCACCCTGCGCCTGCTCGCGGGCGTCGAGGAGCCGAGCCGCGGGCGCATCACCCGGCGCGGACAGCGCGTCTCCTGGCCGATCGGCTTCTCGGGCGGCTTCAACCCGAGGATGACCGGCCGCGACAACGTCATCTTCGTCTCGCGCATCCACGGGGAGGACCCGCGCAAGGTGCTCGAATTCGTCGAGGACTTCGCCGAACTCGGCAACTACATCAACATGCCGGTCAACACCTACTCCTCCGGCATGGGCTCGCGGCTCGCCTTCGGCGTCAGCATGGCGATTCCGTTCGACACCTACCTCATCGACGAGACGCTCTCGGTCGGCGACGCGCGCCTGCAGCGGCGCTGCAAGGAGATCTTCGACAAGCGCCGCGAGACCGCCAACGTGGTGCTGATCTCGCACTCGATGGAGATGATCCGGCAATATTGCAGCCAGGCCATCATCCTCGTGAACGGCCAGGCGGTGGTCTACGACAAGGTCGACGACGCGATCCTGGCCTATCGCCGCCTGAACGGCTGATCCCGGACACGGTTTCGCCGCGAGCCCGCGCCAGACCGCACGCGGCGATACCGTCGCCAACCCGAACGAGGGCGCAATCGAGGGCGCATGAGCACCGAAATCACCAATCCGGCCGGTGCGCCCCTGACGACCGGCGAGCGCTCGACGGCGGTCAGCGAATCGCTCAAGCGCTTCGCCCGCATCGCCCGCCACACCGACCGCAAGAAGGGCATCCGCGCCTACCGGACCCACGTGAAGCGCGATCCGGTGATCCCGCTGCTGTTCGTGCTGGTGTTCATACTGCCGACCCTGACGATGGTCGGCTACTTCTACTTCGTCGCCTCGGACCGCTACGTGACCGAGGCCCGGTTCGCCCTGCGGCCGGCGCTCGGCAACGTCGACAAGGTCGATTCCGAAAAGACCGGCAACGATTCCAGTCTGCCCAAGCAGATGATCATCCAAGACACCATCATCACGGCGAACTACATCGAAAGCCGCCAGATGATCGAGACCCTGGAAAAGCAGATGCCGGTGCGGGAGATGTTCACCCGCGACAGCATCGACACGTTCTCCCGCGGGCCCCAGAACGCCCCGATCGAGCGCTTCCTGCGCTACTGGACCAAGCGGGTCGTCACCTCGGTGGACAACCACTCGGGCATCGTCACGCTCTCGGTCTCGGCGTTCGATCCGGAGGATTCCTACAGGATCGCCCAGGCTCTGATCGCCGAGAGCGAGCGGAAGATGAACGAGCTGAGCCTCAAGGCCCGGCAGGCGGCGGTCAGCGAGACCACCCGCGAGCTGGCGCGGGCCGAGGAGCGCATGATCAAGACCCGCTTGGCGGTGCGCGAGCTGCGCAACGCCGGCGGCGTCCTCGACGCGACCGCGACCAACAACAGCAACCTGCTGATGGTCTCCGAGCTGCGCAAGCAGCGCATCGATCTGGCGGTGCAGCTCACCCTGGGCCTGCGCGACCTCGCCCCGGACACCCGCCCGATCCGCGATCTCAAGACCCAGATCCGCGACCTCGACGACAACATCGAGAAGATCGAGCGCCAGACGGCGAGCACCGACCCGAACCAGAAGAAGGTGCTGGCGGACCTGCTCGGCCAGTTCGAGGCCTACGACAACCAGCGCAAGGACGCGGAGGAGTATTACGGCCGCGTGCTCGCCGCCCACGAGTCCGCCCGCATCCTGGCGGCCCGTCAGGTCGAGTTCTTCACCCCCGTGGTCGAGCCGAGCCCTCCGGTTTCCTCGACCGAGCCGAAGCGGGCCCTGTGGTCGAGCATCTCCGCGCTCATGGCGATGGCGCTGTTCGGCCTCTCGGTGGTGATCCGCAAGTACGTGTTCAGCTAAAACTTTAGACGATCTCGCCGGGCGGGCGCCGGGTCGGGGGCGCGGCGGTGGGGTCGGCCGGGCTCGGGCGATCGGGCGCGAGCGCCGGCTCCGGAACGGGCGCGGGCGTGGCGGTCGCGACCGGCGCCGCGGGGCCGCCGGTCCAGCCTTGCGCCCGCCAGCCCTCCGCCCGCTCGTCGAGATCGACCGCGCCGCCGCGGCGCATCAGCGCCACCACCCGCTCGGCCAGTTCCCCGTCGGCCCGCACCGTCACCAGGGTGCCGCCCCGGCGCACCCCCTCGGCATAGGTCTCGGCATCGGTCCCGCTGAGGCCCGCGCCGGTGAGCGCGCCGATCAGCCCGCCCGCGGCGGCGCCGACACCCGCCCCCGACAAGGCCGTGATCAGCCAGCCCGCCGCGACCAGCGGCCCGATGCCGGGGATCGCGATCAGCCCGAGCCCGGCGAGCAGGCCGGCGCCTCCGCCGAGCACGGTGCCCACCGTGGCGCCCGCGCCGGCCCCATCGGCGGCCTCGGCCTCGCCGGAGCGCGCCGGGCCGGGCTCGGCGGTGGTGGGCGGCAGCGGCCCGTCGTTCTTCAGCGAGACGATGCCGATCTCGGCATGCGGCACGCCCTCGGCCTCGATCCGATCGACGACGCGGGCGGCGTCCTCGTGGCTGTCGAACAGCGCGGTGACGGCGCGTCCTGCCATGGCGGTATTCCTCTTACGCGTTCGGGCGACCTGCCTCACCAAGCCCGAGGCTTTCCGCTTGGTTCCGCTCCGGGCCGGCTGTTAACTCCGCGCTAACCCTGCACCCGGCAAATCCTGCCGGGTGGGCGCGTCGGCCCGTGCGGGAATCGTGTCGAGATGAGCGAGTCGGCGGGCGCCGCCCCGGCGGGAGGTTTGAGCGCCTTCTCCGCCTTCGTGCCGAACCGCGCCAGCCTCCAGGCGCTGTCGAAGCGCACCGACCTGTTCTTCGCCACCGCGGTGATGGGCATCCTCGTGGTGCTGATCTTCCCGCTGCCCGCGATCCTGCTCGACCTCTTGCTCGCCGTCTCGATCATCCTCTCGGTGCTGATCATGATGACGGGTCTGTTCATCGACAACCCGCTCGAATTCACCGTCTTCCCGACGCTCTTGCTCGTCGCGACCCTGCTGCGGCTGGCGCTCAACCTCGCCTCGACCCGGCTCATCCTCGGCCACGGCCACGAGGGCACGGCGGCGGCCGGTCACGTCATCGAGGCCTTCGGCCACTTCGTGATGGGCGGCAACTTCGTCATCGGGATCATCGTGTTCGCGATCCTGATCATCGTGAACTTCGTCGTCATCACCAAGGGCTCGGGCCGCATCGCGGAAGTGGCCGCCCGCTTCACCCTCGACGCCATGCCCGGCAAGCAGATGGCGATCGACGCCGACCTCTCGGCCGGCCTCATCGACGAGAAGGTCGCCAAGGCCCGCCGCTCGGCGCTGGAAGAAGAGTCCTCGTTCTTCGGCGCCATGGACGGCGCCTCGAAGTTCGTGCGCGGCGACGCGGTGGCCGCACTGCTCATCACCGGCATCAACATCGTCGGCGGCATCATCATCGGCGTCGCCCAGCAGGGGCTCGGCTTCTCCGAGGCCGCCAGGACCTACACGCTGCTGACCATCGGCGACGGGCTGGCCTCGCAGGTGCCCGCGCTGATCGTCTCGACGGCGGCCGGCATCCTCGTCTCGAAAGCGGGCGTGAAGGGCTCGGCCGACAAGGCCCTCGGTAAGCAGATGGCGAACTACCCCAAGGCGCTCGGCATGTCGGCGGGCGTGATGGGGCTGATCGCGCTCCTGCCGGGCATGCCGATGCTGCCCTTCCTCGGGCTGGGTGCGGCCGCGGGCTACGCCGCGTGGCGCATCGCCAAGACGCAACGCGAGGCGCCCCCCGTCGTCGTCAACGCCGACGGCACGCCCGCCGCACCCGGGGCCGCGCCGGCGGAGGAGACGGTCACGGACCTCCTCAAGCTCGACGACCTGAAGCTGGAGATGGGCTACGCCCTGCTCGCGCTCGTCAACGGCGAGGGCCAGGACCGGCTCACCGACCAGATCAAGGCCCTGCGCCGCCAGCTCGCGGCGGAGCTCGGCATCGTCATGCCGTCGGTGCGCATCCTCGACAACGTCAGCCTCGACGCCAACACCTACACGGTGCGGGTCAAGGAGATCGAGGCCGGCACGGGCCAAGTGTTCCCCGGCCAGTTCATGGCGATGGACCCGATGGGCGGACAGGTGCAGCTGCCCGGCCTGCACCTGATGGAGCCGACCTTCGGCCTGCCCGCCACCTGGGTCGACGCCTCGCTCCGCGATCAGGCCCAGCTCAAGGGCTACACCGTGGTCGATGCCGCCACCGTCATCTCGACCCACCTCACCGAGGTAATCAAGGCGCATGTCTCGGAGCTGCTGAACCACGTCGAGGTGCAGAAGCTGCTGCGCGAGCTGCCCAAGGAGCACACCGAACTCCTGAAGGAGGTGGTGCCGACGCAGATCGCCACCACCGGCATCCAGCGGGTGCTGCAATTGCTGCTGGCCGAGCGGGTCTCGGTGCGCGACCTCGGCGCGATCGTCGAGGGCATCGCCGAGGTGGCGGGCCACGTGAAGAACCCGCGCGACATCGTCGAGCATGTCCGCGCCCGGCTGGGCCGCCAGATCTGCGCGCAGTACCAGGGCCCGGACGGCACGCTGCCGATCATCACCCTGTCGCCCGCCTGGGAGCAGGCCTTCCTCGAATCGATCGTCGGCGAGCGCGAGGAACGCTACCTCGCGATGCAGCCCTCCCGGCTCACGGAGTTCGTCAACACGGTCCGCGACCGCTTCGAGCAGGCCGCCCGCATGGGCGAGATGCCGGTGCTGGTGACCTCGGTGCAGGCGCGGCCCTTCGTGCGCTCGATCATCGAGCGTTTTCGACGCGAGACGCCGGTGATGAGCCAGGCGGAGATCCATCCGCGCGCGCGGCTGCGGACGGTCGGTTCGGTGTGAGTCGGAAGAGAGCCGCCTTCACGCCTCACGGCGCCTCCCACCCACCGCCCTCATCCCGAGGTGGCGGCGCGAAGCGTCGCCCTCGAAGGAGGGCTCCAGGGATCGCTCGATCCGCTGGAGCCCTCCTTCGAGGCCGCTTCGCGGCACCTCAGGATGAGGGGGTTGGGTGGGAGGGTCGCACGGAGCCGAGCGCCCGAAAAACCTCAGTCGTGGCCTTCGATGGCGCGGAGCACCGCGACCAGCTGGTCGGCCTGATGGCGCGTGAGGCCTGAGCGGAGGATCGTGCCGTTGCGGCAGATCGAGCAGGTTCCGTCTTCGGAAACCCGCACCTTGATGGAAGCCATGATGTTCGATGATCCGAGCGCGGGACGGGCGCCCACACTGCAAGCTTAACCGTTCGTGAAGGCCGGGCAAGGGCGCCCGTCCCACCGTCCACGATCGCCGCAGTTAATCGTTTACGAACGCGCGGTCATCCTGCGGGAAACGGTCCGCAGATTCGCTTGCCGCGCATGGCCCGAAGCCGCGTCAGCGGCTTCGCGGCGCGAAGAGCGCCGCGCGCAGCGGGCCTCGGCTTCTGCCGAGGCGTCGAGCGGAGCGGAAGCCAAGCCCGCGGAGGCGGGCGCCGGCGACTGAGGCCAGCAAGAAAGCTCAAACCGCCTTCTTCTCCAGGCGCTTCTCGATGACGTGGTTGTCGAGGCCCGGGGCCACGAGCGGGGGCTCGGGCGGGTTGGCATCGGCCTTGTGCAACGCCTTCGACAGGCGCGAGCGCTCGAACAGCACCACCACGACGATGGCGATGGCGAACGGGATCAGCAGGTAGAACAGGCGGAAGATCAACAGGGCCGCCAGCACCGGCGCCTTCTCGGCGTCGGTCTGGAGCTGCATGGCGGTGAAGAACACCAGTTCGAACACGCCGAGACCGCCGGGGGCGTGCGAGGCGAGCGCCACCGAGAACGAGGCGAGGAAGATGCCGAGCACGGCGATGAAGCCGGGGTTCAGGCTGTCGGGGAGCGCGAAGTAGATGATGCCGGCGGCGCCCAGCAGTTCCAGCGGCGCCGCGATGAGCTGGCGCACCATGATCTGCGGCCGGGGATACTCGACCTTGAACGTGCGGATCGTCAGCGGGCGGAAGCGCAGCACCGAGCCGAGCACGTAGAGCGCCACGAACGCCAGCAGCGCGAAGCCGACGAGCCGGGCGGTGTGCGGATTGGTGAGTGCGGCGGGCAGCAGGCTGTCGAGCCGGGCCAGCAGGCCCGGATCGTAGACCAGCACGAAGCCGCCGAGCAGGATCGTACCGAGGCCGAAGGTGAAGGAGCAGAGCGCCACGAGCACCGCGACCTGCGCCGCCGATAGCCCCTTGGCGGTGTAGGCCCGGTAGCGCACCAGCGCGCCGGAGAACACCGAGGCGCCGATGTTGTGCGAGAGCGCGTAGGTGGTGAAGGAGCAGACGGAAACGAACATCCACGAGATGCCGCGCACGCCCAGATGCAGCAGCGCGATCCGGTCGTACCAAGCGAGCGCCGCGTAGGCGACGAGAGTCGAGAGGGCGGCGAAGAGGACGTGGTGCGGCGGGATCGCCAGGAAGGCGGCTTCGATGTCCGCCCAGGACTGGTCCTTCAGCTTGCCCCAGAGCAGGTAGCAGGAGGCCGCCACAGCCACGAGGCCGACCAGGCCCCAAAAGATTTCGCTGACTTTCTTCATGGATACCGGCCGCCTCCCTCGGGACCGGTCCCTCCTGCGCCAGGGCCGCGTGCATCGCAAGCGGCATCGGCAATCGGCACTGGAACGACCGGCTCGATGCGGCGCGCTCTTGCCCGCCGATCGTGACGGTTTCATGCCGAGTTCACGCAGAAATCGACCACGGCTTCGCGCCTGATACGGCTTTCACTCGATCAAGTCGGTCCCGCCTCACGCCGTCATTGCAAGGCGAAACTGACGCAATCCAGTGCTCCGCATCGTCAGGGTGGGTCGCGCGCCCGACCGTATCGTCGGCGCGGTCTCGCCTTCTCCGGCTAACGCGCGCCCTGGATCGCTTCGGCTCCGCCTCGCGATGAAGGGGTGGAGCGGTGACCGAGGCGCTCGTCCGGAATCGGTATGAGGGCGGTTGTTCGTCAGCCGCGACGCAAAAAAATCGCCGAGCCGCCCAAGCGGCCCGACGATTCAAAAAAGCACCCTGTAACTCCGAAAAGAATCAGGCCCGCGCGCGGAGCCCGATCGCGTCCATCTCGGCCTGTTCGCGGGCGGCTTCCGCGGCGCGCTCGGCGGAGCGCTCGCGGTCCTCCAGGATCTCGACCTTCTTCAGTTCCTCGAAGGCCTCGCCGAGTTCGGCCTTGGCCTCGGCGAGCTGGCCCTCCAGGGCGGCGGCCGACTGGCGCATGTTGTCCCGGCGCGTGGTCGCGGCGCGGGCGTAGGTCGGGTAGGCGAAGTGGGCCGGATCGGAGATGCCGGCGCGGGCCTCTTCCTGGGCGACCTCGCGCTCCAACTCGGACGCCATCCGGTTGAAGTCGGCCATCATCATCTCGATCTGCGCCACCCGGCGGCGCTTCTCGTCCACCTGGAACCGCCGCAGCCGGATCAGCGTGTCACGCGATTTCATGTCGGGCCATCCACTCCTACGCTACGCTGGCGAAAGGGCCGGACGCGTTCGCCGGACCTTGTGGGTCCGACCCCCGACGCGATGCCGCCTCACCCGCCGCCCACGATGGCGGCCAGCCGTGCGTAACCCTCGCCGATGGAGGTTGCTTCTTCCTTACCCTGCCCCAGAAAAGCCGTCAGATCCGGCATGAGCGCGACCGCTTCGTCGATTTCCGGGGACGAGCCCGCCCGGTAGGCGCCGAGCCGGATCAGTTCCTCCATGTCGGCGTAGGTCGCGAGCACCTTGCGGGCCCGGCGGACGGTGGGGAGGTGGGCCGGGTCGCAGGCCCGCGGCATGGTGCGCGAGACCGAGCGCAGCACGTTGATCGCCGGATAGCGCCCCGTCTCGGCGATGCGCCGCTCCATGACGATGTGCCCGTCGAGGATGCCGCGCACGGCGTCCGCCACCGGCTCGTTGTGATCGTCGCCCTCGACCAGCACCGTGAACAGGCCGGAGATCGCCCCCTCCCCGGTGCCGGGGCCGGCGCGCTCGAGCAGGCGCGGCAGTTCGGAGAAGACGGTGGGGGTGTAGCCCTTGGCGGTCGGCGGCTCGCCGCCGGCGAGCCCGATGTCGCGCTGCGCCATGGCGAAGCGGGTGATCGAATCGATCATGCACAGCACCTGCGCGCCCTGATCGCGAAAGTACTCGGCGACCGCCAGCGTCACGTAGGCCGCGTTGCGGCGCATCAGCACCGGCTCGTCGGAGGTCGCCACCACCACGACGGAGCGGGCGAGGCCGGCGGCCCCGAGATCGTCCTGCAAGAACTCCTGCACCTCGCGCCCGCGCTCGCCGACGAGGCCGATCACGGCGACGTCCGCGGCGGTGTAGCGGGCGAGCATCGAGAGCAGCACCGACTTGCCGACGCCGGAGCCGGCGAAGATGCCCATGCGCTGGCCGCGGCACATGGTCAGGAAGGTGTTGATGCAGCGAACCCCGAGATCGAGCGGCGGCCCGACGCGGCGGCGCCCGTGGGCGGGCGGCGGGTCGGCGCGCAGCGGATAGATCGCCGGCCCCTGCGGCAGGGCCCCGAGCCCGTCGATGGGGCGGCCGAGCGCATCGACCGTGCGGCCGAGCCAGCCCTGCGAGGGGCGCACCGCGCCCGCCGCCTCGTCGCGCACCAGCACCGGGCAGCCGCGGCGCACGCCCTCCAGCGAGCCGAACGGCATGGCGAGCGCCCGGTCGCCGGAGAATCCGATCACTTCGCAGGGGACGCTGCCGGCGCCGCTCGCCTCCACCACCACGTCGAGCCGCCCGCCGAGCCGCATGGCGGCCACGGGTCCTGCGACCTCGACCAAGAGCCCGCGAATCGCCGTGACCCGCCCGAAGACCTCCAGGGTCTCGACCGTGGACAGGGCGGCGAGCGCCGCCTCCAGCCCGCCCGTCATGCCGGCCACCGCCCGCGCGTCATCGGCTTAGTCCTCGTCCTCGCGCCATCGATCGGACGGATGTCTTAACACCCCGGCGGCCCGCCCGGCACGGGCCGCCCGCAATCCGTCCGGTCGGGTTAAGGCCCGCGAAAGCTTGTGCGGTAACGATCGCACCCTGTCACTCTTGAGCAACAAATCTGACAACCTGAGGGAAATGAACGACTTACCCCGACCGGCCTCTGAGCGGCACGGTAAAAGCGGCGGTTCCCGGAGAACAGATTGCCAACCATGAGGAGAATCGCATGCGGAGTCGAATGCGATGATCCTTGCAAGCGGGATTCGGCTTTTGTTAACGGTTAAGGAATAGCGTTTCTGAAGTGGGAATGAGGGAGCGTCTGCCGAGGCCGTCGGTAGGCGCCCGGCGGCGGCTTGTCTCAAGCGCCCTGATACGGCCTGGCCGGGGTGGGGACCGACGATGCGCGTACTTCTGATCGAGGACGACAGCGCCACGGCGCAGAGCATCGAGTTGATGCTCAAATCCGAGAACTTCAACACATACACGACCGACCTCGGCGAGGAGGGCGTCGATCTCGGTAAGCTGTACGACTACGACATCATCCTTCTCGACCTCAACCTGCCCGACATGTCGGGCTACGAGGTGCTGCGCTCGTTGCGCGTGGCGAAGGTGAAGACGCCGATCCTGATCCTGTCGGGCATGGCCGGCATCGAGGACAAGGTGAAGGGCCTCGGCTTCGGCGCCGACGACTACCTCACCAAGCCGTTCCACAAGGACGAGTTGGTGGCCCGCATCCACGCCATCGTGCGCCGCTCGAAGGGCCACGCTCAGTCGGTCATCACCACCGGCGACCTCGTGGTGAACCTCGACCAGAAGACCGTCGAGGTCGGCGGCGCCCGGGTGCACCTCACCGGCAAGGAGTACCAGATGCTGGAACTCCTCAGCCTGCGGAAGGGCACGACGCTCACCAAGGAGATGTTCCTCAACCATCTCTACGGCGGCATGGACGAGCCGGAATTGAAGATCATCGACGTGTTCATCTGCAAGCTGCGCAAGAAGCTCGCCAACGCCTCCGAGGGCAAGAACTACATCGAGACGGTGTGGGGCCGCGGCTACGTGCTGCGCGAACCGGTCGAGGGCGAGGACCGCATGGCGGTCTGAGGCTCAAGCCGACGGACGACGACAAAACCCCGCTCCGGCGGGGTTTATTTTTGGGATTTTGGGACTGCGTGTCAGCCGGCGCTGCGCGCCAGAAGCGATGCGTGGCAGATCTTTCTTTCGACATCCCCGGCCGTCGGTCCGGGGCTCGCCGTAGGCGAGAACCCGGAATCCACCCGTGATGCGGGATACCCGGCCGAAGTCGGACCGTCGCGGCCAGTCGTGGATTCCGGGTTCGCCTTCGGCGCCCCGGAATGACGAGCGTCGAGCAAAACAAAAAAATCCCCGCGGCCGGTGGGCCGCGGGGCGTCACAAAAAAGAACTACGCCAGACCGAGCTTCTGAGCCAGCCCGATGCGCTGGAGCTTGCCGGTCGCCCCCTTCGGAATCTCGTCCAGAATCAGGATCTTCGACGGCACCTTGAAGGCGGCCAACCGCTCGGACGCAAACCCCTTGATGTCCTTCTCGGCGGCATGCACGCCCTCGCGCAGCACGATCGCGGCGGCGACGTCCTCGCCGAGCTTGTCGTGGGGCATCGCGAAGGTGACGCATTGCGACACCGCCGGATGGTCCATCAGCACCTCGTCCACCTCGCGCGGCGAAATCTTCTCGCCGCCGCGGTTGATGATTTCCTTGAGGCGCCCGGTGATCGAGAGGTAGCCCTCGGGCGAGAGCGTGCCCTGGTCGCCGGTGCGAAACCAGCCCTGGCGGGTGAAGGCCTCGGCGTTGGCCTTGTCGTTGTTCTCGTAGCCCTTCATCACGTTGTCGCCGCGGATGACGATCTCGCCGGTCTCGCCCGCGGGCACCGGCTCGCCCGCGAGATCGACGATGGCGATCTCCGGGCCCGCCGCGAGGCCGACCGAGCCGGCGTAATGGGGCTTGGGCGGCAGCGGGTTCGAGGCCATCTGGTGGGCGGCTTCCGTCATGCCGTAGGCCTCGATGACGGGCGCCGAAAACGTCTCTTCCAACTCCTTCATCACCTGCGGCGGCAGGGACGAGGACGAGGAGCGGATGAAGCGCAGCGGGTTCTTGGCGATGATCTCGGCGTTGCGCCCGGCGCGGCCCAGGATCGCCTGATGCATCGTCGGCACGCCGGTGTACCAAGTCGGGCGCACCTCATCCATCCAGGCGAAGAACTTGAGCGCGTTGAAGCCCGGCGTGCAGGAGACCTGACCGCCCGCCGAGAGCGGGGCCAGGATGCCGGCGATCAGGCCGTGGATGTGGAACAGCGGCATGATGTTGAGGCCGCGGTCTTCGGCCGTGAACTGCAGCGCCGTGCGGATGTTGCGCGCGGAGGCGCAGACGTTCGTCTGCGTCAGCGGCACGATCTTGGGCCGCGAGGTGGTGCCGGAGGTGTGCAGCACCAGCGCAATCTCGTCCGCGCTCGCCGGGCCGCCTTGGGCGGCGGGCTCGGCGGCCTCGTCGGCGAAGTGCAGCGAGAAACTGCCCGCGCCTTCCTCGGGGGTCGCCTTCAGCCGCGCCACCGGCACGCCGAGTTTTTCGGCCACCGCGGCGGCGGGCGTCGCCGAGCCGTCGGCGGCGATGAGGAGCTTTGCCTTCAGGTCGGTGAGATAGAACTCGAATTCGTCGGCCTTGTAGCTCGGGTTGAGCGGGGCCGAGGTGGTGCCCGCGGCCACCGCGATAAAGGCGGCGGCCATCTCCGGCCCGTTCGGCAGCACGATCGCGACCCGGTCGCCGCGGCCGATGCCGCGGGCGTTGAGTTCGGCGACCGTGCGGTCGGTGAGCGCGCGGAGCGCCTGGAAGGTGAGCGGCACGCCGCCGGGGCTCGACAGGGCGGTGGCCGCGTCGTCGCCGGCCCGGATCAGGTCGTAGAGGGTGGTCGCGGCCACGGCGGGCTCCTTGGCGTCGATGGGGAGGGAGGCGGAATCGTCGGGCATGCGCATCGGGTCAGGCTCCCTGGATCGAGAGGCGCCCGTTGGCGCGCTCGAGGCTCTGGGCGAGCAGGCGCATCAGGGCGAAGACGGTGTCGATGTGGGGCGTCGGTGTCTGGGTGAGGCGGCCGAGTTCGATCACGGAGCCGACCAGCGCCTCCAGCTCGATCGGGCGACCGGCCTCCACATCCTGCAGCATCGAGGTCTTGTGCGGGCCGACCTTCTCGGCGCCCGCGATGCGCTTCTCGATGCCGAGCCGGAAGGTGACGCCGAGGCGGTTGGCGATGGTCTCGGCCTCGCGCATCATCTCGGCGGCGATCGTCCGCGTGTCGGGGAAGCGGCAGATGTCCTCCAGCGTGGCGTGGGTCAGGGCGGAGATCGGGTTGAAGCTGAGATTGCCCCACAGCTTGAGCCAGATCTCGGCGCGGATGTCGCTGGTGACCGGCGCGCGAAAACCGGCCTTGGCGAGGCGCTGCGACAAAGCGAGTACCCGCTCGGACTTCGAGCCGTCGAGTTCGCCCAGGCCGAAGCGGTTGCCCTCGATCACCTTCACGGTGCCGGGATCGGTCAGCACGGTGGCCGGATAGACCACCGAGCCGATGACGTGTTTCGGGTCGAGGTTGTCGGCGATGAGGCCGCCCGGATCGGCGCTCTCCAGCCGCGTGCCCGCGTGCTCGCCGCCGTGCCCCCCCAGAAAATACCACCACGGGATGCCGTTCTGCATCGTGACCACGACGGTGTCGGGGCCGATCAGGTGCTTGATGTCGGCGGCGATCGGGCCGACCTGATGCGCCTTGACGGTGAGCAGCACGACCTCGTGGACGCCCGCCTCCTGCATGGAGCGGGTCGCCTTCACCGACTTCGAATGGATCTCGGTGCCGTCCTCCTCGATGAGGCGCATGCCGTTCTCGCGGATGGCGTCCGCGTTGGAGCGGGCGATGAAGGTCACGTCCTCGCCGGCCTCCGCCAGCCTGACCCCGAGATATCCGCCGATGGCGCCGGCGCCGACGATCGCGATGCTCATGTCTCTCATCCGTGTTTCGCGGAAAAAGCCCCTCTCGGGCTCGTCCGCGTGATGGTCGTCCGGGACGGCCCGCGGGTTCGTCGCTCCGCGGGCCGTCCGCCTCTACAAGTCACTTGGCCGTAACGCGTTGCCCCGATGGGCAGGCATGGCGGCCTTTCCACACGCACGTTTCGGTGTGCGCTACTCGAACCGGTTCGTCAGCGTGCCGATGCCGTCGATGACGACCTCGACCGTCGCGCCCTTCGGGATCGGCCCGGAGCCGACCGAGGTGCCGCAGGCGATGACGTCGCCGGGCTCCAGGGTCATCCCCTGCGAGATCAGCGCCACGAGCCGCGCCACCGGCATCAGCATGTCGCTGATCGGAAAATTCTGGCGCTCGCGGCCGTTGACGAGCGTGCGCACCGTCAATGTCGCGGGGTCGAGCCCGGTGGCGATGACGGGGCCGAACGGCCCGAACCCGTCGAGGCCCTTGGCCCGCGCCCATTGGGTGAAGCTCGCATCGGCCTTCAGGATCGCGGCGGAGGTCACGTCGTTGATGCAGGTGAAGCCGAAGACGTGGTCCATGGCGTCCGTCTCGGAGACATCCCGCGCCGTCTTGCCTGGCACCTTGCCGATCACGATGGCGAGTTCGCCCTCGTAGAGCGCCCGGCCTGAGGCCTCCGGCACGGGAATCGTCGCGCCGGACGTGCGGTAGGTGTTGGCGGGCTTGATCAGGAACAGCGGCGCCTCCGGCCGGGACAGCTCCAGCTTCTCGGCCAGCGCGCCGAAATTGTTCCACAGGGCGATCAGCTTGGAGGGCCGGCACGGCAGGTCGACCGTCACCTCCGACAGCGGCAGGGTGCGGCCCGTGTCGGTCGGCGCGTCGAACAGGTCGCCCTCGAACACCGCGATGGTCTCGCCGTCGAGGCGGCCGAAGCCGGCCGCGCCGTCGTGGCGGAAGCCGATCCAGCGGGTCACGCCCGTCTCAGTGGCGGCGCTCATCGAGTCTCCTGGTCCCTCGTCCCGGTGCGAATGCCGAATTGGCGTCATCGGCCGGACGCTATGCGGTTAGGTATTTTGGATACAGCATCCTTGAACCATCGAGCCGCGAAGGTTGACTGGAAAATATTTGGCCGGTGCGCAGAAATTTTTTGAAGCAGAGCGCGCGGCTTGGGCTCGATGCGGGTCGTGCAGGCCAGGGTTGCCCATAACCTAGGTTTGGAACCAACGCCCGCGCTCACCGTTCCGCTTCCCGAAGGCGCCGCAACCCGGCGCAAAGCCAACGCAGGGAGATTTCCGATGAGCAGCACCACCGACAAGCTCAAGGGCCTCGCCAACGAAGCGGCCGGCAACATCAAGCAGTCCGTCGGCAAGGTGACCGGCAACGAGAAGCTTCAGGCCGAGGGCAAGGCGCAGGAAGTCGAAGGCAAGACCCAGCGCACCGTCGGCGAAGCCAAGGACGGCGTGAAGAACGTCGCCGACAAGATCACCGGCCGCTGATCCCAACGGGACTTCCGGTTCTGACCGACAGAGCCGCACCCGCCCCCGGGTGCGGCTCTTTCTTTTTCGGCGTCGATCCGGGCGCCTCGCCATTGGAGACGACTTCAATGAATCGTGATCAATTCGAGGGCGGTATCCGCAACATCAAGGGCCGCGGGCGTTCCGCGCTCGGCGCCGTCTCGGGCCGCGCCCGGCCGCAGATGGAGGGCGCCTACGAGCAGGTGGCCGGCGTCGCGCAATCCACCTACGGCCGCATCCACGCCCAGGCCGAGGGCCTGCACCGCGACGGACGCCACTTCGCCGACGAGGCCGTGAGCCGCGGTCGCTCGCTGCGGGACGACGCGTACGAGCGCGGCCGTTCGCTGCGCGACGAGGCCTACGACCGCTCGCGCCACTACCGCGACGAGGCCCGCCGCCAGGGCCGTGCGCTCGTCGCCCGCGCCGAGGACAACCGCGGCACCACGCTCGCCCTCGTGGCGGCGGCGGCCTTCGGCCTCGGCTGGCTGGTGAGCCGCGGTCGCTGAGGCCGGCCCGAGCCCCGCGCGTGTTCCGCGCGGGGCCGCTCCGACGTTGACGCCGAAGCCGTCTTGCCGTCCCAAGGGATGGCGAAGGGCAGAGGCGTCTCCCAAAAAAATGCCGGCACGTTCCTGGCTCGATCTGACGACCGAAGAGGTGCGGACCCGCGACATGGGCCGCGCCATCGCGGTGCTGCCTGTGGCGGCGGTGGAGCAGCACGGGCCGCACCTGCCGCTCGGCACCGACACGTATATCGCGCAGGGCTATCTCGACCGGGTCGCGGCGCTGGTGCCCGCGGCGCTCGACGTGTGGCTGCTGCCGGTGCAGGCGGTCGGCAAGTCGGACGAGCACGACGATTTTCCCGGCACCCTCACGCTCACCGCGTCCACGGCCATCGCGGCCTGGACCGAGATCGGCGCCGGCCTGCACCGGGCGGGCGTTCGAAAACTCGTCATCGTCTCCTCGCACGGCGGCAACAGCCCGCTGATGGACCTCGTGGCGGTTGAATTGCGCGGGCGTTTCGGCATGCTCGCGGTGACGACCGCGTGGAGCCGCCTCACCCTGCCCGCGGGGCTGTTTCCCGACGAGGAGGTCCGCCACGGCATCCATGCCGGCGGCATCGAGACCGCGCTGATGCTGCACCTGCGGCCCGATCTCGTGCGCACCGACAAGATCGCCGATTTCGAACCGCGCACGGTGGCGATGGAGCGGGAGTTTTCGCTGCTGCGGGCCGGGCGCCCGGCCGCCTTCGCCTGGAAAACGCAGGACCTGCACGCCTCGGGCGCGCTCGGCGACGCGCGCCTCGGCACCGCCGAGAAGGGCCGCGCCGCCCTGGAGCACGGTGCTCAGGCCTTCGTGACCCTGCTCGGCGAGATCGACCGCTTCCGGCTGTAGGCCCCGCGACTCGTCGCGTTCGTGATCAGACCGCGACCTTCAGGGCGGCGCGCGCGGCGGCGAGGCGCTTCTGGATCACGCCGACGACGTGCTCGGCGTCGCGGCCCACCGCGCCGAAGCGGCCAGAACCCCAGGTGTTGAGCCAGGGCAGGCCGATGAAGGAGACGCCGGGCTCGCTCGTGATGCCGCGCCTGTGCTTGGGGTGGCCGGCGCCGTTGAACACCGAGGCGTCGAGCCAGCGGAAATCCGGCGTGAAGCCGATGCACCACACCACGCTGGTGATGCCCGAGCCGTCGAGCGGCAGGCGCGTGACCGGCTCGCCCGGCTCCCAGACCGGGCTGTAGGGCGCCTGCGGCGGGGCTTCGATGCCGCGCTCGGCGATGTGCTTGTCGATGGCCGCGTTGATGCCGTTGTAGGTCCGGTCGGCCGAATCGAGCGAGCGCCGGAGATTGTCGCGAAAGCGCAGGGCGCCCTCGCAAAAGTCCTCCAGCACGCCGTAGAGGCGCATGCCCTCAAGGACGAAGCGGCGCAGGTCGATGTCGCGCCCGCCGTCGCGGCCGGTGACGTAGTGGTTGGTGTTGTCGCGCACGCCATCGCGCAGCGGATGGTTCTCGACCGTCATCTCGTAGTAGCCCATGTCGGCGAGCCACGTGACGACGTCGCGCCCGCGATAGAACCGGGCGCAGCGGGGCGCATCGCCCACCGCCAGATGCACCGTGCGCCCGGCGAGGTGCAGGTCCTCGGCGATCTGCGCGCCGGACTGGCCCGAGCCGACGACGAGCACCGCACCCTCGGGCAGTTGCGCCGGGTTGCGGTACCGGTTCGAGTGGATCTGCGTGATCGATCCCGGCAGCCGCTCGGCCATGCGCGGGACGATCGGGGTGTGGTAGCCGCCGGACGCCACAACGATCTCGTCGGCGGTGTAGTCGCCCTCCGAGGTGTGGACGTCGAACAGGCCGTCCTCGCGCCGCGTCACGCGGGTGACGGCGACACCCTCGCGGATCGGTGGGTCCACCTTGGCGACGAAGGCCTTGAGGTAGGCGACGATCTCGTCGCGCTTCATGAACCCGTCCGGGTCCGGCCCGTCATAGGGGTGGCCGGGCAGGTCGCATTGCCAGTTCGGCGTGACGAGGCAGAACGTGTCCCAGCGCTGGCTCGCCCAGGTGTGGGCGGCCGTTTCCTTCTCGAACACGAGATGCGCGATGCCGCGCTGCTTGAGGTGATGGCTGACCGAGAGGCCGGCCTGCCCGCCGCCGACGATGACGACGGGGACGTGACGCGCCGTGGAAGTCATGGCTCAGGCTCCGTGAGGCTGAAAGGAAGGCGTGTCGGCTCAGGGCTCGAAGGCCTCGACGGTGACGTGGCCGCCCGGCGCCTGCCGCTTCGCGGCGGCCTCGATCCGGGCGAGCTGGTCCATCGCGGCCGAGCAACTGAACCCGTACTTCTCCCGCACCCGGTCGCTGGCGATGGTCAGCGCCGTGCGGGATTTCGCTACGAACTCGTCGAGGGCGTAGCTCTCGCCCGGCGTGAGAAAGTCGCGCACGACCAGGGAGGGCGAGTAGCAGGCCTCGCGCCGCCCGTCGGGCCAGCGGACGTGGAAGCGCATCTCAGGCATGGATCGGCTCCTGTCGGGCGCGGGCGCAGGCCGCGTAGGCGGGCAGGTGGCGCTCGGCGCAGGCGCGCCACGAATGGGCGGCGACCCGCGCCGGGGCGGCAGCCCGCAGGCGCGCGCGGATGTCGGGTACCAGCGCCTGCGCCATCGCCGCGGCGATGGCCTCGGGGTCGGCCGGGTCGACGAACAGGGCGTCGGTTTCCGCGAGGTATTCGGTGAAGGGCGCGAGCCGCGAGACGATGGTCGGCGTGCCGCAGGCCATGGCTTCCAGCACGCAGAGGCCGAACCCCTCCTTCCACGAGGGGAAGGCCAGCGCGTCGGCGATCCGGTACAGCGCGGGCATCTCGGCCTGCGGCACCGGGCCGGTCTCGATCACGGCTCGGCCGGCACCGATGTCGAGGCCGTGCGCCGTAAGCAGCGCGTGGCAGCGGGCGCGGTAGGCGGCGTGGTCGAGAAGAGAGGCGCCGCCCGCGACCACGAGCTGGGCTTGAGGGTGGCTCTGCCGCAGGCGAGCGAAGGCCGCGACGATGCCGGCGGTGTTCTTGCGCTCCTCGAAGCCGCCCACGCTCAGGATCACCGGCCCGGCGCCGAGCCCCAAGCGCGCCCGCACGGCCGCGTCCGCCTCGGTCGGCTCAGGGGTGTAGACCGCGAGGTCCACCCCGTTGCCGACGAGGTCGGCCCGCGTGCCGAATTCGTCGCCGATCCGGTCGGCCCACAGCCGACTGACGCAGAGCAGGCGCGCGGCCTCGCGGATCGAGCGTTCCTGCCAGTCGGCGAGCAGCGGCTCGGCGAAGCTGTCGAGGTGATGGACCGTGCGGGCGAAGCGCGGGATCAGGCGCCGGTGCCGGAGGGTCGCGAGCGCGTTGCCGCCGATCCCGTCATGGGCGTGGAACACGTCGAAGTCGCAGGCCGCCGGTGTTCCGAAATGGCGGAGATAATCGTTGATGCGCGCCCGCACGCGCTCGACGAGCGTCTCGCCGGCGGGTCGGGAGGCGACCGAGACGGTCGGGCAGGCGGCGTCGCGGAAGAAGCCGCGGCCGGTGGGGTCGGGGGCGTGGACCACCGCCTCGTGGCCCATGGCGCAGAGCGCCTCGGCCAGCGCGAGGCAATGGGCGACGCCGCCGCGCGGGTTGGTCGAGTGGGTCAGGAGCGCGATGCGAAGGCCCGTCACGGCGCGGCCTCCGCGTCGGTCCGGCCGCAGCCGATGAGCGGGCCGCCGACGAAATCCCACACCACGGCTTCTTCGATCCCGTCGCGAATGCGCGCGACCCGGCTCGCGTCGAGGCGCCCGATGCCGGCCGCCGCGATGCCGCGCTCGGCGAAGCGCGCAAGCACCGCGGGCGTGCGGTCGGGGCGGACGGCGAGGAGGAAGCCGAAGCTCGGGAAGGCGGTGAGCCAGCGGGCGAGCGGCACGCCATCGGGCCGCGGGATCGCGGCGAGGTCGATGACGCCGCCGACGCGCGAGCATTCGAGCAGCATCAGCGCGGTGCCGACGAGGCCGGCCATGCTGATGTCCTTGGCGGCCGCCACCAACCCGTCCTCGGCGAGGCCCGGCAGCAGGGCGAGGTCGCCGCGCAGGCGCGCCCCCGGCGCACCGGTCGAGGCGTCCCAGTAGGGGTTCGGCTCGCGAAAACGCCCGCGCAGGTCGATCGCCGCGATCAAATCGTCGCCCGGCGCCGCGTCGAAGCTCGTCAGCAGGCGCGGGCCCGCCCGGCCGAGCACCGCGACCGCGAGGTTGCCCGTGCCCGCGCGGGTGTTGGTGTGGCCGCCGACGATCGGCACGCCGTAGAGGGCGGCGGCGTCCGACAGGCCGGCCAGGATCGGGTCGGCCCCCGCGGCGTCGCGGCTCCAGAGCGCATCGACCACCGCGAGCGGGCGCCCGCCCATGGCGGCGACGTCGCTCAGGTTGACCATGATGCCGCAATAGCCGGCGAAGTACGGGTCGGCGGCGACGAACCCGTCGAGGAAGCCCTCGATGGCGAAGAGTAGGTGGCCGTCGCCGTCGGGGATCGCGGCGCAGTCGTCGCCGACCGGCACCGTCGCGTGCCGGCCCCCGAGCCCGAGCCGCGCGACGACGGCGTCGATGTCGCGCTTGTGGGCGAGGCCGCGCGCCGCGCGGATCTGATTTGCGAGCGCCGGGAGATCGAGCCTCACGCCCATCACGCGGCCTTACGGAAGGTGATGAGTCCGCATTCGGGGTCGTGCATCGGCGGGTAGGCCGACAGCTCCGCCTGCATCAGGCGGTGGGGCCGCCCGTGCAGGTCCACCCGGTCCAGGCTGTCCCAGTGCAGCGCCTCGAACAGGGCGACGTTCTTCTCCTGCACATGCGCCAGGAAGCGGGTGCAGCCGCGGGCATGCGCCGAGGCGACCGCGACCTGGATCAGCCCGGCCCCCAGCGCCGCCGTGCCGCGGAAGGGGGCGGCCACAGCCAGCCGCGAGCCCCACCACTCGCCGGGCGCGGCCTCGTGGATGCGGACCGTGCCGACGACGGCATCGGCCTCGCCGCCCAGCGTCGAGAGGGCGCAGATCGGGATGGCGTGCGCGTCGATGGCGTCGCGGTCGTCGCCCGCAAAGATGCCCTGCTCGGTGCAGAACACTTGGCGCCGGAGCGCGGCGCAGGCGCGCCGTTCCCACTCGGCGACCGCGAACTTCACGTGGAAGTGGCTCGGCCGGTACGGCGCCACGGGTTCGAGGATCATGCCGCCGCCCCCTCGTAGCTGGAGAGCGCCGAGCAGGCGCCGCAGCGCCCGCAGCCAGCCTTGATGTCGGTGGAGCGCAGGCCCGCGCGCGCCAACAGATCGGCGAGGGGTTTCAGGATGGCGTGCATGAAATCGGGTGAGGGCGCCGGATGGCTCTCCAGCGGCGTGCCCGAGATCGGCACGAACGGCACGACGAAGGGATAGACGCCGATCCCGATCAGCCGCTCGGCGGTGGCCAGGATCGCCTCGGGCGCGTCGCCGAGGCCCGCCAGGATGTAGGTCGAGACCTGTCCGCGGCCGAAGACCGGCACCGCGGCCTCGAAGGCGGAAAAGTACCGCTCCAGCGGCACCGACGCCTTGCCAGGCATGATCCGGGCGCGCACGTCGGGCATCACGGCCTCCAGATGCATCCCGAGCGCGTCGATGCCCGACGCCTTCATCCGCTCGAACCAGCGGTCGTCGTCGGGCGGCTCGCACTGCGCTTGGATCGGCAGATCGACCGCGGCCTTCACGGCGAAGGCGCTCTCGCACAGGACCGCCGCGCCGCGGTCGGTGGCATTGGGCGTGCCCGTCGTCATCACCATGTGCCGCACGCCGTCGAGCAGCACGGCGGCGCGGGCGACTTCCGCTAGCTGCGCCGGGCTCTTGTGCGCGACGGTGCGGCCGGCGGCGAGCGACTGGCCGATGGAGCAGAACTGGCAGGTCTTGGTGCGGCTGGCGTAGCGGATGCAGGTCTGCAGCACGGTGGTGGCGAGCACGTCGCGCCCGTGCAGCACGGCGATCTTGGAGTAGGGCACGCCGTCGAAGGTCGACAGCGCATAGAAGCGCGGCTTGCCGGGGAAGGTCGCGTGCCCGATCACCGCGCCCTCGTGCTCGATCACCGACACCCCGTCGGCATCCGGGCGGCGCACGAGGAAGGGCGAGTCGAAGGCCGCCTCGGTGTGGACCGGCACCATCACGGTGCGGCCCGCGATGGTCATAGCCTTGTGGTCGGAGGGACCCGCCCCGCCGCGGCGGCTCGGGGCCCCGGCGCGGCTGTCGGCGAGCCTAACGCCGTAGGATTGCAACGCGTTGATCAGGCGCTCCGTCGGCATCCCGATCAAGCCCGCCGCGGCCGGCGTCGAAGAGGGACGGGGCATCGAAAGCGGGGGGCTGCTCATGGTCGAGGCTCCGGAGATCGGGCTGAGGGCGGGCCGGCCGGTGCACGAACGGGGCCGGGCGGTCGTCGTGGACGAGGCTCAGGAGTTCGGGCCGGGCGTAGTGGCCGACCGAGTCCATCATCCGCTTGCGCTTGGTCACCAGCGCGAGGTCCATATCGGCGATGAGGATGCCTTCGCCCTCGCGCAGCGGCTCGGCGAGGTGCCGGCCCTCGGGCGAGACGATGGCCGTACAGTTGCCGCCGCGGCAGGCGCCGCGCAGGCGCTCGTCGGGGCAGACCTGGGCGACCTGCGCATCGGTCAGCCAGCCGGTGGCGTTGACCACGAAGCAGGCCGCCTCCAGCGCATGGTGGCGGATCGTCACCTCCATCTGGTCGGCGAAGATCTGGCCCACCAGCGAGCCGGGGAATTGCGCGGCGTGAATCTCCTCGTGGCGCGCCATCAGGCTGTAGCGGGCGAGCGGGTTGTAATGCTCCCAGCAGGCCAGCGCCCCGACACGCCCGACCGCGGTGTCCACCACGTCGAGCCCGGCGCCGTCGCCCTGACCCCAGATCATGCGCTCGTGGTAGGTCGGCGTGATCTTGCGCCGCTTGAGCTTCAGGCTGCCGTCGGCGTCGAAGATGAGCTGCGCGTTGTAGAGCGAGCCGTGGTCGCGCTCGTTGACGCCGAGCACGACGACCGCTCCGTGCCGCCGCGCGGCGGCCGAGACCGCCTGGGTGACGGGGCCCGGCACGGTGACGGCCCGCTCGTAGAGCTTGAGGTGCTCCGCGCCCTGCATCGCGGGGGGCAGCACGAAGGAGAAGTACGGGTAGTAGGGCAGGAAGGTCTCAGGGAAGACCATGAACCGCGCGCCCTTGGCGGCGGCCTCGTCGATGGCGTTGAGCACCCGCTCCAGGGTGCCGTCCGGGCGGTCGAGGTCCGGCGCGATCTGGACGGCGGCGGCCCGCACGATCCGGCTGTCCGACATGGCTGATCCTCCGGCTTGTGGCAGCGGCCGCGGGGCGCGGCCGCCGGATGCGCGGTGCGGGTCTCAGACCGTCCAGGTGTCGAGGATCACCGCGTTGTCGCGCTTGTGCAGGAGGATGCAGTCGAGCACGTCGAGGGGGTTGATCATGCGGATGCCCTCGATGAAGGCGGCCTCGCCGTGGCCGTACAGCGCCTGGGTCGAGAACCGGCAGGCATAGACCTTGCCGCCCTCGGCCATGAACTTCTCGAGCTGGTTGTTGAAGTTGAGGTGGCCCGGAAACGCCTCGTCGCCGAGCCGCGGGAAGCCGCGCTGGACGCCGAGCGTGATGCCGGGGCCGTAGAGCAGGATCGAGGTGTCGAAGCCCTTGCGCTGCAGGCGGGTGGCCTGGAGCAGGTTCACGAGGCCGATCGAGCCCTCGAAGGCGACGGTGTGGAAGGTGACGAGCGCCTTCTGGCCCGGCTCCGCCTTCACGTCCTCGAAGACCTTCTCCTCGTAATCGACCAGGAAGTCGCCCTTCTTGTGCGGCTCGCGGTTCACGGCAGGCATGGCTCTCGCTCCTTGAAGGATGAGGCCGTGACGGTTGCGCCGCCGACGGCCACGGGCCCTCATGGCAATCCAGATGCCAAACCGCGCCGCATTTGGTGCCGATCAATGCGCCCGAATAGAATACATACAATTGTCCGATCAATTTTTTTGGGTTTCACCGCTGCTTGCACCGGGCGACGCTCAAATCGTCGGCAATCGATGCGTATCGGATGATCATCGGTTGCTTGTTCGCCGGCCATGAATTGTTCGGATTGTATGGATTGCCGTTTCTCCCTCGCCATGCGGGCCGCAGGTACGGCGATTGCTAGCCATACAATCGACCCTTGATCGTATTTTGATGCAGCGGAGACCGGAGCGGATGGCGGCGAGCGAACGCGGCGGGGGCGCGGGCCCGGAGAACACCGCCGCGCGGGGCTGGACGCCGGACCTCAAGCGCTGGGGCAAGCCGCATTACCGCGCCATCGCCGAGGCGCTGGCCGAGGACATCCGCACCGGTCTCCTGACGCCGGGCACGCGGCTGCCGACCCAGCGGGCCCTGGCCGAGGCGCTCGGCCTGAACTTCACCACGGTGTCGCGGGGCTATGTCGAGGCGCATCAGCGCGGGCTGATCGAGGGGCGCGTCGGCCAGGGCACCTTCGTGGTCGAGCCGGGACGCGCGCCGCGCGCGGGCGACGCCGCGCCGCGGGTCGGGCCCACCGACTTCACCATGAACCTGCCGCCCGAGCCCGATGCCCCGGCGCTGCGGGCCAGGATGCAGGCCGCCTTCGCCGAGCTGTCCGGCGACCTCACCAACCTGCTGCGCTACCAGGGTTTCGGGGGGACCGACGCCGACAAGGAAGCGGCGCTACGCTGGCTGCGGGACCGCGGCATCGAGGCGGCGCGCGAGCGCCTGCTGATCTGCCCCGGCGCGCACAGCGCGCTCTCCGGCGTGCTGGCCCAGGTGGCGCGTCCGGGCGACGCGATCTGCGCCGAGTGCATCACCTATCCGGGCATCCGCGCGCTCGCGGCGCATCTGGGCCTGCGCCTCGTCGGCCTGCCGATGGACCGGCACGGGGTCGATCCCGACGCGTTCGCCGCCGCCTGCACGCGGGTCGCCCCGAAGGCGATCTACCTGAATCCCTTGCTCCAGAACCCGACCACCGCGACCCTGCCGCGGGCGAGGCGGGAGGCGATCGTCGCGGTGGCGCGGCGCTACGCCGTCAGCATCATCGAGGACGACGCCTACGCGCATCTCTGCCCCGCCCCGCCCCCGAGCTTCGCCGAACTCGCGCCCGAGATCACCTATTACGTCGCGGGCTTGGCCAAGTGCCTCGGCGCGGGCCTGCGCCTCGCCTTCCTGATCGCCCCGAACGCCCGCGCGGCGCTGCCGCTCGCGGGCTCCCTGCGCACGGCGACCGTGATGGCCTCGCCGATCGCCACCGCCCTCGCGACCCGCTGGATCGCGGACGGCACGGCGGACGCCATCGTGCAGTTCGTCCGCGCGGAATCGGCCGCGCGCCAGCGCATCGCCGCCGCGTTGCTTCCGCCCGAGACCTACACCGCCGACCCGCACGGCTTCCACGTCTGGATCAGGCTGCCGGAGGGCTGGACCCGCGCCGCCTTCGCCAGCCAGGGCCGCTCGGCCGGGCTCGGCGTCGTCGGCAGCGACCCGTTCTGCGTCTCCGGCACGCCGCCCGAGGCGGTGCGCCTGTGCCTCGGCGGCCCCTCGACCCGCCCGCAGATCACCCACGGCCTGGAAGTGCTCGCCCACGCGCTCGAAGGCTCGCCCGCGCTCGCCTCGACCTACATCTGAAGCCTCATCGAGGTCCGGACGCGACCGGGCGCGCGCGTCACTTCCCGATCGGCACGCCCTTGGTGGTGAAGCGCTGCCCGCCGCCGGGGCGATACTCGGGCCGCGGCTGGCCGCGCCCGCCGCCCTTGCCGCCGACCTTGCCCTTGCCCGTCCCCTTGCCCAACCCCGTCCCCGGCGGCTGCGAAAGCGGCACGAGCTGGTCCGGCCGCGGGCCGATCAGGTCGGCCCGGCCCATCTCCCGCAGGGCCTCGCGCAGCAGCGGCCAGTTCTCGGGGTCGTGGTAGCGCAGGAACGCCTTGTGGAGGCGGCGCTGGCGCAGGCCCTTGATCGCCTCGACCGGCTCGCTGCCGCCGCGGCGCACCCCTTTCAGCGTGTTGACCTCGGTGTGGTACATCGCGGTGGCGGTCGCCATCGGCGAGGGCAGGAAGGTCTGAACCTGGTCGGCGCGGTAGTCGTTCTTCTTGAGCCACAGCGCGAGCTGCAGCATGTCCTCGTCGGTCGTGCCGGGATGCGCCGCGATGAAGTACGGGATCAGGTAGTACTTCTTGCCGGCCTTCTTCGCCGCCTCGTCGAACATCTCTTTGAAGCGGTCGTAGGTGCCGATGCCCGGCTTCATCATCAGGTCGAGGGGCCCGCGCTCGGTGTGCTCCGGCGCGATCTTGAGGCGCCCGCCGACATGGTGGGTCACCAGTTCCTCGACGTATTCGGGGCTGCGCACGGCGAGGTCGTAGCGCACGCCCGAGGCCACCATCACCTTCTTGACGCCCTCCACCTCGCGGACCTTGCGGTAGAGCCGGATCAGGTCGTCGTGCGAGGTGTTGAGGTTCGGGCAGATGTCCGGGAAGACGCAGGACGGCAGGCGGCAGGCCGCCTCGATCTTCGGGTCCTTGCAGGCCATCCGGTACATGTTGGCGGTCGGCCCGCCGACATCCGAGATCACGCCGGTGAAGCCGGGGGTCTTGTCGCGGATATGCTCGATCTCGCGCAGGATCGAGCCCTCCGAGCGGTTCTGGATGACCCGGCCCTCGTGCTCGGTGATGGAGCAGAAGGTGCAGCCGCCGAAGCAGCCGCGCATGATCGTCACCGAGAACTTGATCATGTCCCAGGCAGGGATCTTGGCGTCGCCGTAGGACGGGTGCGGGGCCCGCGCGTAGGGGAGATCGTAGACCGCATCCATCTCGTCGCTGGAGAGCGGGATCGGCGGCGGGTTCAACCACAGGTCGCGGTCGCCGTGGCGCTGGACCAGCGGGCGCGCGTTACCGGGATTGGCCTCCCGGTGCAGCACCCGCGAGGCGCGGGCGTAGGCCTCCTTGTCGTCCTTCACCTCGTCGTAGGCCGGCAGCCGGATCACCGTGTCGCCGGCTTTCCGCGCGGCGGCCTCGTCGGTCGAATCGAGGTCGTCGGCGGGGAGTTCGGTGTAGTGCGCGGGCACGCGGCGGAACAGGGCGACGCCGCGCACCGAATCGAGCTGATGCGGCGCCTCGCCCGCGGCCATGCGGTTGGCGACCTCGACCACGGCGCGCTCGGCGTTGCCGTAGATCAGCAGGTCGGCCTTGGCATCGGCCAGGATCGAGCGGCGCACCTTGTCCGACCAGTAATCGTAGTGGGCGATCCGGCGCAGCGAGGCCTCGATGCCGCCGAGCACGATCGGCACGTCCTTGAACGCCTCGCGGCAGCGCTGGGTGTAGACGATCGTCGAGCGGTCCGGCCGCTTCCCACCCTCGCCGCCCGCGGTGTAGGCGTCGTCGTGGCGAAGCCGCCGGTCGGCGGTGTAGCGGTTGACCATCGAATCGAGGTTGCCGCCGGTGACGCCGAAGAACAGCCTCGGTCGGCCGAGCACCTTGAACGGCTCGGCCGATTGCCAGTCGGGCTGGGCGATGATGCCGACGCGAAACCCCTGCGCTTCGAGCAGCCGGCCGATGATCGCCATGCCGAAGCTCGGGTGATCGACATAGGCGTCGCCCGTCACCAACACGATGTCGCAGGCGTCCCAGCCGAGCGCGGCCATCTCGGCGCGGCTCATCGGCAGGAACGGAGCCGCCTTGCCCGCGGGCGGCGACTTGCAGGCCAGGGGGGACGCGAGGGCCGGAAGGCGTGGGGTGGACGCTTGGAGTTCCATGGCATCCGTGCATAAGCCGCCCCGAGCCCGATCTCAACGGATGCAAGAGGTCGCGGCGGCCCGGCGCAGAGCGTGACGCTTCCGCCGGGCCGTAGGCCGGTCAGGCCGTTCGAAGCCCGCTCAGTTCCTCAAGGCCGCCGCCGTCCGCGTAAGCGAGGCGGAAGCTCGGGCGCGCCTTCCAGCGTTGCCAGAACCGGTCGAGCTGCTCGTAGCGCTCGTCCAGAGGGGTCGCCACGGGACCGAACTTGGAGAATGCGATCGCTGTGCACAGCGTGATGTCGGCGAAGGTCGGATGCTCGCCGCCGAGGACCCAGTCCCGCCCGTCCGACAGGTGCCGCTCGACGAGGCCCGCGTGGGCGAGCGCCTCCTTGCGGCAATGCTCGCCCCATTGCGGGTTGCTGGTCAGTTCCAGCTTCGGTCCGAGACCCTGATGGGAGACGTGAAACAGCGTCGTCAGACGATACAGGATCTGCACCCAGATCCGGTCGTTCCACATCACGTCCTGCGCCTGCTCCAGCGCCCCTTCGCCCAGAATCTTCCGGCCCGGGAAACTCAGATCGAGATAGCGGGCGATCGCGACGCTCTCGGCGAGGTAGCCGCCGTCCTTCAGTTCGAGGGTCGGGGTCTCACCCCAGGGATTCCGCTTGAGGTGCCGCCAGCCGCGCTGCTCGCCGACCGGTGCCATGTCGAGCAGACGCTCCTCGATGTGCTGGGCGATGTCCTTCTCGTGCACGAGCAGGCGCACCCGCTGCGGGTTCGGGAAGGCCGACGGCGAGGTGTAGAGGATGAGCTTGTCCATGAAGCCTCAGGAGCGCTTGGGTCCGATGGGCGGCATCGCCGCGGTTTGCGTTGGCTCGACGGCCGATCAGTACATCGGCGTGCCGCCGGTGACGGGCACGAGGGCGCCCGACATATAGCTGCCCTCGCGCGAGGCGAGCAGCACGTAGGCCGGCGCCAGTTCGGCCGGCTGGCCGGCCCGGCCGAGCGGGGTGTCGGCGCCGAGTTGCTCGATCTGCTCAGGGGACTTCGCGATCGGCTGGATCGGCGTCCAGACCGGGCCCGGCGCCACGCAGTTCACCCGGATGCCTTTCGGCGCCAGCAGGTTCGACAGGCCGATGGTGAGGCTGGCGATGGCGCCCTTGGTCGCGGCGTAGATCAGCATGGTGCTGTCGGCGACCTTGGCCTGCTGGCTCGTCGAGTTGACGATGGCCGAGCCCGGCCGCATGTGCGGCACCGCGGCCTGCGCGAGGTAAACCATCGCGAACACGTTGGCCCGGAACGCGCCTTCGAGGTCCTTCGCGGTCACGTCGTCGAGCCCGTCGTTGATGGTCTGCGCCGCCGCGTTGTTGACGAGGATGTCGATGCGGCCGAGTACCTCGACCGTGCGCGCGACGAGCGCGCGGCAATGCTCTTCGTCGCGTAGATCGCCCGGCAGCAGCAGGGCGCGCCGCCCGGCCCGCTCCACCCAGCGCGCGGTCTCCTCGGCATCCGATTGCTCGGCTTCGAGATAGGAGATCGCCACGTCCGCGCCCTCGCGGGCATAGGCGATGGCCACCGCCCGGCCGATGCCGGAATCGCCCCCGGTGATCAGCGCGACGCGGTCGGTCAGCAGCCCCTTGCCGACGTAGCTCTCCTCGCCGTGATCGGGCGCGGGCGTCATCTTCGACGTGAGGCCGGGCCGTTCCTGCTGCTGCTCGCCTGGAAAGGGCGGACGCGGCCCTGCTTCGCGCGGATCGGTGGTCATCGCGGGTTCCTTCTGCGGTCTCGGCTAACGTGCCGGACCTGCATTGGTCACCGCGGCAGAATGGTGCCGGTTGCGGGACTTGAACTCGCGACCTACCGCTTACAAGGCGGTTGCTCTACCAGCTGAGCTAAACCGGCGCTGCCCGTTTCGCTACCAGCCCGCTTTCGCGCGCGCAAGTTGGGATGTTTCTGGCTCGTTTCCGGACACTGTCGTTCGGCTGAATGCCCGTTTCAGAGTGAATTCAACCGCCCCGGCCTAATCCCGCCGCCGTCCCGGACATCCGGGGCGGGTGCGGCCGGTCCGAAGCGTATCAGCGTCCCGGCCGCCCCCCACGCCTTCGCATGGGAGGAGCCTCGCGATGCGGCCGACCGGACCGCCGCCCCCCGCCGACCTGCGCGAGCGCCTGCTCGGCGCGGTGCCGGAGCTTCGGGCCTTCGCCCATTCGCTGGCCGACGACGGCGCGCGGGGCGACGACCTCGTGCAGGACACGCTGCTGCGCGCCTGGAGCTGCACCGAGGGCGCCGCCCGCGGCGACGTCACCGCGTGGCTGTTCGCGATCCTGCACCGCCGGTTCTACGCCGAGCGCCCGCCCGCCCTGCGCCGGGCGGAGCGGACCCCGCATGCCGAGCCGCTCGAATTCCGCGAAGCCCTGCGGCGGCTGCCCGACACCCAGCGCGAAGCACTGCTGCTGGTCGCCGCGCAACGCTTCAGCCACCGGGAGGCCGCCGCGATCTGCGGGGTCGCGGTCGGCACCCTCAAGAGCCGCGTCGCCCGCGCCCGCGCCCGCCTCGCGGCGGATCTGGCACCGCGGCCAACGGGCCACTGAGCGCGTCCTCATCCCGATTCCCACCCTCATCCTGAGGTGCGCAGCCGAAGGCGGCGCCTCGAAGGAGGGCTCCAGGGATCGCGCGATACGCTGGAGCCCTCCTTCGAGCCCGCTTCGCGGCACCTCAGGATGAGGGGGATGGGTGGGACCGGTCGATCCCTCCTTCACCTTCACGCCGCGTGCGGCTGCGGCGGCTCCCGCCGGGTCGCGGGCTCGGGCAGGCGGGGGCGCGCCTCGGGGCGGCCGAACAGGAAGCCCTGCAGGTCCGGGCATCGCTCCTTGACGAGGATCAGGCGCTGCGCCTCGGTCTCGACGCCCTCGGCGGTGACGGCGAGGCCGAGGCTGCGCGACAGGCCGAGGATCGCCCGCACGATCGCGGTCGATTGCGGGTCCTGCCCCAGCCCCTTGACGAAGCTGCGGTCGATCTTGATCCGGCTCAGGGGGAAGCTGTGCACGAAGCTCAGCGACGAGTAGCCGGTGCCGAAATCGTCGAGCGCGATGCGCACGCCCAGCGCGGCGACGCGCTGGAGCAGAGCCAGCGCCAGTTCGCGGTTCTCCAGCACCGCGGTCTCGGTGATCTCGATCTCGAGCCGCGCCGCGGGCAGGCCGCTCGACGCGAGCGCCCGTTCCACCGTCTCGGTGAAGCGGGGGTCGCGCAGCTGCGTCGCCGAGACGTTGATCGCCACGCTGAGCCCGGCGGGCCAGCCCGCGGCCTCGCGGCAGGCCTCCATCAGCACCCAGGCGCCGATCTCGGGCATCATCCCGGCTTCCTCGGCCACGGGCACGAAGATCGCGGGCGAGATTGCGCTGCCGTCGGCCCGGTGCCAGCGCAGCAGCGTCTCGAAGCCGATCGTCGTCCCCGACCGGGCGCGCACGATCGGCTGGTAGTGGAGGCTCAAGGCGCCCTCGCGGAACGCCCGGCGCAGCTCGGTTTCCAGCGCCGCGCGGGCGTTGACGACCTCGCTCATGCTCGGATCGTAGAAGCGGTGGCGGTTGCGGCCGTCCTTCTTGGCCCGGTAGAGGGCGAGGTCGGCGTCGCGCAGCAATTCGTCCGGGGTGTGGACGGTCTCGCAGGAGACCGCGATGCCGATGCTGACGCCCACCGTCAGCGACAGCCCGTCGAAGGTGAAGGGCCGGTTGAGGGCTTCGATGATCCGGTCGGCGATGGTCGGCAGGTGGACCGCCTCGACCGCGTCGAGCACCACGGCGAACTCGTCGCCGCCGAGCCGCGCCACGAAATCGTAGGCGCGCACCGCCCCGCGTAGCCGCCGGGCGACCTCCTGCAGCAGCCGGTCGCCGACGGCGTGGCCGAGCGTGTCGTTGATTGGTTTGAACCGGTCGAGGTCGAGGAACAGGACGGCGCGGCGCTCGTCGTCGGCGCGCGCGCCGCCGGGCCCGGAGAACCGCAGCACCGCGGCGAGATGCTCGTGCAGGGTCGTGCGGTTGGCCAGCCCCGTCAGCGCGTCGTGGCGGGCGAGGTAGCGGATGCGGTCCTCGTAGCGGCGGCGCTCGCTCGTGTCGGTGAAGGTCGAGACCCAGCCGCCCCCGGCGAGCGGCCGGGTGGTGGCCGAGAGGATGCGCTCCGGCCCGGCGATCTCGGAGACCACCGGCCGGTCGCTCGGCAGGTCGGGCCGCAGGTGCTCGTGCACGAAGGCGTCCGCCGCCGGGCCGAACGCGTTCGCGAGGACGGCATGCACGCTCAGGCCCACCGGCGAGACGTCGGCGGCGGTGCCGAGCATCTCGGCGAGCCGCGCGTTGGCCAGCACCAGCCGGCCCTCGCCGTCGATCAGGCACAGGCCCTGGGACATGTTGGCGAGCGCGAGGTCGAGTTTTTGCCGCGCGGCGTCGAGATTGAGGGCGGTCAGGCGCTGCTCGGTGCAGTCGCGGGTGATCTTGGCGTAACCGGCGAAGGCGCCCTCGTCGTCCTTGATCGCGTCGATCACGACATGGGCCCAGAACCGCGTGCCGTCCTTGCGCAGGCGCCAGCCCTCGGCCTCGAAGCGCCCGTCCGCCCGCGCGGTGGCGAGCCCCCGCTCGGGCAGGCCCGCGGCCCGGTCCTCCGGGGTGTAGAAGCAGGCGAAGTGGCGCCCGACGATCTCCTCGGCGGTGTAGCCCTTGGCGCGCTGCGCCCCGGCGTTCCAGTTCGCCACGGTGCCGTCGGGGGCGAGCATGTAGATCGCATAGTCGGTCACACCCTGCACCAGCAGGCGGAAGCGCCGCTCGTGCTCGCGCGAGGCGTCCATCATCAGTTGAAGGTCGGTCCAGTCGCGCGTCACCTTGGCGTAACCGACGAGGTGGCCGTCGTCGTAGATCGGATCGATCACGACATGCGCCCAGAACCGGCTGCCGTCCTTGCGCAGGCGCCAGCCTTGGGTCTCGAAGCCGCCGTCCCACCGCGCTGTGGCAAGCCCCCGCTCGGGCAGGCCCGCGGCCCGGTCCTCCGGGGTGTAGAAGCAGGAGAAGTGGCGCCCGACGATCTCCTCGGCGCTGTAGCCCTTGGCCCGCTGCGCCCCAGCATTCCAGTTCGCCACCGTCCCGTCGGGGCTCAGCATGTAGATCGCGTAATCGGTCACGCCCTGGACCAGCAGGCGGTACATCGCGTCGGAATCGTGGGCTCGATTCGGCATCGTCGGCTCTTCGACAGGCATCTGGCCTGCATCGAAAGCGCACAAATGTTAATCAGCTCGAAAAGTCTCGATCTTTACGCTGGCGCCGGCGTCGCAGCGCGCCGCACCCTTAAGTCCAATGGTCGCGCTTGAGTCCATAAAATTGCGCGCAATTCAACCTGATCGGTCCCGAAACGGCCCGTCGAGCCCGGTTTCGGCGCGAAAACCGAGTCCGGCGCAGCGCATCCCACAAGGTGTCACGATCGCGTGACGTGGGCGGCAGACCGGAGGCCGTGCCCTGAATCCGGGTTCCCAAAGGACGAGTCCTTTGGCGGGGTCTCGGGGCGGAGCCCTGAGGATGGCTCCGCCGGCCAGGGCTCTGCCCTGGACCCGCGAAAGGACGTAGTCCTTTCGAAACCTCGAATTGGGACTAGAGACCGCCGAGGCGGGTGACGAGTCCGAGGGCTTCGGCGAAGGCGGCGTCGGCGTCGAGTTCGGTCGTGTCCAGCACCACCGCGTCGGCGGCGGCCTTGAGCGGGGCGGCGGCGCGGCTCGAATCGCGGGCGTCGCGGGCGCGGATGTCGGCCAGGATCGCCTCCGGCGAGGCCGCCTCGCCCCGCCCCGCGAGTTCGCGGTGGCGGCGGCGCGCCCGCTCCTCGGGGGTCGCGGTGATGAACAGCTTCACCCGCGCGTCCGGGCAGACCACCGTGCCGATGTCGCGCCCGTCGAGCACGGCGCCCTCCGGGCCGCCGGCGAAGCGCTGCTGCCAGGACAGGAGCGCGGCCCGCACCTCCGGCACCGACGAGACCCGCGAGGCGGCCTCGCCCATCGCCCGCTCGCGCAGGCGCGGATCGGACAGGCCCTCGGCCGAGAGCGCGGCGGCGGCGCGCGCGGCCGCCGCCTCGTCGCCGAGATCGGTGCCGGCATCGATCAGCGCCAGCGCCACCGCGCGGTAGAGCAGGCCGGTGTCGAGATGCGGCAGGCCGAAATGCGCGGCGAGCCGCTTGGCGAGCGTGCCCTTGCCGGAGGCGGCCGGGCCGTCGATGGCGATGACGAGGGGCATGCCCATCAGCGGCTCGCCCCCTCGACGATCTCGGCGCCGAGTTCCGCCATGGTCGGGCGGAAGCTCGGGAAGCTCGTGGCGATCATCGCCCCGTCGTCCACCGTGACCGGGTTCTCCGTGGCCATCCCCATGACGAGGAAGGCCATGGCGATGCGGTGGTCGAGATGGGTCGCGACGGTGCCGCCGCCCTTCGCCGCCGCGCCCGTGCCGGTGACGATCAGGTCGTCGCCCTCGATCCGGTGATCCACGCCGTTCTGCGCGAGCCCGTCCGCGACCGCGGCGAGGCGGTCGGATTCCTTCACCCGCAGCTCGTGCAGGCCGTTCATCCGCGTGGTGCCCTCGGCGAAGGACGCGGCGACCGCGAGCACCGGGTACTCGTCGATCATGGAGGGCGCGCGCTCGGCCGGGACGTCGACGCCGGTGAGGCGGCTCGCCCGCACGCGAAGGTCGGCCACCGTCTCCCCGCCCTCCTCGCGCTCGTCCAGGCGCTCGATGTCGGCGCCCATCTCGATCAGCGTGGTGATGAGGCCGATGCGCAGCGGGTTCATCATGACGCCGCGCAACGTCACCTCGGAGCCCGGCACGATCAGCGCCGCCACCAGCGGGAAGGCCGCCGAGGACGGGTCGGCGGGCACGATCACGTCGGTACCCCGCAGCGTCGGCTGGCCGGTGAGCGCGATGGAGCGGCCGTGACCGCCCTCGCCGGTGGGCTCGACGTTCACGTCGGCGCCGAACAGGCGCAGCATCCGCTCGGTGTGGTCGCGCGAGGCGGCGCGCTCGATCACGGTGGTGACGCCCGGCGCGTTGAGGGCGGCGAGCAGCACCGCCGACTTGATCTGCGCCGAGGCGACGGGCAGTTCGTAGCGGATCGGGATGCCCTCGCGCGGGCCCCGGATCGTCAGCGGCACGCGCCCGCCCTCGGCCTCCGACACGATCTGCGCGCCCATCTGCAGCAGCGGATCGAGGATGCGCCGCATCGGCCGCTTGCGGAGGGAGGCGTCGCCGTCGAAGGTCGCGGTGACGGGCTGGCCGCCGACCACGCCCATCATCAGCCGCGAGCCGGTGCCGGCATTGCCGAAATCGAGCACGCCCGCCGGATCCTGCATCCCGCCGATGCCGGTGCCGACGACGCGCCAGCGCCCCTCGCCCTCGCGGGTGACGGTTGCGCCGAGCGCGCGGGCGGCGTCGGCCGTGCGCAGCACGTCGTCGCCCTCCAACAGGCCCTCGACGCGGGTCTCGCCGATGGAGAGCAGCCCGAAGATCATCGCCCGGTGCGAGATCGACTTGTCGCCCGGCGGCTTCAGGTCGCCGCGGAGCGCGTGGCCCGGACGCGCGGTGAGGGGCTGGGGATCGGAATCGTGCGACACGGGAGGCCAGGGCTTCCGGCGAGAGGGCGGGATGCGGCCCGTTACCATGCGGGTCCGGCCGCGTCATCCGAGGGGCCGGGCGAGACCGACGCGCCGCTCCGCGCATGGGGGCAACGCGCGGGGGCGACTCGACAGGGATCAACATAGGTATATATTGGCCGGCCATGACGCCCGTGCGCCGTTGTCTCCGCAAGGTCGATGAAGCCGCCGCGACCGCCGATCCGGCGCTCGCCGATCGCATCCGCGACGTGTTGGGCGAACTGGAGGCGGCCTATGCCCGCCCGAGCGAGCGCATCGTCGCCCTCGAAGCGCTGCTCCACGAATTCGAGCGCGGCCCCTCGGCCGGGAACGCCCTGCTCGCCCGCCTCCTGCGCGTCGCCGTCGATCGGCGCCAGGGCGGCTGGTCCCACCGCGCCCGCGTGCGCGGCGTGACCCAGGCGCGGCGGACCACGGCCTCGCTCCAGGCGAACGCTCTGTGACGGATCGGTGACGGCCGCCGCCTGTGAGGCTGTGGCGCATCGGGCACAGCGACCGCCGGGCAGATGCGGTAACCCTCGCCGCAGTTCCTTCCTGAGACCCGGAACCACCTGAGGCGCGCGCATCCACCGTGATGGCGCGCCTTGCTTTTTTCCGGACGGGCACCGGACCGCCCACCCATTTGACATGGGCGGAGGCTGCGACTAACGGGGCCGCTTCTCCCCGACCCCCTTCGACATCTGCCCAGAGGTTCGCTGCCGTGGCTAGACCGGAACTCGGCGTCAAGCGCCAGTGCATGAATTGCGGTGCCAAGTTCTACGATCTCGACCGCGATCCGGCGACCTGCCCGAAATGCGGCACGATCTATCAGGTCGCCACCAGCCGCGTCGCCCCGCCGATCGCCAGCCGCGCCGCCGACGACGACGAGGAGGAAGAGGAGAAGGCCGGCCCGGAGATCGTCTCCCTGGATGAGGCCGAGGCCAGCGACGACGCCGACGACATCAGCGTGGACGACGACGAGGGCGGCGACGACGCCAGCTCGGGCGGCGACGACGACACCTTCCTCGAAGAGGAGGACGGCGACGACGACGTCTCCGACCTGATCGACAACGATTCGGACAACGACGAGGAGGGCTGAGGCCCGTCTCGCCTACCAAACCCACCCCCGTCATTCCGGGGCCGCGCAGCGGAACCCGGAATCCACGACTGGCCGCGACGCCTCGTCGGGCCGCGCATCACGGGTGGATTCCGGGTTCTCGCCTTCGGCGAGCCCCGGAATGACAGCGAGGAGGATCGACTTCCATCGCATCGGCCGCAGGCACGGTTCCACGTACCTCTGACCGCCCCGGTTTCCTTGCGCCCCTGCCGAAATCGTTGCAGAAGTGCGCGCCGTTCCGGACGCGCCGTCGTGCCTCCCGCCGGCCTCCCGCGCGGAGGCCCTTGAGAGCGACCTCCGCCGTCCGGGCCGCACACCCGAATCCACGCAAGACGGCACGCCCATGACCCAGCCCCTTCGCCTCGGCATCGCCGGTCTCGGCACCGTCGGCGCCGCCGTGGTGGGGATGGTGGCGCGCCGCGCCGAGGCGCTCGGCGCCTCCGGCCGCCCGGTCGTCGTCACCGCGGTCTCGGCCCGCGACAAGACCCGCGACCGCGGCCTCGACCTCTCCGGGTTCACGTGGTTCGACGATCCGGTAGCGCTGGCGCAGTCCGGCGACATCGACGTGTTCGTGGAACTCGTCGGCGGCGCCGAAGGCCCGGCCAAGGCGGCGGTCGAGGCGGCCATCGCCTCGGGCAAGCACGTGGTCACTGCCAACAAGGCGCTGCTTGCCCGCCACGGCGCGGCGCTCGCTAAGGCCGCGGAAGAGCGGGGCGTGGCGCTCGCCTACGAGGCCTCGGTCGCGGGCGGCATCCCGGTGATCAAGGCGATCCGCGAGGGGCTGGCCGGCAACGCGATCACCCGCGTCTACGGAATCCTCAACGGCACCTGCAACTACATCCTCAGCCGGATGGAGGCCGAGGGGCTGACGTTCGAGGCCTGCCTCAAGGACGCGCAGGCGCTGGGCTACGCCGAGGCCGACCCGACCTTCGACGTCGAGGGCTTCGACACCGCCCACAAGCTCGCGATCCTGACGAGCCTCGCCTTCGGGGTCAAGATCGACGCCGACGGCGTCTCGGTCGAGGGCATCTCGGCGATCCAGCCGCTCGACCTCGCCATGGCGGACGAGCTCGGCTACCGCATCAAGCTCCTCGGCGTCGCGCAGGCGACCGAGGCCGGCATCGAGCAGCGCGTCCACCCGACCATGGTGGCGAAGGCCTCGGCCATCGCCCAGGTGATGGGCGTGACCAACGCGGTCACGGTCGATGCCGACGCGGTCGGCGAACTCACCCTGATCGGCCCCGGTGCGGGCGGCAAGGCCACGGCCTCGGCCGTCGTCGCCGACATCGCCGACGTGGCGGCCGGCGTGCGCCGCCCGACCTTCGGCCGCCCGGTCGCGGCGCTCTCGCCGCCCCGGCGGGTCGAGATGCAGCGCCACGAGGGCGGCTACTACATCCGGCTCACCGTCCACGACCGCACCGGCGTCGCCGCGGGCGTGGCCACCCGCATGGCCGAGGCCGGCATCTCCATCGAGAGCATCGTCCAGCGCCGCTCCGCCAAGGCGGCCTCCAGCGATCCGAAGGGCCAGTCGGGTCAGCCGGTGCCGCTGGTGCTCATCACCTACGCGGCGACCGAGGGGAACGTGCGCAAGGCGCTCGCGGCCATCAACGGCGACGGGCTGCTGGCGGAAGCCCCCCAGCTCATCCGCATCGAGCGCGAATAGCGGGGACGCTGCCCCTGCACGATCCTGCCGGGCTTTCCGACAGATTGCACTTGCGGCATGAACTCCGCTGCATGTGAGCGGTTCAGGCATCGGCGGCAACAGCCGGGCTTTCCGGGACGAGGGACCCAAGGGCGATGGCGGCGGCCGATACCGGAATCTTCAGCGACCCCACTGCGCGGGGCCTGACCCTCGAACTCGTGCGCGTCACCGAATCCGCGGCCATCGCCGCCGCGCGCCTGCGCGGCCAGGGCCGCGAGAAGGAGGCCGACCAAGCCGCCGTCGATGCCATGCGGGGCGAGCTGATGGCGCTCGCGGTCGAGGGCACCGTAGTGATCGGCGAGGGCGAGCGCGACGAGGCGCCGATGCTGTTCATCGGCGAGCGGGTCGGCAACGGCTCCGGGCCCGCGGTCGACATCGCCGTCGATCCGCTGGAGGGCACCACGCTCTGCGCCAAGGACATGCCCGGCGCCATCGCCGTGATGGCGCTGGCCGAACGCGGCACGCTGCTGGCCGCACCCGACGTCTACATGCAGAAGATCGCCATCGGCCCCGGCTATCCGCCCGGCACGGTCGATCTCGACTGGAGCCCGGCCCAGAACATCGCCTCGCTGGCGCGCGCCAAGGGCGTCGAGCCCTCGGGCCTCACCGCGATCATCCTCGACCGGCCCCGCCACATGGACCTGATCGCCGCCGTGCGCGACACGGGTGCCGGCATCCGCCTGATCTCGGACGGCGACATCGCCGCGATCATCCACTGCACCAAGCCGGACGAGACCGGCGTGGACATCTACATGGGCACCGGCGCCGCGCCCGAGGGCGTGATCGCGGCCTCCGCGCTCCGCTGCATCGGCGGCCAGATGCAGGGCCGGCTGATCCTCGATTCCGCCGACAAGCGGGCGCGGGCCGCCAAGATGGGCATCACCGATCCGGCCCGGAAGTACGACATGCACGACATGGCCCGCGGCGACGTCATCGTCGCGGCGACCGGCGTGACCACGGGCGCACTGCTCTCGGGCGTGCGCTTCCGCCCCGGCCGGATCGAGACCGAAACGGTCGTCTACCGCTCCAACACCGGCACGGTCCGCCGCATCGCCAGCGAGCACCGGCGGCCAGAGGTTTCGCCACATAGCTGAGCGGCGCCGAACGCCCGCGCCGTCATTGCGAGGCGAAGCCGAAGCAATCCAGGGCTCCGCAGGGTCCGGAGAGGACGAGACGGCGGCCACCGAGAGCCTGTTCGACTCGATGATCCCATCCTCCCCCTCATCCTGAGGTGCCCGCCGCAGGCGGGCCTCGAAGGAGGGCTCCAGGGATCGCTGAGCGAACTGGAGCCCTCCTTCGAGGCTGCTGCGCAGCACCTCAGGATGAGGGGTATGAGTGGGATGAGCCTTCGAACGGGCTCCGGGCCCCCTCCCCTACCCCGCCATCGTGGTCTTCACCGTCTCCACCAGCTGCTTCAGGCTGAACGGCTTCGGCAGGAAGTTGAAGGCCTCGCCCTCGGGGAGGTTCTTGCGGAAGGCGTCCTCGGCGTAGCCGGAGACGAAGATCACCTTCAGGTCGGGGCGGTGCTTGCGGAGTTCCCGCAGGAGCGTCGGGCCGTCCATCTCGGGCATCACCACGTCGGAGACGACCACGTCGATGCCGTCGGCATGCTCCTCGATCAGGCGCAGCGCCTCGACGCCGGAGGCGGCCTCCAGCACCGTGTAGCCGCGGGCCGAGAGCGCGCGGGAATTGACCGCGCGCACCGGGTCCTCGTCCTCGACGAGCAGCACCGTGCCCTGGCCGGTATGGTCGGCGGCGGGCTTTTGCGGCTCGGGCTTCGGCGCGGGCTTGGGCTCGGGGGCGACGTCGCCCACCGTCGGCGTCGCCTCGCTCGGCTCGGACGCCGTGCGCTCGGGGCGCGGCAGCGCCGCGACGGGCTCGGGCTCCGGCAGGGTCTCGGCGCCGGGCTCGTGGCGCGGCAGGTAGATGCGGAAGGTGGTGCCCTCGCCGACCGTCGATTGCACGTCGATGGCGCCGCCCGACTGGTTGACGATGCCGAACACGGTTGAGAGGCCCAGCCCCGTGCCCTTGCCGATCTCCTTCGTGGTGAAGAACGGCTCGAAGATCTTTTGCAGCACCGCCGGCGGGATGCCCTCGCCGGTGTCGGTCACCTCGATCATCACGTGGTCGCCCGGCGGGATACCGACCGGACGCTCGGCGTCCGCCGCGCAGTTGGTGGTGCGGATCAACAGGCGCCCGCCGCCGGGCATGGCGTCGCGGGCGTTGACCGCGAGGTTCACGATCACCTGTTCGAACTGGTTCACGTCGGCCTTGATCGGCCAGATCTCGCGGCCGTGGCGGAAATCGAGCTGCACCCGCTCGCCGAGCAGGCGCTTCAGCAGCAGCGTCAGGTCGGACAGGGCCTCGCCGACATCCATCACCTCCGGCCGCAGGGTCTGGCGGCGGGAGAAGGCCAGCAGCTGGCGAACGAGCGAGGCCGCCCGGTTCGCGTTCTGCTTGATCTGCATGATGTCCTGGAAGGCGTGGTCGGTCGGCCGGTGGCTGGCCAGCAGCAGGTCCGAATAGCCGATGATCGCCTGGAGCACGTTGTTGAAGTCGTGGGCGATGCCGCCCGCGAGCTGGCCCACCGTGTCCATCTTCTGGGTCTGGGCGATCTGCTGCTCGAGCTGGCGCTGGGCCGTGGTGTCGAGCGCGTAGAGGATCACCCGCTCGCGGTCGGCATCCGACTCGACGCGCTGCGTGCCGTCGGCATCCGCCGGGCTCATCCAGACGCGGGCCGAGCGCTCGCCCTCGCCGAGCAGCCCGATCTCGATCGGGTCGAGCCCGCCGAAGCCGTTGGCCGCGCGCGAGAGCGCCGCCTCGATGGCGTGGCGGTCGCGCTCCAGCACGGCCTCGCGCATCATCGGCTCGGCCGCCTCGCGTCCGGCTTCCGCCGAGGGCTGGCGCGGCATACCGGAGAACAGGCGCACGAACGAGGCGTTGGCGCGGATGACGCGGCCGTCGCCGTCGAGCGTCGCGATGGCGATCGGGCTGGTGTTGAGGAAGCGGGCGAGCCGCACCTCGGCCGCCCGCTGCGGCTCGTCGGAATCCGAGCCGGCCGAGCGGTTGAGCACGAAGGTGCGCGATGGCCCCGGCGCCCCGTCCTGGCCGTAGGCCACGCGGTGGTAGAGGCGGGTCGGCAGCGGCTGGCCGTTGCGGCGGCGCAGGTCGATGTCGAAGCGGTCGGTGCGCACCTCGCCGGGCAGGCCAGGAGCGGCCGAGAGCACGTCGGCGCCGGGCGCGATCTCAAGGAGCTTGAGCCCGCCCGAGCCCACCGTGGCGAGGTCGTAGCCGAGCCAGGAGGCGAGCGTCGCGTTCATGTAGACGATGGCGCCCGCGGCATCGATCGACAGGAAGCCCGCGGGCGCGTGGTCGAGATAGTCGATCGCGTGCTGCAGCTCTTGGAAGACGTTTTCCTGGCGCTCGCGCTCGTGGGTGATGTCGCTGACGGTCCACAGAGCCGCCGCGCCGCGGGGCCGCGGGATCGGCCGCACGGCGATGCGGTACCACGCGAAGTCGCGCTCGGCCGCGCCGCCGGGCGGCGGCGACATGCGGATTTCCTCCGTATAGGCGCGCTCGTCGCGGGCGGCCTGCGCAAGGCGATAGACCGCCTCGGACACCTCCGGCGCGCCGACGAAGATGCGCTCGATCGGCCGCAGGTTGGAAAAGCTGTCACCGCCCGCGAGGCGCATATAGGCCTCGTTGGCGTAGATCATCCGCCCGCTCTCCTCGATCACCAGCTTGCCCTCGGGGGCCGCATCGGTGATCGCGCGGGTGATGTCGTCGCGCGACGCCGGGCCGGCGAGCTGGATCGCCCCGATGGCCAGCGCGAACAGGAAGAACACGCCGGCCATGGCGAGCAGCGCCAGCAGGCCGAGGATGAGCGGCTGGGCTTGTTCGTTCGCCACGAACGACAGGCCGACGGCGGCGCCCACGAGCAGGCCCGCCAGCATCAGCAGCAGCCCGACCCGGCCGGGGCGCTCCGAGCGGTCGATCGAGCCCGACGCCGGCACCGCTGGTCCGCTGACCTCAGCCATCAGGCCCTACCCATCCCCGCGTCGCCCACCTTCCGGGCCGACGCCTTCGCGCGCATCCTATCCGGACAAAGGTGCATAAACCGTGGCATCTGAGGGACTTCGCCGTCTCGGGACGACGCGCGTCCTCACGCCGCGCGGCGGCGCAGGCGAAGCACGAAACCGATGACTTCCGCAACCGCGCGGTAATGCTCGGCCGGGATCTCGTCATCGACCTCGACGGTGGCGTAGAGGGCGCGCGCCAGCGGCGGGTTCTCCATCACCGGCACGTCGTGGTCCTTGGCGACCGCGCGGATGCGCAGCGCCAGGGAGTCGACGCCCTTGGCGACGCAGATCGGCGCCGCCATGCCGGCCTCGTAGCGGAGCGCCACGGCGAAGTGGGTCGGGTTCGTCACGATCACGGTGGCGGTGGGCACGGCGGCCATCATCCGCTTCTTGACCTTGGCCTGCCGCAGCTGGCGCTGGCGGGCCTTCACCTCGGGGCTGCCCTCGCTCTCCTTGTGCTCCTGCTTCATCTCCTCCTTGGACATGCGCAGGCGCGCCCGCCAGCGGTGGCGCTGGTAGAGCGCGTCGGCGAGCGCGATGGCGGCGTAGATCGCCAGCATCCCGCCCATCATCTTGACGGCGAGCGTCAGCGTCGCGGCGAGCGCCGCGCCGGGCTCCAGTTGGGCGAAGGATTCGGCCCGTTCGTGCTCGGCCCACAGGATCGCGCCCGCCACCACGCCGACGAGGATGAGCTTGGCCAGCCCCTTGCCGAAATTGACCCAGGCCTCCATTCCGAACAGCCGCTTCATCCCGGCCATGGGCGAGATGCGCGAGAATTGCGGCATCAGGCTCTGCGCCGTCAGGATCGGCCGGTGCTGGAGGAAGCCCGCGGCGAGCGCGGCCACCACCGCGAGGCCGAGCGGGATCGCGAGCGCCTTCAGCCCGATCCAGGCCGCGCGCACGGCGACGCCGAGGAACGTGCCGGGATCGGCCGGCACGTCGCCGGCATGCAGCAGGAAGCCGCGCATGTCGCGCGACAGGCCTTCCGCGATGGGCTTGGCCGAGACGATCAGCACCAGCGTCAGCGCCGCCAGGATGAAGAAGGTGTAGATTTCCGGAGAGTTCGGCACGTCGCCGCGCTCGATCGCCTGCTCGATGCGGCGGAAGGTCGGTTCTTCGGTCTTGTCTTCCTGGTCGGTTTCCTCGGCCACGGCTCTAGCGCCTCACCGACCGACGAGCTGGCCGAGATAGCGGCCGAGGTCGTCCAGGAACAGGCTCATGAGCAGCCCGAGCGCGCCCGCGAGCAGCAACATCCCGATGATCACCGAGGCCGGGACTGCCAGGAAGAACACCTGCAATTGCGGCATCAGCCGCGACAGCACGCCGAGCCCGAGATTGAACAGGATCGCGAAGACGATGAACGGGCCGGCGATCCGCACACCGAGCGCAAAGCTGCGGGCAAAGGCGTCGAGCGCGAGCTTGGCCGCATCCCCCAGCGCCGGCAGCCCGGTCGGCGGCAGGACGACGTAGCTGCGGGCGATCCCCTCCAGCGCGAGGTGATGCAGGTCGGTCGCCATCACCAGGGTGATGCCGAGGAGCGACAGAAAGTTGCCGATTGCCGCCTGCTGCCCGCCCATCGTCGGGTCCACCGTCATGGCGTAGGACAGGCCGAGCTGCTGCGAGATGACGTTGCCCGCCGTCGTCAGCGCGGCGAGCACCATGCGCACGCACAGGCCCAGCATCAGCCCGATCAGGATTTCGCTGAACAGCAGCCCGATCAGCACCGGCGGGGCGAGCGTGCCGTTCACGGCCGGCAGCATCGGCCGCACCACGGGAAACAGCACCAGCGTGACGAGGAGCGCCAGCGCCAGCCGGACGCGCGCCGAGACGAGCTGCTCGCCGACCCCCGGCATCAGCATGATCAGCGTGCCGACGCGGGCGAAGGTGAGCAGGAACGCCGCGGCGAGCCCCGGCAGCAGCAGGTTGAGCGAAGCGGGCATCCTGGCCGCTTCTACACCGCGGCGGCGTCGGCATCATCCACCCGCCGCGATGCGGGCGGCGATGCGGGCCATGTAGGCCGCCATGGCATCGCCCATGAACGGCAGCATCAGGAGCAGCACGCCGAACACGGTGACGATCTTGGGCACGTAGATCAGCGTCTGCTCCTGAATCTGCGTCAGCGCCTGGAACAGCGACACCACGAGGCCGACCAGCAGCGCGACCATCATCAGGGGCCCGGCCACCTTGAGGAAGACGAAGATGCCGTCGCGGGCGACGTCGAGGATGGCGAGGCCGGTCATTTCTTTTGGGACTTCGCTTTGCCGGAGATCAGATCGTTGAAGCGCGCATCCCCTCTCCCCGCACGCGGGGAGAGGGCTTCGGCGACCTCGTCGTCGCCGAAGCGAGGCGGCAGCCGATGGTGAGGGGGCTTGTTCGGAAGAGCCTCTTCATGAGACGCCCCCTCACCACCGCTCCGGCTTCGCCTCCGCTTCCTGCATGGACGACGAGGTCCATGCAGGCCTCTCCCCGCACGCGGGGAGAGGGGACAAAAAACAAAAAATCAGATCGGCATCCGCATGATCTCTTCGTAGGCCGAGATCACCCGGTCGCGCACCGCCACCAGCGTCTGCAGCGCGGTCTCGCTCTCGGCGACCGCGGTGACGACATCGACCACGTTGGCCTTGCCGGCGGCGGCCGAGAGGGCGGCGCGGTCGGCCTTCTCGCCGGACTGCGCGACGCCGTCGAGCGTCTGCTGCAAGAGGCCGGTGAAGCCGGAGGCGCCGGTCGCCTGCACGGGCTTGGGGCCCGTCGGGCGGGCGATCCCTTGCGCGGCGGCGTAGGCGCCCGCGGCGAAGGCGGAGCTCGGCATGGTCAGGCCTTCAGGATCTCGAGGGTCTTGGAGATCATCCGCCGGGTCGCGGTGACCATGTTGAGGTTGGCCTCGTAGGAGCGCTGGGCCTCGCGCATGTCCATGTTCTCGATCAGCCCGTTGACGTTGGGCAGCCGCACCTCGCCGCGGGCATCCGCCGCCGGGTTGCCGGGATCGTACTTGGTGCGGAAGGGCGACGGATCGCGCCGCACGCGGCCGGCCTCGATCACGTTGGCGTTCAGCTCGCGGTCGAGGCGGCTGGAGAAGGTCGGGATCTTGCGGCGATAGGGCTCGCCGCCCGCGGTGTTGGCGGTGGAGTCGGCGTTGGCGATGTTCTCGGCGATGATGCGCATCCGCCCGGACTGCGCCTTGAGGCCGGAGGCGGCGATGCCGAGGCTCTTCAGGAAGTCCATTTCAGCCTCCTCCAGCATCGTCCCGAAAGGTGGTTGCCGGCTTTCGGAAAAAGACGATGCGAAAACAAAGAATTACCGCTTGCCGACGGCGATCTTCAGGGCGTCGAGGCTCTTCTGGTAGAGCGAGGCGACGAGCTGATAGTCCGACTGGTTGTCGCCGGCCTTCATCATCTCCTCCTCCAGGTTCACGCCGTTGCCCGAGGGGCGCACCTCGAAGCCCTTGAACCGGCGGGGGTCGGCGTTCGGTCCGTCCTGGGTGGAGAGTCCGAAATGAGCCGGCTCGGTGCGGGCGAGCCCGTCGCCGCCGACCGAGGCGCCGAGGGGCGCAGCGAGCGCGGCGCCCACGCCATTGCCGGCGGGCTCGGCCAAATCGCGTGGTCGAAAACCCGGAAGGTCGGCGTTGGCGACGTTCTCGGCGAGCAGCGCTTGGCGGGCCTGATGCCAGTGCATCCGGGTGCGCAGCATGCCGAGGATGGGCAGGTCGGTGAGGGACATGAGGAGACCTTCCCGAGGGCTCCGGCCGACCGCGGTGTGGGGACGCGAGGACCGGACCCGGCAGAAAATGCCGCTGCGATGGTTAAGAACGCGTTAACCCGGCAAATCCTGCCCGGCGGTCGCCCGCGAATGTGCCGAAACGGGGCAGGCGGCGTCCCACAGTCCTGTTAACGAACGATTCGGATTTGTTGCGGGCCTGTCGCGCCGCAGCGATAATCGCGCGGTCTCACGAGCGGGCCCGGATTGGGCCCCGACTGCGAAAGACACGGGTCTTGCAAGCGTTCTTCAGTTCCGACGGTTCGTTCGTCGTGCAGTTCCTGGTGATCTTCCTCGTCATCCTGGTTCTGCTGATCGGGGCGGTGCTGCTGTTCCGGCGCTTCTCCGGGCGCGGCCTGTCGCTGACCGCGGGCGCGAACGGGCGCGGGCGCCAGCCGCGGCTCGGCATCGTCGACATCTACGAGCTGGATCGGCAGCGCCAGCTCATCCTGCTGCGGCGGGACAACGTCGAGCACCTGCTCCTCGTCGGCGGCCCGAACGACGTGGTGATCGAGCGCAACATCCAGCGCGGCGCGGGCGCGCGCTACGCCCCCGAGCCCGACCAGACCGCCGACCCGGCCCTGGACGCCGCGCGGGCCGACAAATTCCTCGACAGCCCGGCCCCGCCCGCCTTCGCGATGCCGGAGGTCGTGCCGCCCGCGCTGCCCGGTGCCGAGCCGCCGCATCCCGAGCGCACGCCGCCGCTCGATCCCGGCCTGTTCGAGCCGGAGGTGGTGTCGCCCACGCCCGCCGCGCCGGCCCGCTCCCGGCCCGCCTCGCCGGTCAGCCGCCTGATCCGGCGCAGCGCGCCGCCGCTCGCCGACACGCCGCCCGAGCCCGTGCCGCCGCCCGCCCCTGCCCCCGCCCCGCCGCCTGCCTCCGAGCCGGTGCCGGAGACGCCGCCGGTCATCGCCGGGCGCGGGCCGCGGCCGGTCGATCCGGCGGTGCTGTCGGACATGGCGCGCCAGCTTCAGGTCGCGCTCAAGCGCCCCTCCTCCGCGGTGACGCCGCCGCCGGGCGGGCCCGAATCCCCGCCCCTGCCGCCCGCCCCGGACCTGCGCCCCGACCCGCTCGCCGCCGCGATGGCCGCCGCCCAGGCCGATCCGCCGCCGGCCCCGAAGCCGCCCGCGCCCGCCAAGCCCACTCCGGCCAAGTCGGCGCCTGCCAAGCCGGCCCCCGCGCCGAAGCCGGCCGCGGAGGCGAAGCCCGCCGCCGAGCCGAAGGTCGAGGCCGGCGCCAAAGCCATCCCGGCCATGACCGCGCCGGCCGATCCCGCCCCCGTGGCCGTCCCGCCGCCGGCCCCACCCCAACCCGCACCCGCGCCGAAGCCGGCCCCGGCCAAACCCGCCGAGGCCGCGCCCAAGCCTGCGCCGGAAGCGAAGCCCGCGCCGGCCCCGCCCAAGCCCGAGCCGGCGAAGCCGGACGCCCCTGCCGCCGAGACCACGGCGCAGAATCCGTTCTCGGTCGAGGAGATCGAGGCCGAGTTCGCCCGCCTGCTCGGGCGCCCGCTCGACAACAACAAGGGGTGAGTCGCGGGTCCCCTCCCCCTTGCGGGGAGGGGTTGGGGGTGGGGGTGGTTCAGGATGGATCGCCGAGTTTCATCCGGCACCACCCCCACCTCCTACCTCCTCCCCGCAAGGGGGAGGAGAAGTGCCGTGGTGACCGACACGATGATTCGGAGAGGGACGCGGCAAGGCCTCTCCCTCAACAGGATCACCCCCAAAACCCCACCCGACCCTTGCGCAATGAGAACAAAACAAGTACGAAATGCATCGGCCCGGGCGCATTGAGCCTCGCGCCCCTCCCATGCATAAGGAGCCTTACGCGATGGCACAGCCTGCGCTGAAGATGGTGGAATCCACGACGATGGCTGCTGCGGACAAGGATAAGGCGAAGGCGATCGATGCGGCGCTGTCGCAGATCGAGCGGGCCTTCGGCAAAGGCTCGATCATGCGCCTCGGCAAGTCCGACAAGGTGCAGGAGGTCGAGACCGTCTCCACCGGCTCGCTCGGGCTCGACATCGCGCTCGGCGTCGGCGGCCTGCCGCGGGGCCGCGTCATCGAGATCTACGGGCCGGAATCGTCGGGCAAGACGACGCTGGCGCTCCACACCATCGCCGAGGCGCAGAAGAAGGGCGGCGTCTGCGCCTTCGTCGATGCCGAGCACGCCCTCGACCCGGTCTATGCGCGCAAGCTCGGCGTCAACCTCGACGACCTGCTGATCTCGCAGCCCGATACCGGCGAGCAGGCCCTGGAGATCACCGACACGCTGGTGCGCTCGGGCGCCATCGACGTGCTCGTGGTCGATTCGGTCGCCGCGCTCACCCCGCGGGCCGAGATCGAGGGCGAGATGGGCGAGAGCCAGCCCGGCCTCCAGGCCCGCCTGATGAGCCAGGCCCTGCGCAAGCTCACCGGCTCGATCTCGCGCTCGAACTGCATGGTCATCTTCATCAACCAGATCCGGATGAAGATCGGCGTGATGTACGGCAGCCCCGAGACGACGACGGGCGGCAACGCGCTGAAGTTCTACGCCTCGGTGCGCCTCGACATCCGCCGCGTCTCGACCCTGAAGGACCGCGACGAGGCCATCGGCAATCAGGTCCGCGTCAAGGTCGTCAAGAACAAGGTCGCGCCGCCGTTCAAGCAGGTCGAGTTCGACATCATGTTCGGCGAGGGCGTGTCCAAGGTCGGCGAGCTGGTCGATCTCGGCGTGAAGGCCGGCATCGTCGACAAATCGGGCGCGTGGTTCTCCTACGACAGCCAGCGCCTCGGCCAGGGCCGCGAGAACGCCAAGGGTTTTCTGCGCGACAACCCCGATATCGCCAACAAGATCGAGGCGTCGATCCGGCAGAACTCGGGGCTGGTCGCCGACCGCATCCTCGAGAACGCCAAGCCGACGGCGGACGACCTCGACGAGGGCGAGGCCTGACGGCCCACTCACGGCGCAAGCACGATCCGCGGGGCGGGAGGTTCATCCTCCCGCCCTTTTTCGTGTTCGCCGCGGGCTTTCCGGTATCGTCCCTGCGGCAAGTCCGCGGCTTGCGCCAGCGCACATCACCGCAAGACCGATCGGACTGGCATAATGAATACAAGGATTAAAGGAAGAAACGTCTTCCTATAGATGAGCCTGAGGACGAGACCTTCTCGACCGAGGTACTTTCCCGGATTAAACATCTCCCGTACGTCGTCCGTCCTAATAGCTGCGGACGTTGCAGCGCCTCCAGAAATGACTTGGTCCGCCGCCAGAGGCGGGCCTATTTCTGCGCGATCAGAGATGAATCAGACGATATCGACGTTGAACCAGAGGCAGATGCGCGCCTTGCAATGGCTGGCGGGTCAGGAGGAGCACCGATGGATCCCGGTCCACGACAGCGGCCCCTGCCGCACCACCCTCAACGCCCTCGTCCGCCGCGGCCTCGCGGTGCGCTCCTCCGCCAATGCCGACTACTACCGGATCACCATGCACGGGCGGGCCGTGAGCCCGATGGTGTGAGCGGGTTTCGCAACCGGGGTTCGGAATCGAGGCCCCTCCCATCCTCACCCTCATCCTGAGGTGCCGGAGCGCAGCGGAGGCCTCGAAGGAGGGCTCCAGGCATCGCGAGGCAACTGGAGCCCTCCTTCGAGGCTGCACTTCGCTCCGCACCTCAGGATGAGGGGGGATGGGTCGGAGGAAGACCCTACCCCTGCGCCGCGCCGGCCTTGGCGGTGGTGAGTTCGCGCAGGGTCCGGCCCGCGGCCTCGCCCTTGACCGGGAGCTTGCGGTCGCGCTCGAACCGCTCGATGGCGGCCTTCGTGCCGGGGCCCATCAGGCCGTCGTCCTTGAGCGGGCCGTAGCCGAGCTTTACCAGGGCGCGCTGGGCGCGGGCCACCGCCGGATCGGGCTTGAGCGGATCGACCTTCGAAGCATCGACCTTCGCGGAGGGCTTCGGCGTCACCGAGGCGGTGGTCTCGCCGGAGCGGATCATGTCGGCGATGGCGTCGCGGGGAGGCGCTTCGGCGCGCACCTCCCGCGCCGGCGCGGGGCGGACGGGCGCCGGCTTCGCCTCGGCCACCTTCGCGTCCGGGGCCTTGGGCGCGGCAGCCTTCGCAGTGTCCTTGGCCTCGACGGTCGGTAGGATCGGCGCCGGATGGCGGCCGTCCTGAAAGCCGACCGCGTTGAGGCAGACATAGATCGCCGCCCCACAGGCCGCCAGCGAGCCGAGCGCACCGCCCGGATGGCGCAGGCACCACGTCCCCGCGGCGCGGGCGAAGGCCTTTGCGGAATCCGGGACGCCGTGCGCCGCCGGTGCCGGCTTCGCACGGCGCGGGGCCGCCCGGCCGCCGCGCATGTCGCCCGGCACCACGATGTCGCGCCGATCCCGTCCGGCGGGTGTCTCCCGCATCACAAAACTCCGTTTCGTCGGGTTTGAGGGTTAGCCGGCCCGCCGCATCGGCGAGCGGGCGGCGGGCGCCGGGTCGAACAGGCCGACCGGCAGGCGGATCGGCTCCGGCGCGATCTCGGGGGCGGCGCCCCGCACGGAGGTGCGGATCGGCGCCGGCTGGTCGGAGCCGCGGGCGCGGCTGCAATCGAGCGGCAGGGTGACGGCGACCAGCGTGCCCTGGCCCGGCGCGCTCTCGACCGAGACCGAGCCGCCGTGGAGCCCGGCGAGGCCGCGCACCACCGAGAGGCCGAGGCCGGTGCCCTCGTGGCTGCGGCCGTAGCCGCCGCCGACCTGGAAGAAGGGGTCGCCGAGCCGCGGCAGGTCGGCCTCACCGATGCCGATGCCGTCGTCGGCCACGACGAAGTCGAGATAGCCGCCGCCGCGGCGGACCATCACCTCGACCCGCCCGCCGCGGGGCGTGAACTTCACCGCGTTGGAGATCAGGTTGATCAGCATCTGGCGGCAGGCGCGGGCGTCGGCGATGAGCGCGCTGCCGGCCGGGACCGGGGCGAAGCTCAGCGCGATCCCGGAGGCGTCGGCCTTCAGCCGCATCAGGTCGCAGCAGCCGCGGATCAGCGCCTCGACGTCGATGGGCTCGGGCTGGAAGTCGAAATGGCCGCTGCGGATGCGCGAGATGTCGAGCAGCGTGTTGACCACGTCGAGCAGGTGGCGGCCCGAATTGCCGATGATGCCGGCATATTCCTGCGCCCGCTCAGGGGAAAGCGTCATGGCGCCCTCCCCCGCCAGCACGTCGGAGAAGCCGATGATGGCGTTCAAGGGCGTGCGCAGCTCGTGGCTGACGGTGGCGAGGAAGTGGGTCTTCACCTCGTCGGCGCGCTCGGCCTCGGTGCGGGCGCGGTCGAGTTCGGCGGCCCGGCGGCGGTGCTCGGACACGTCGCGGGTGACGGCGACGACCGTGCCGCCGTTGGCGCCGGCCAGCGCCGCCTCGATCCGGTGGGCGCGCATCTCGGCATGGATGGTGCGCTCGCCATCGGTACGCGGCGCGTCGAGATGCAGGCGGAACGGCACGGTGGCGGGGGTGCCGCTGGCGGCGACGTCGCTGATCGCCTGAAGCAGGGCCGGCCGGTCGCCGATATGGACCCGGTCGAGCAGGCCGTGGCCGCGCAAGCGGCCCGGATCGGCGCCGACGAAGCGGGCCGAGGAGCCGCTCGCCTCCAGCACCCGGCCGTTGGCGTCGTGCCACGTCACGAGGTCGTCGATGGCCGAGAGCAGCAGGCGGTCGCGGGCCTCGTTGTCCTGCATCCGGGCGCGCCACTCGCCCTCGCGGCGGATGTGCTCGATCGCCTGCGCGGTGATGTGGCCGATGGCCGTGATGGCGAAGACCGGCAGCGCCACCGCGTTCGGCCAGTCGAGGGCCGGGCCGCCGAGGGGAACGTGGCCGGAGATCGCCACCGCGATGGCGCCGAGCACGGCGATGACCGCAGCGGCCAGGGTGGCGCGGCGCGAGCCGGACACCATCGCCTCCAAGGGCACGGCCACGAGCCAGATCGCGGCCGCCGAACTCGGCCCGCCGGTGAGCGCGGCGAGGCACACGAGCAGCCCGGTGAGCCCGGCCGAGGACAGGGCGTGGGCGACCCAGAGCGAGCCGGTGCGCGACAGCACGACGGCGGCGAGAACCGGCAGGAACAGGCTGGCGATCGCCACCGCCTCGACGCCGCTCGGGACGCCGCGCCAGACGAGGTAGGGCGGCAGCGCCGCCATCATCACGGCGCCGGTGGCGAGCCGGGAGACGAGGAAGCGCTCGTGGCGGAAACGGATGCCGGGCTCCGACAGGGCCGAGGCATGGACGAGCCCGGCGAGCCGGGCGTCGAAGAGAGAAGCAAGGGTACCGTCGTTACGCAACACCACCACGCACAGCGCCGGATGTCGGACCGAATTCGGCCCTCGTCCCGCGCCCCTCGACTGCTCGTTTCGAACCCCCGAACCGTCGCAGAGGCGGTTTAAGCGAGGATGAAAAGGGTCGGTCGCTTGCCGTCCATCGGGGCGCCCGGAGCCCCCCGGAGGACCCGATTCGAGGGGGTTGTCCGGTGCTGTCCACAGGGCCGGCGAGGGGCATCGTGAAGGGGAACGGGCGCGGAAAAAGCCTTCGTTCACCACGTCCGCGCATCGCCGCGTTTTCAAAGCCCCGCGCGGTCGGATCGCTCACCCGGCGGTGGCAGTCTTAAGCGCGTTCCCGAAGCGGCGCACCGAGCCCGACCCATGACCTTCCTCCTGCGCGCCGCCCTGGTGATCGGCGTCCTCTCCTACCTCGCCGCCGCACGCCAGGGCGCGGGCCCCGGCCCCGTCGATACCGCGGCCCTGCGCTCGACGGTGGAGATGACGACCGGCAGCCTCGCGGGGCTCGCCGCCTCGCTGCCGCCGGAGACGCGGACGGAGGCGCTGCGGCTCGGCGGCGAGGCGGTGGCGCGGCGGCTCAACGGCCAACCGGCCTCCGCCGACACGCTCTCGGCCAGCGACCGGGCTCCGGCTTGGCGGGGCGCGGGCGGGCATTGAGCCGCCGCACGCTCCGCTGATCCCACCCAATCCCCTCATCCTGAGGTGCCGCGAAAGCGGCCTCGAAGGAGGGCTCCAGCGGAGCGCGCGGCTGGCTGGAGCCCTCCTTCGAGGCTCCGCCTTCGGCGAAGCACCTCAGGATGAGGGGGTTGGGTTGGATAAGGGCAATCCCGCCCTCACCCCCACAACTCCGCCAGCGGCGGATGCACGGTGCTGCCCTCGTAGAGCAGGGCCGGGTCGCGGTCCTGGGCCAGCAGCAGCGGCCCGTCGAGATCGACGTAAGCGGCGTGGTGGGCGATCAGCATCGCGGGCGCCATGGCGAGCGAGGTGCCGACCATGCAGCCGACCATGATCTCGAAGCCGCGGGCGCGGGCCTCGTGCGCCAACCGGATCGCCTCGGTGAGGCCGCCGGCCTTGTCGAGCTTGATGTTGATGGCGTCGTAGCGCTTGGCGAGCGCGTCGAGCCCGGCCCGGTCGTGCAGGCTCTCGTCGGCGCAGATCGGTATCTTTCGGGAGATGTCGGCGAGCAGGCCGTCATCGTCGGCGGGAAGCGGCTGCTCGATCAGCGCCACGCCCGCCGCCGCGCAGGCCGCGAGGTTGGCTTGAATCGTCTCCGCCCGCCACGCCTCGTTGGCATCGACGATGAGGCGCGAATCCGGCGCGCCGCGGCGGACGGCGGCGATGCGCTCGGGGTCGCCCTCGCCGCCGAGCTTCACCTTCAAGAGCGGCCGATGCGCGGCATTGCGGGCAGCCTCCTCCATCGCCTCCGGCTCGCCGAGGCTGAGCGTGTAGGCGGTGGTGACGGGGCCGGGCTCGGACAGGCCGGCGAGCGCCCAGGCCGGGCGGCCCTGGCGCTTGGCCTCGAAATCCCACAGGGCGCAGTCGATGGCGTTGCGCGCCGCCCCCGGCCCCAGCCGCTCGAACAGGTCCGAGCGGGTGCCGCCCCCCGCCAGCCACTCGGCCTGTTCTTGAATCGCGGCGGCGACGCTCTCGACGCTCTCGCCGTAGCGGGCATAGGGCACGCACTCGCCCCGGCCGCGGACATCGCCGTCCTCGATCGTGGCGGTGACGACGACGGCCTCGGTGCGGCTGCCGCGGGCGATGGTGAAGGCGCCCGCGATGGAAAAGCGCTCGACGGCGACGGAGAGGCGGCGCGGCATTTTTTCAGGGACCTCTCTCAGGCCGGGAATTCGGCGGCGAGCCGGTCAAGGATGCCGTCCACGCCGAAGCGCACCGGGTCGGTGGCGGGCAGGGAATGGGCGGCCTCCGCTTCCTTCAGCAGCGTGCGGGCCTGCGGCTCGGGCAGGCCTTGCGTGTTCACCGCGATGCCGACCGGGCGGATGTCGGGGTTGGTGAGGCGACCGCACTGGACCGTCAGGTCGATCACCGCCTGAATCGTCGGCAGCTTCGCCTCGACGCCGCGCATATGGGTGCGGGTCGGCTCGTGGCAGACCACGAAGGCGTCGGCCTGCGCCCCGTGCAGCAGGCCGAGGCTGACCCCGGCGAAGGAGGGGTGGAACAGCGAGCCCTGGCCCTCGATCAGATCCCAGTGGTTCGGATCGGCGGCGGGCGAGACCCACTCGACGGCGCCGGAGATGAAATCGGCCACCACCGCGTCGATGGCCACGCCCCGACCGGAGATGAACACGCCGGTCTGCCCGGTGGCGCGGAAATCCGCGTCCATTCCGCGCTCGCGCATGCCCTTTTCCAGCGCCAAGGCGGTGTACTTCTTGCCCACCGAACAATCGGTGCCGACCGTCAGCAGGCGACGGCCGGGGCGCTTGGTGCCCTTGCCGGTCGGAAACGTTTCGGTGGTATGGCGGACGTCGTGCAGGGCGCGGCCGTGGCGTTTCGCGGCCTCGGCGATCTGCGAGATCGAGCCGAGGCGCGCGTGCAGGCCGCTCGCCACGTCGAGCCCGGCATTCAGCGCGGCGACGATCTCGGCGACCCAGTGGTCCGGCAGGACGCCGCCCGCGTTGACGACGCCGACCACCATGGTCTTGCAGCCCTTGGCGACCGCCGCTTCTAGCGTCAGGTCCGGGATGCCGAGATCGGCGGCGCAGCCCTCCATGCGGAGTTGCCCGACGCACCATTCGGGTCGCCAGTCGTTGATGCCGTAGGCGGTCTTGGCCGCGAGCGTGTCCGGCACGTCGCCGAGGAACATCAGGTAGGGCGTGGCGATCTGCATCGATTCGGTCCCGTCCGGCGCGTCGAACCGCCCCGTCTATGCGCGTTCCGTGCCCAATGCGCGAGCCGCGCGTCGGCTCCCCACACGGAAGAACTCCATCCAGAACGCACCGTCATTCCGGGGCGCGCAGCGAACCCGGAATCCACCCGTGATGCGCGAAGCCCGGCTGAAGCCGAACCGTCGCGGCCAGTCGTGGATTCCGGGTTCCGCTGCGCGGCCCCGGAATGACGGCGAGAGCGCTTTTCGGAATGATGCACCATGGCTCACTCCCCGTGTTCGATCGCCCTACAGCCAGACCCGCTCCACGACCGCCTCCGCGAGCGACAGCGACGCCGTCAGCCCCGGGCTCTCGATGCCGAAGAGTTGAACGAGGCCGGGCAGGCCGTGCTCCGCCGGGCCGTCGATGCGGAAGTCGGCCGCCGGTTCGCCGGGGCCGGTGAGCTTGGGGCGCAGGCCGGCGTAGTCCGGCGTCAGGCGGTCCGCGGTGAGGGCCGGCCAGTAGCGCCGGATCGCCTCGGCAAAGGCCGACGCCCGGTTCGGATCGACCGAAAAATCTTCCGCCTCGATCCACTCGACATCGGGGCCGAAGCGCATGCGGCCGGCGAGATCGAGGGTGAGATGGATGCCGAGGCCCCCCTCGACCGGGGCCGGGTAGATCAGCCGGGAGAAGGCCGGGCGACCGGTGCAGCCGAAATAGCTGCCCTTGGCGAGCACCTGACGCGGCACCTGCTCCGGTGAGACGCCCTCGATGGACCGGGCGAGCGCCTGCGCCCCGAGGCCGGCGGCGTTGACGAGGACATCGACGGCGAGCGTGTCGGGTGCTTCGCCGCCGAAGCGGACGAGCCAGCGCCCGTCCCGGCGCTCGGCCGAGAGGATCGGGGTGCGCAGCGCCAGGGCGCCGCCGGCATCCTCGATCCCGCCGAGCAGCGCCAGCATCAGCGCGTGGCTGTCGACGATGCCGGTGGCGGGCGAGTGCAGGGCCGCGACGCAGGAGAGCGCCGGCTCCAGCGCGAGGGCCTCGTCGCGCTCCAGAAAGGTCAGGCCTTCGACCTCGTTCGCGACACCGCGCGAAAAGATGCCCTCGATGGCGGCCCGCTCGTCTTCCTGCGCGGCGACGATGAGCTTGCCGCAGAGGCGGTGCGGCACGCCGTGGCTCTCGCAGAACGCGACGAGGCGGCGGCGGCCCTCGACGCAGTGGCGGGCGCGTAGCGACCCCGGCGGATAATACATCCCGCCGTGGATCACCTCGGAGCTGCGGGCGGAAACGCCGGTGCCGAAGGCGTCTCCCGCCTCGGCGACGATGACGGAGGCCCCGCGCCGCGCCAGCGCCCGCCCGACCGCGAGCCCCACCACCCCGGCCCCGACGACGAGCGCCTCCATCGGACGATGCTCTCCCCACGCGCATCCGGGGCCGGAACGGCCGGTGCGTGCCGGGACGATGGGTGGAAATCGGTACGGTTGGCAACGGGGCCAACGAGGCCCGGTGGTTTCAGAGGAGCCTGTTCGACGGCCTCATCCCACCCATCCCCCTCATCATGAGGTGCTGCGAAGCAGCCTCGAAGGAGGGCTCCAGAGGTCTCGCGATCCCTGGAGCCCTCCTTCGAGGCTCCGCCTTCGGCTGCGCACCTCAGGATGAAGGGGTTGGATGGGAAGAGCCGAGCCGAACAGGCTTCAGCAAGTCGATGCCGACCCCGAAAAGAAACCTACTGCGCGACCTTCCACAGGTTGATCACCCGCGTGCCCTCGCCGGCCTCGTTGCGGGCCTGGCGGGTCAGGGTTTCGATGTCTTCCTTCGGCGCGAGGCGGCGGGCCTTGGCCAGCACCTTGCGGGCCTCTTCCGCCGGCATGGCGCCCTGGGGGAGCATCATGGCCAGCAGTTGCTTGCGGGTCTTGGAGTCGAGGGAGCGGGAGCTGCGCACGTCCTCGAAATCGCTCATCCGGTGGCGGGCCGCCTTGGTGCCGCGACCGCGCTCCTCATGGCCCAGAAACACCTTCGGGCCGTTGGGCATCACCACGATGTCGCCGGGGCGCAGGGTCTCGTCGCGCAGCAGCGCGGCGGTGGGGTTGGCCGCGATCGCCTTCTGATCCACCGGCTGCTTGCCGCTGACGCCGGAGACGTCCTCGGCCTTCGGCAGCGCCGCGTAGCGCACCTTCGGCTTGGCGCGCCGCTCGGCGCCGCGGGCGTTGCGGCGCCAGCGGTAGCGCTCGTTCACCTCGCCGCCGCCGTAATAGGTCGGTGCGGCCTGCACGGGCGCAGGCGCCGGCTGATCGGCCTGCCGCGGCGTGCCGCCGAACAGATGCCCGAACAGTCCGGCCTCCTGGGCGTGGACGCCCGCGACCGTCGTGAGAACCAGGGCGGAGGAGGCCAGGACGAGCGCGGCGCGCCGTCCGGAGCGGGGCAGGATCGAGGGCATCGACGGCTCCTGAAGCTGCCTCACGACGCTCCCGCTCCTCGGGAGTCCGTTCCCCGCCGAGGGGGCGGAAAAGTCGTGAGAGACACGCGGCGAGGTTGGTCGCGTTCGACCGATGCGCCTTCAACAAGAGGCCGAGCTGCACGGTTCCGGCGGGCGGTGCCGCGATTGTGATTTTTTTAAGACTTCGTTCGATCCCGCCTCACGCCGATGTGAACCGGCCGCGCCGAGGGCCGGTTGCCCCGTCGCGCCGCACTCCCATCGCGGCCGGAGCCGATCGCCCGATGCCGACGAACGAGCCGACCTTGCCCGCCCCCCAACCCGATTCGCGCCACGCCACCCTGTGGACGCTCGCGGTCTCCGCCGCCCTCATCGGCCTCGTCGCCCTGCCGCGGCGACCGGCCCCGCGACCCGGCACGCCCGCGCCGAGCGGCGACGCGGACAGCGCGCGGCAGGAATCCCCCTCGCACGAGGGCGCGGACGCCCACCGGGTGGCGCAGACGGAACGCCATCGCGGGCGCGCGGCCGACAGCCCCGAAAAAATCCCGGTGGCGGGCTGGTGGGACATCCTCAAGCGGGCCTACTGCGATGTCGGCGAGAACCGGCTGACGCTGGTCTCGGCGGGCGTGACCTTCTTCGTGCTGCTGGCGCTCTTTCCGGCGGTCGCCGCCCTGGTCTCGGTCTACGGCCTGATCGCCGACGTCTCGACCATCAACGAACAGATCGCGTCGCTGCGCGGCATCCTGCCCGCGGGCGGGCTCGACATCGTCGCCGAGCAGGTCAAGCGCGTGACCGAGAAGGGCGACACCACGCTGGGCCTCACGGCGCTCACCGGCATCGCGCTGTCGGTCTGGAGCGCCAACGGCGGCGTGAAGCACGTCTTCGATGCGCTCAACCTCGTCTACAACGAGCGGGAGCGGCGCGGCTTCTTCCGGCTGAACCTCGTCTCGCTCGGCTTCACCGCGGGCGCGCTGCTGTTCGTGGTGCTGGCGCTCGCCGGCATCGTCGCCGTGCCGGTGGCGATCCAGACGCTGGGCCTCAGCACGGAAGGCTGGTGGATCGCGCTGCTGCGCTGGCCGGCGCTCTTTATCGTAGTGCTCGGCATGCTCGCGGTGCTCTACCGCTACGGCCCGAGCCGCGACGCGCCGCGCTGGCGCTGGGTGACGCCGGGGGGCACGCTCGCGGCCTTCCTGTGGCTCGCGGGCTCGCTCTTGTTCTCGTGGTACGTCTCGAATTTCGGCTCTTACGACAAGACCTACGGGTCGCTGGGTGCGGCCATCGGCTTCATGACGTGGATCTGGCTCTCGACCACGATCGTGCTGCTCGGCGCGCAGATCAACGCCGAGACCGAGCACCAGACCGCGAAGGACACGACGGTAGGGGCGCCGAGGCCGCTGGGTGATCGCGACGCGAAGATGGCCGACACGGTGGGGGCGGCGGCCTGAAGTAGGCCCATCCCACCCATCGCCCTCATCCTGAGGTGCCGCGAAGCGGCCTCGAAGGAGGGCTCCAGAAGTCTCCGCGATCCCTGGAGCCCTCCTTCGAGGCTTCGCTACGCTTCGCACCTCAGGATGAGGGGGTTGGGTGGGACGCGCCGGTCGAACAAGCCTTTGAAAAAACGAGAAAACTAATTCTTGGCGCGGCTGGGGTCGTCGGCGGGATTCAGGTAATCGACGCCGAACGGGCCGCTGCCGTTGACCTGCAGCACCACCTCCTCGTCGGTGGTCCAGAGCGAATGCGGCATCGCCTCGGGCAGGTAGACGAAGCCGCCGGCCTTCAGTTGCTCGCCCTTGCTCTTGTCCACGGTCTTGCCGTGCTGGTGGTGGATCGAGCCCGACAGGATCGTCAGCGTCTCGTCCTTGGAGTGGGTGTGCGGCGCGATCACGGTGTTGGCCGGGAACTTCACCCGCAGCACGAACGGGCCTGGCTTAGAGGGATCGCCCGCGAGCGCCGCGATCTGCGTGCCCTTCGGCAGGTTCGGCGGCCCCGGCTGCCACTGCACGGCGCTGCCCTCCGGCAGAGTCACGGCGGCGGGATGTGCGTGCTCGCCCGCCGCGAAAGCCGGGGCGGCGAGCAGCGCGGACAGGGCCGCAGCGGCCAGGGCAATTCGAACGGGCATTCCTCGACCTCGGTGAGCGTCAGGCGGTGTCGCGGCCCAACGCCCGGTCGCCCGCATCGTTGCCGGCACCCGCCGTTCACGAAAAAAGGAGCGGCGGGGCTCCTCGCCCCGCCGCTCCCTGGTTCGACGCTCCGGTCCGGCTTAGTAGGCCGGGCCGCCGCTCACGCGGCCGTACTGCGGCACGGTGCGGTCGACCTGCTCGGCGTTGCCGGCGCGGGCCGAGTAATCGACGTTGCGGCGGGGATTGATCGAGCCGGTGACGATGTCGTCGGTCGCGCGGACCGTGCCGCCGACCACGCCGCCCACGACGTTGCCCGCTGCGCCGACCGTGCCGGTGACGATGTTGCCGGCCGCATTGGTCACGCCGCCGACCACGGAGCCGACGCCGCCGAGGAGGCCGGTGCCCGGACGGGTCGGCTCGATGTGCGCGCCCCACACGTTCAGCGTGCCGTCCCGGTTGTAGCTGGCGCTGTCGTAGGCGTTGCCGTAGACGCCCTGAGCGAGCGACGGGGTGGCGGCCATGCCGAGCGACAGGGCGGCGGCGGCGGTGATCTTGGTCAGGGTCTTCATGATCGGTCCTTTGTCTTGAAGCCTGGAGCGGATCGTCTGATGCAGACTGCGTAATCGCGTTCGCATCATCACCGCTCGTTTGCGATGGACCCGATCTGGTGCCGATGATCCGCGGGACAATGCTCGTTTTGTCGCACCGCATCATCGTTATTTTTCGAACTAGACTTTCCACGATGCAGTTTGGTGCAGCGACAGGATGCGCACCGTAAATTCACATCTGAAGTCAATGGGTTGCTCAGTTTTTGCAGCGCACGCGCGGCAGGTGCGACGGCGCACGGGGCCCCGATCCGGCTAAGGAGTTCGTATCGGCGTTCCGATCCGGGCCGGGCGCGATCGCGTGGGAAGCGGGGACCCACGGCGTTTCCCGGAGGTTCGGCGATGGCGGGAGCCGGCGAAAATGCTCTATGGCTTCGCCCTGTCCGTTCTCGTCCCGCCGATGGTGGCCCGCTCCATGACCGACGCGATCCAGCCTGCCCCGGCCAAGCCCGTCGGCCCCGACGACCGGGTGATCCTGGTCGATGGCTCGTCCTTCATCTTCCGCGCGTATTTCCAGTCGATCAACCAGGACCAGAAGTACAACACCCGGCCGAGCGACGGCCTGCCGACCGGCGCCGTGCGGCTGTTCTGCACCAAGATCGCGCAGTTCCTGCAGGACGGCGCGGCGGGGGTGAAGCCGACCCATCTCGGCATCGTCTTCGACAAGTCCGAGGGCTCGTTCCGCAAGGAGATGTTCCCGGACTACAAGGGCCACCGCCCTGACGCGCCGGACGACCTGAAGCGGCAGATGCCGCTGATGCGCGACGCCGTGCGCGCCTTCGGCCTGCACGCGGTCGAGCTGATCCGCTACGAGGCCGACGACCTGATCGCGACCTACGCGCGGCAGGCCGAGGCGCGGGGCGCCGAGGTCATCATCGTGTCCTCCGACAAGGACCTGATGCAGCTCGTCTCGGACAAGATCCGGTTCTACGACTTCGAGTCGGGGGCCAAGGGCAAGCCCGGCTACCGGCCCGAGCGCAACCTCGACCGCGACGCGATCATCGCCAAGTGGGAGGGGCTGACGCCGGAGCAGATCGGCGACGCGCTGGCGCTGATCGGCGACACCTCGGACAACGTGCCGGGCGTGCCGGGCATCGGCCTCAAGACGGCGGCCGCGCTGATCAAGGAATACGGCAGCCTCGCGCAACTCCTGGAGCGCGCCGCCGAGATCAAGCAGCCCAAGCGCCGCGAGACGCTGCTGGCCAACATCGATCAAGCGAAACTTTCCCGCCGCCTCGTGGCGCTGGAAGAGGCCGTGCCGGTGCCGGTGCCGCTGGACGACCTCGGCGTGCCGGAGCCCGACCCGCAAAAGCTCGTCGGCTTCCTCAAAGCCATGGAATTCAACACGCTGACGCGCCGCATCGCGCAGATGCTCCACGTCGATCCCGAAGCCGTGAAGCCCGATCCGGCGCTGCTGCCGGGCGCGCAGCCCCACGCCTACACCAACGCGGCGGGCGGCTCGGACGCGGTGCCGTTCTTCGGCGATGCCGTGCCGGTCGATCCCGAAACCGAAGCCGCCCCCGAGCGCACCGACGGCGCGGCCCCGCCGGAGGCGGGCGAGGTCGATCCCTTCGCCGATCTCGACCTGCCCGACGCGGCGCCGAAGAAGCGCGGCCCGTCCGAGCCCACGCCCTCGACGCTGGTCGCCGCCCGCGCGGCGGAGGCCGTCAAGCCGTTCGATACGGCCGCCTACGAGACCGTCACCACGGTCGCGCAGCTGGAGGCCTGGATCGCGGATGCGTTCGAGGCCGGCGTCGTCGCGGTCGATACCGAGACCGACGCGCTCGACGCGGCGAAAGCCGGGTTGGTCGGCGTCTCGCTCGCCACCGCGCCGGGGCGGGCCTGCTACATCCCGCTCGCCCACGTGGCGCCCGACCAGAAGGGCGGCGACCTGTTCGGCGACGGCGCCGAGGCCGCCAAGGCCCCGGAGCAGATCCCCCTCGATACCGCCCTCAAGCTGCTCAAGCCGCTGCTGGAGGATGCCGGCACGCTCAAGGTGGGCCAGAACCTCAAATACGATCTCTCGGTGCTGCACCGTTACGGCATCGACGTGACGCCGTTCGACGACACGATGCTGATCTCCTACGTGCTCGATGCCGGCAAGGGCGGGCACGGCATGGACGAGTTGGCCCGCCGCCATCTCGGCCACCAGCCGATCACCTTCGCCGACGTGTGCGGCACCGGCCGCAACAAGATCACCTTCGAGCGGGTGGCTCTCGACAAGGCGACCGCCTACGCGGCCGAGGACGCTGACGTGACGCTACGGCTGTGGCGGATGATGAAGCCGCGCCTCGTCGCCGAGCGGCGCGTGACCGTCTACGAGACGCTGGAGCGCCCGCTGGTGCCGGTGCTCGCCCGGATGGAGCGAGCCGGCATCCGCATCGACCGCAACATGCTGAGCCGCCTCTCGGGCGACTTTTCGCAAATTCTGGCGCGGCTCGAAGAGGAAATCCAAGAGGACGCGGGCGAGAAATTCCAGGTGTCGTCACCGAAGCAAATCGGCGACGTGCTGTTCGGCAAGATGGGCCTGCCCGGCGCCAAAAAAACGCCGTCGGGCCAATGGGCCACCCCCGCGACGCTGCTCGAAGAGCTGGCCCAGGCCGGCCACGAACTCCCGAAGAAGATTTTGAACTGGCGCCAGCTCTCCAAGCTGAAATCGACCTACACCGACTCGCTCCAAGAGCACGCCGACCGGACGACCGACCGGGTCCACACCTCGTTCTCGCTGGCTGCCACCACCACGGGCCGGCTCTCCTCGTCCGATCCGAACCTGCAGAACATCCCGATCCGCACCGAAGAAGGCCGCCGCATCCGCCGCGCCTTCGTGGCGCCGGAGGGCAAGCGGCTGATCTCGGCCGATTATTCCCAGATCGAGCTGCGCCTGCTCGCCCACATCGCCGACATCCCGCAATTGCAGGAGGCGTTCGAGCAGGGGCTGGACATCCACGCGGCGACCGCGTCGGCCATGTTCGGCGTGCCGCTCGACCAGATGACCGGCGACCTGCGGCGGCGCGCCAAGACCATCAATTTCGGCATCATCTACGGCATCTCGGCCTTCGGCCTCGCCGACCGCCTCGGCATCGGCCGCGAGGAGGCCTCCGCGTTCATCAAGCAGTATTTCGAGCGCTTTCCCGGCATCCGCGACTACATCGACACGACGAAGCGTTCGTGCCGCGACAAGGGCTACGTCACGACGCTGTTCGGGCGCGTCTGCCACTATCCGCAGATTCGCTCAAACAACCCGTCCGAGCGGGCGAGCGTCGAGCGCCAAGCCATCAACGCCCCGATCCAGGGCACCGCCGCCGACATCATCCGCCGCGCCATGACGCGGATGGAGGACGCGCTCGTGGCCGAACAACTCGACGTGAAGATGCTGCTGCAAGTGCACGACGAACTGGTGTTCGAGGCCCATGCCGACGAGGTGGAGCGGGCGATCCCCGTAATCGCCCGGGTGATGGAGGAGGCGCCGGCGCCGGCCCTGACCTTAAGTGTGCCGTTGGTGGTGGAGGCGCGGGCGGCGGGGAATTGGGAGGAGGCGCATTGAGCGCGCGGCGTTCTAGCATACTGTGATGATCTTATATTTTTGACTTATTCTCTGGATCTTTATCTCCAACGAATTGCAGAAGAAGTTGCGCAGCGTTTTTATCAGTTTTGAAATAATCCTGCCCAACGAGCGTTCCTACCTCTGAATGTATCATCGCAACTCCTATTGTGTGAGCAAGCAGAGGATCTCTAGCAAAAAATACGTTTGCAGCCTCTCCTGTTACAACTAAAAATTCCGCCTGATCCAAATACGTTATTGCTTCATCGATCATCGTGTAAGTTGCGATTTGAGCCAAGTCTTCGCATACTTCTTCTTTGCTGTATATGCTGGAAGCCCCCTTTTTGAACATCCACAAGCAAATCTGCTGGCTGATTTGGTGCTTCTTAATTATTGAGAACAAAGCTCTATATTTTGTCCTGTATTTTCTAAAATTATATGTTACCATCTCCTGAGAACAATTGATTATATCGCGTGAAGAAACTCTCTTTCTATTAAAACCCGTCTCAGCAATTTCTTGCCCTAATGCGACAATACTTTTTGGCAATCCATCAGCGGCGTATCGAACCCACTTAATCATTTCTTCAAATTCGCTTCCTTTAATAAATCTATCGTCCCGAGGATCTTCCAATCCAAGATCCTTAAGTCCGTCGGCAATAAAATGAAATGCTTTGCTGAACTTTTTATTACTTGATTCCAATTCCTCCCCGCCAATTGACCCAAGCGAAATTTCCCTGGTTCTATGCATTAAGCTGTCATTTAGTGCCATAACTCTGTTATATATGTCGTTTGCTCCGACAAATACCACCTTAGAATTTGATGTATTCGAATTATCAGTGATCTCTTTGGCAAGAGATGTAAGCATTTCCATTAGTTCGTTGGTTGCAAAGTTTGCATCATCAACTACCAGACATACATTTTTATCTATCATAAACTGAGATATATGATGTATTGCTATCTTAGAAACCAAATCTTGTCGATCTGCGGCAGCAGAAAACACACCAAACGATTTCCTGCCGCCAACTTCGATGTAAGGTAGAAGGTTTCTCAATCCAATTTTGTAACTAAGCGGTTCGCCGGACTTAGAAACATTTTTATTTTCTATAATTTGCGATTTAAAAGAATTCCAATCCGTATTGTGGTTTATTCTAGTATAGATAAAAAGCCTCTCTTTGTTTTCTATTCTACCTACCGTTGACTTGGCAAGCGATGTTTTTCCGGAACCAGATGGACCGTAGAGAATGGCATGCATGCCAGGAGAAAGTATAGCTCGCCGAAATCTATCCTCCTCCTCTCTTGCTATCCATCTAGACCTATCATCTATTGCAACCCTAGGCCTAACATCAAATATTGCGCCGACTTTATCCGACCAATTATCTCTAGCTGTAGCCATGATGTCATGCCTCGGAGAAAAGCTGTGAGAGCAATCGCAGATGGAGAGTCAAATGTCTTCCATCCCACTCGACATACAATGGCGTCAATCCTAAATATCACGAGCTCCACTGCAACTGGAATATTTTCAATAAAATGGCCCGCTACAAGGCGAAGCAAAATGCCGAAAATCAGCCATTTAACAGTTTTATAACGCAATCGCAGTTATAAACCAAACCACGATTGCACGCAATTATGCAAATACGCAAATTGCGACAGGACCTAGATAGCTGTCTCAGCCCTCCGCGAACTCCCCCCGATACGCAAACAACCCCGGCACCCCACCGGTCATCACGAACAGCACCGCCGCCCCCGCCGGATAGGCCCCCGCGCGCACGTCGTGCAGCAACCCGGCAAACGCCTTGCCGCTATAGACCGGGTCGAGCAGCAGGCCTTCGGTGCGGGCCATCAGCCGCACGGCCTCGCGCATGCCCTCCGTGGGGATGCCGTAGCCGGGGCCGCGGTGGGCGCCGTCGATGCGGATTGCGTCCTCGGGGAGCGTGAGGCCGGGGTCGATCAGCGCGGCGGTGTCGCGCGCCCGCGCGAGGGTGGCGGCTTCGGCGTCCGCTTGCGGGGCGAGCACGGTGTAGGAGAGGACGCGGCGGGGATCGTGACCCATCGCGAAAAAGCCGGCGGCGAGGCCGGCATGGGTGCCGGCGCTGCCGTTGGGGACGACGATCCGAGCAAAGTCGAGGCTCAGCACGGCGGCCTGCTCGGCGATCTCGGCGGCGCAGGCCGCGTAGCCGAGGCAGCCGAGCGGGCTCGATCCGCCGGAGGGGAAGACGCAGACGCGCCGGCCCTCGGCGCGTAAAACTTCCGCCCGCGCCTCGGCTTCCTTCAGCGAATCGGCCTCTCCCGGCAGCAGGTGGACGCGGGCGCCGAACAGCTCGTGCAGCAGGCGGTTGCCGTTGCCGGTGTAGTCGGCATCCTCCCGCGGGACGCTGCGGGTGAGGAACAGCTCGCAGGCGAGCCCGAGGCGGGCGGCCGCCGCCGCGGTCAGCCGGGCGTGGTTCGATTGCAGGGCGCCGACGGTGATGACCGTGTCGGCCCCCTCGGCCAGCGCTTGGCCCAACAAAAATTCGAGCTTGCGCAGCTTGTTGCCGCCGCCGCCCACGGGGCCGACGTCGTCGCGCTTCACGAACAGGCGCACGCCGTTGAGCTCCGATCCGAGATGGGTCGAGAGCCGGTCGAGCGAGCGGATCGGGGTCGGGCCGTCGGTGAGCGCCGCGCGGGGGAAGCGGGTGAGGTCCAAGATGCCGAATCCCCGCCCTACTCCGCGGCGACCTTCGGGCCGGGATCGCGGGCCCGCGCGCTGTCCTCAAAAGCGTCGGTGAATTGCAGGCTCGCGAGCTGCGCGTAGAGGCGGCCTTGCGCCAGCAGGCTCTCGTGCGTGCCCTCCTCGACGATGCGCCCGCCGTCGAAGACGAGGATGCGGTCCGCCGCGCGGATCGTGGCGAGGCGATGCGCGATGACCAGCGTCGTGCGCCCCTGCATCAGCCGGTCGAGGGCGGTCTGCACCGCGCGCTCGCTCTCGGCGTCGAGCGCCGAGGTCGCCTCGTCGAGGAGTAGGACGGGCGCGTCCTTGAGGATCGCGCGGGCGATGGCGACGCGCTGGCGCTGGCCGCCGGACAGGGTGGTGCCGCGCTCGCCCAGCAGCGTCGCGTAGCCCTGCGGCAGGGCGCGGATGAAGCCGTCGGCATTGGCAAGCCGCGCCGCCTCCTCGACCTGCGCGTCGGTGGCGTCGGGTCGGCCGTAGCGGATGTTTTCGGAGACCGTGCCGGAGAACACCACCGGGTCCTGCGGCACCAGCGACAGGCGGGCGCGGAGCTGGTCGAGATCGGCCTGGGGCAGGCCGACGCCGTCGAGGCGCACCGTGCCCTCGTCGGGGTCGTAGAAGCGCAGCAGCAATTGCAGCACCGTGGTCTTGCCCGCGCCCGAGGGGCCGACGAGGGCCACCCGCTCGCCCGGCGCCACCGCGAAGGACACGCCGTCGAGCGCGGCGTGTTCGGGGCGCGTCGGGTAGCGGAAGCGCACGTTCTCGAGCGCGATGGCGCCGCGGGCCGGGCTCGGCAGCGGGACCGGGTTCGCCGGGGACTGGATCACCGGCTCGGTCGCCAAAATCTCGCCCAGCCGCTCGGCGGCGCCCGCGGCCTGGGCGAGTTCGCCGTAGACCTCCGAGAGCTGCCCGAGCGCGCTCGCGCCGAACACCGCGTAGAGCACGAATTGCGAGAGCTGGCCGGCGGAGGTGTGGCCCGCCAGCACCTCCTTGGCGCCGTACCACATCACCCCGACGACGGAGGCCGAGATCAGGAAGATCGCCACACCGGTCAGCAGGGCGCGCGCCGTGATCGAGGCCCGCGCCGCCCCGTAGGCGTTCTCGGAGGCCGAAGCGAAGCGCTCGGCGGTGGTGCGGCCCATGCCGAAGGCCTGCATCGTACGGATCGCGCCGACCGCTTCGGCGGCGTAGGCCGAGGCGTCGGCGAGCCGATCCTGCGCGGCGCGCGAGCGGCGGCGCACGCCGCGGCCCGAGACGATCAGCGGAAAGACGATGAGGGGAATCGCGGCCAGCACGAGGATCGACAGGCCGGGGCTCGTCCACACCATCATGACGACGGCGCCGACGAATAGGAACAGGTTGCGCAGCAGGATCGAGATCGAGACGCCGAACACCGCCTTGACCTGGGTCGCGTCGGCCGTGAGCCGCGAGACGATCTCGCCGGACTGCGCCTTGTCGAAGAAGGTCGGATCGAGGCTCGTCAGCCGCGCGAACACCGCCGAGCGGAGATCCGCGACGACGCGCTCGCCCAGCGTCACCACCGAGTAGTAGCGGCCTGCGCTCGACACCGCGAGCACGGCGACGACGCCCAGCAGCGCGATGAAGTAGGAGTTGATGAAGACCTGCCCCTCCGGCGAGAAGCCGTGGTCGATCACCCGCCGGATCGCCACCGGCACCACCAGCGTCGCGCCCGACGCGGCGATCAGCGAGATCAGCGCCGCCAGGATGCGGCCGCGATAGCGGGCGGCGAACGGGACCAGGGGCCTCAGCGCGCCGAGCGGCGCCTTCCCCCTGGCCTTCGCGTCCGCAGCTCCGGACATCCCCTCACGCGCGCGGGCCATCGTTCCTCGTCATCGTTTCTTCCCGTGGGATCGTCGCTGCCGCGACGATCCCTTTCCTTGCTTATAGCCTCAGTCGCCGGCGGTCGCGTCCGCGACCTTAGGCTTTCGCTCCGCTCGACGCCTCGGCTGAGCCGAGGCCGCTTCGCGGGGCGCTCTTCGCGCCCGGTGATACGGCATAATTCCTCGGATCGGACGATAGCCGTGTCCCAGGCTCACTTGTCCGCCCCCGGACGCTGAGGTATAGGCGCGCCCTCAACCGAATGCGCGCGATCTTTTGCCCTAGGCCGGTTTCACGGCGGCGTGGCCGGTCGGGTTGCTACCTCAGGAATGCGTCATGGCAAAGAATGCGGCCGAGAAGGCCAAGGGGACCGAGCACCCCGACTACCACTTCATCAAGGTCGTGATGACCGACGGCACCGAGTACCGGACCCGCTCCACCTACGGCAAGGAAGGCGACGTCCTCAACCTCGACATCGACCCGTCGACGCACCCGGCCTGGACCGGCGGCGAGCAGAAGATGCTCGATCGCGGCGGCCGCGTCTCGCGCTTCAACACCCGCTTCGCCGGCCTCGGCTTCGCCAAGAAGTGATTTTTTGGGACTCGGGCTCAGGCCCGATTCGCTGAAACGGCGCCGCTTGCGGCGCCGTTTTCGTTCGTGCCCGGTGTGGGGCGCGGCGGCCCGCGCCCGACCCGAATCAGATCACGAAAAAGTCGTCGTGGGTGAGCTTGGGCTGGCCGTCGAGCGTCGCGAACTTCACCGCGGCCCCCTTCCCCGAGCCGTCGGCATCGTAGAACAGCTCGCCGGTCGCCTGCTTGAACAGAACGCGGTCGTCGGCATCGACCTTGCCAATGCTGATGTTCTTGAACGCGCTTCCCGCCAGCGGGCCGGGCGCGAGGGCGGAGAACACGGCCTCCGACAGGCGGATCGTGTCGTCCACCGGCGCGAAATCGACGATGCGGTCGACGTTGCCGTTGCCGAGCGCGGTCGAGAACACGAAGGCGTCCTGCCCGCGTCCGCCGGTCATGACGTCGGCACCGCCCTTGCCGTCGAGGACGTTGTTGCCGTCGCCGCCGCGCAGGGCCTGGCCGAACTCGTTGCCGGTGAGATCGATGTTGAAGCGGCTCGCCGACGAGGCGATCCGCACCAGCTCGATCTCCTGGCCGGCGGCGAGCCGATAGGACGTCTCCGTCACGACGGTGTCGTAGCCGCCGCCCACCGCCTCGCGGACGACGTCGCGGGCATCGTCCACGGCGTAGGTGTCGCTGCCGGACCCGCCGATCATGGTGTCGGCGCCGCCCTTGCCGTCGAGGACGTTGGCGCTCGCGTTGCCGATGAGCGTCTGCGCCAGTTCGTTGCCCCGCAGGTAGAACTGCGTCGTCCCACCCTGTTCGAGCAGTTGCATCGTCTCGACCGACTGCCCGCCCGCGAGCGCGTAGGAGGTGGAGGCCAGCACCCGGTCGTTGCCCTGGCCGGCCGCCTCGACGACCTGATCGCCGAGGTCGTCGACGACGTATGTGTCGTCGCCCTTGCCGCCGATCATCGTGTCGGCGCCGCCCTTGCCGTCGAGCACGTTGGCGCCGGCATTGCCCCCGAGGGTCTGGGCGAACTCGTTTCCGGTCACGTTGAGCTTGGCCGTGCCGGTCGAGGCGAGGAGTTGCAGGAACTCGACCTCCTGCCCGGCCGAGAGCGCGTAGGAAATGGTGCTGAACACCCGGTCGACGCCGCCGCCGACCACCTCGAGAACCCGATCCCCGACGTTGTCGACGGAGTAGGTGTCGTTGCCGCCCTTGCCCTGCATCACGTCGGCGCCGGCGCCGCCCTCCAGGGTATCGTCCCAGTTGCCGCCGCGAAGCGTCTGCTTGAGGGCGTTGCCGGTGAGTTTGAGGCCCGTTCCGCTGCCATCGGGGAGCACCTGCGCCTGGAGAACCTCGATCTCCTGGCCGTCCCGCAGGGCGTAGCTCACGCTCGTGGTGATCGTGTCGTATCCCTGACCCGCCGCCTCGATGACGACGTCCTGGGCCGTATCGACGAAGTAGCTGTCGTCGCCCGCCAAGCCCCGGAAGGTTTCGGCGCCGCCGCGCCCCCGGAACACGTCGTTGCCGGCCGTGCCGATGAAGCCGTCGATCCGCAGCGTGCCGGCCGGATTGGCGACGGCGCCCGACAGCACGGCTTCGTTGCCGGCCAAGTCCCGGATGGCGGCGCCATTGGGCACGAGGCCCGTCACCGTGAGATCGGAGGTTCCCTGATCGACCGCCACCGTGTGGCGGAAGACGAGCTGCGTTCCCGTGGAGGCCGCCGCATCGTAGGTGGCTTGTCCGCCGTCGTTCAGGGACAGGACCAATCGCCCGGCATTCGTCACGATGACGGATTCGGACAGGGTGAGCGTGATCGCAGCGGTCTGGCCCGTCACCAGGGTCCCGGTGCCGTTGACGATGCCGGGGCCGCCGGCCGTGACGCCTGCGACGACCGGGGCGGTCATGTCCACGCGAATGCCGGTCCGTGACCCGGCGGCCGTCCCGACGCTCGCCGCGTCGAACTGTGTTTGGCCGAAGACGGAGGCGTTGAGCAGGTACGACAGAAGGGGATCCTGCGAGCCCCCGAGCCCAAAATATTTCGCACTCGTGGTGACGACGTCGAGCCGCCCGTCACTGTCGATATCCGCCAGAGCAATGCCGCTGATATTCCTGTCGGACACAAACAGTCGGACGTCTTCAAACGTCCCGTCGCCACGGCCGCGCAGGATCTCGACCGCGGAGTAATCGACCAGGAATTTCCCCCCCGGAGGAAGATACTTGTCATTCACATAGCGCACGAGATCATCGACACCGTCCGCGTCGATATCGGCAGTGACGGAGTTCGTGAAACTGGCCGCTTCAAACGGAGGAAAGGGCTGCGAAGCCTTGCTGAATCCTCTGTCACCGTCGTTCAGGTAGGTGATCGTATTACCAGAACTCTGCGTAATAATGATATCTGGGCGACCATCTTGATTCGCATCGCCGATCGCCCCCCTATCTCCATCGGAAAGAGTGTCGATCGTTCGCTTCTGGTCGAAATAGATGTTCTTCGGCAGAGGTATCCCGCCTTGGGCACCGAAGCCCGTCACGGTCAGGTCGGCCACATCCTGATTCGAGCCGACCGAGTAGGAAAATTCGAGGCGCCCCTGAGCATCGACACCGCGATCGGTAGCGACGGCACCGTTGCTGAGCGTGAGCGTGGGTCTTTGAACAAGACCGTAATAGGGGTAGTACGTCAAATCGCCGGGCGCGTAGATGGGAAAGTCGGTCACGAGCGTGAAGACGATCTGGTCGCCCGTGTTGACCGCCGTATCGGTGGCATTCGACGGGCCTGCCCGGACGATCCGGGTCAGGATCTGAGTGACTTCGGCGCTCATTCGAAGGGTCCAGCCAGGAGTCGAACGCGTCCCTGCGACGCATGACACCGGGATGATTGCACAAAACGGCAGCTTTGGGGGAGAGCACCCGGCCGGATTGCATCCGCTGTCGCGCGCGCGCCACAACCTTTGCGCGCCGCAACGATCGCATGTCCCCCTCCACGACTGCGGACTGGACAACCAGCGAGCGATTGGGCCAGGGCCGCTTGCTGCGGACGCTGGAAGTATCTTTCCGTATGGCCCTAAAATCTGCACCGGGCTCGGGTCGCGGAGGATCGGGCCGCGGCGGCTCCGGCGCGCGTGGAGCCGCCCGAAGGACGCTATTGGCCGCCGAACGCCGCCTGCAGGCGCCCGAACTGGGCCGTCACCGGGCTTTCCATCGGCACCGGGGCCGGGCGGTCCTCGCTGATGAGCTGGTCGAGGTGCAGGATGCGGGCGTGCAGCCGGCGCGAGCGGCGCACGAGGTCCTGCAGCCGCAGCGGCAGGGCGGCGAAGGTCTCGCTCGTCTCCGGCGGCACCCGATCCGGCTCGTTGAGCTTGACCCGCGTCTTCTCTTCCTGAGCCTGTATCAGGGTCAGCTCGCCCTCGGAGACGGCCCGCTGCACGAGGAGCCAGGAGGCAATCTGCATCAGGCGGGTCGTGAGCCGCATGCTCTCGCTGGCATAGGCCAGCGTCGCGTCACGCGAGATCAGGCGCGATTCGGCCCGGCCCTCGCCGTCGAGATAGGCCGCCGTCTCCTCGACCAGCAGCATCCCCTCGCGGAACAGGGCGCGGAACCCCTCCGACGCCACATAGGACTCGCCGAAGCTCACCCAATGGCGCTCGTCCCGGAACGTCACGTCGAACTCGGTCATCGGGCCTCCTGTGCCGCGCGGCGCTCGTTTCGTCCCGCTATGGGACGGGTTCGGTGCGGCTGCGTTCACGGTGGCAAGTGTAGCGCCGATTCGGGCCCGGAAGGGGCTTCACGATCTTTTAAGGTTAACGGCGCCGGAGGGGGCGCACGACGGCCCGGCGGCGGGCCGCGGCGACGAAAAAAAAGCCGCTCCGAAGAGCGGCTTGTCGCGAGTCTACAGGGAGGCATCAAACAGAGTGGACAGAAGACCCACTCAGGATCCAGACAATCTGGATGTGCCCCTTCGTACCTTGGAAAGGTTAACGGGCGGTTAAGCGGCCCAACGCCTCGCGCCGGAGACACCACCCCGGACGCACCGTTCGAAGAAGGAACGGCCGAATGCCGGGCGCGAAGAGCGCCCCGCGCAGTGGGCCTCGGCGACGCCGAGGCGTCTAACGGAGCGATAGCCAAAGCCGCGGACGCGGCTGCCGGCGCCTGAGGCCAAGCAAGAAACCCCGCGTAGCGCGGATCATTGACTTGAGACCTCCCCTCCGCCATAAGCCGCGCCATTGCGAAGCGGCGCCCCGTCCGGGCGCCCTTCGCGTTTGCAGATCCCATTTCGAGGCTCAAGGCCGGTTCGTGCGCTCGTGCAGCGCCGCCGGGCCGTCCCCTCGGCCGCCGGAGACCCGCCATGAAGAGAACCTACCAGCCCAGCAAGCTCGTCCGGAAGCGCCGTCACGGCTTCCGCGCCCGCATGGCGACCGCCGGCGGCCGCAAGGTCATCGCCGCCCGCCGCGCGCACGGCCGCAAGCGCCTCTCCGCCTGATCGCTGAGGACCGGCGCCGCCCTCGACGGGTGGTGCCGCATCGTCGGCTCATCGGAGCCGGCCTCGGAGCGCCCGTGTCGACGATCCGCCGACTCCGGCGGCGCCCTGACTTCCTGGCCGCGGCCGGGGGCCGGCGCTTCCACACCGAGCGCATGAGCGCCCAGGGGCGCCTGCGCGAGCCGGACGAGCAGCGCGACGGCGCGATCGCCGAGGGCCTGTTCCTCGGCTTCACCATCACCAAGCGCGTGGGCCATGCGACCGAACGCAACCGGATTCGCCGCCGCCTGCGCAGCGCGCTCGCTCTCGCGGCCGACGGCGCGCCCGAGATCGGGGCCGACGTGGTCGTGATCGCCCGCCGCCCGGCGATCGATGCACCGTTCGACAGCCTCGTCGAGGACCTGCGCCGGGCGCTTCGCACGGTGACCAAGCCTCCGGGCCTCAAGCAATCGACCGACCGGCCGGGCCCGGCCCGCGGCCCCCGCCGCGGCCGGGATCGGCCTGCCGGCAAGTCCTCTCCCCTTCCCGCACCGATGGCGCCTGACGGATCGACCGATGGGTAACGACAAGACGAACATGTTCGTCGCGATCGCCTTGTCTCTGGTGGTCCTGCTCGGCTGGCACTACTTCGTGACCGGCCCGGCGACCGAGAAGCAGCGGCAGCAGCAGGCGGCGGCGCAGAGCCAGACGGCCCCGCAGCCCGGCGGCACCTCGCCCGCCGACGGCGTGCCGGGCCCGAGCCCGCAGCAGGGCGGCCCCTCGGCCCCCGTGCCGGGCACCCTGCCCCAGGCCGGCCCGGTCTCGCGCGAGGACGCGCTCGCCCGCTCGGCCCGCGTCCGCATCGACACGCCCGCGCTCTACGGTTCGGTCGCGCTCAAAGGCGCGCGCATCGACGACGTGAGCCTCAAGAACTACCACGAGACCGTCAGCGACGAGAGCCCGCGCATCGTCCTGCTCTCGCCCACCGGCAGCCCGAACCCCTACTACGCCGAGTTCGGCTGGGTCGGTCAGAACGCCGGGCCGCTGCCCAACGCCGACACGCTGTGGACCGCCGAGGGCGACCTGCTGGCGCCGGGCAAGCCCGTGACGCTGACCTGGGACAACGGCCAGGGCCTCGTCTTCAAGCGCATCCTTGCGGTCGACGACAAGTTCATGTTCACGGTCCGCGACGAGGTCGAGAACAAGTCGGGCAACGCGATCACGCTCTATCCCTACAGCCTCGTCTCCCGATGGGGTAAGCCGGTCACTCAAGGGTACTACGTGCTGCACGAGGGCCTGATCGGCTGGCTCGGCGACGACCGCCTGCAGGAATACAGCTACGACGCCATCGCCAAGGAGCCGGCCTACGGCGGCGCCAACACCCGCGGCAAGGCGTGGTCGAACGTCACCGGCGGCTGGGTCGGCATCACCGACAAGTACTGGGCCGCCGCCGCGATCCCCGAGCAGGACAAGCCGTTCACCGGCGCCTTCACCGAGCGCACCGACGGCGCGACCAAGGTCTTCCAGACCAGCGTGCGCGGCGACGCCGTCTCGGTGGCGCCCGGCGCCTCCTCGGCCTCGACGCAGCGCCTGTTCGCGGGCGCCAAGGAGGTCAACCAGATCAACGAGTACAAGCGCGACCTCAACATCCGCGAGTTCGACTCGATGATCGACTGGGGCTGGTTCTGGTTCCTGACCAAGCCGATGTTCCGCGCGCTGGACTTCTTCTTCCACCTCGCGGGCAATTTCGGCGTCTCGATCCTGCTCGTGACCCTGATCCTGAAGATCTTCTTCCTGCCGATCGCCAACCGCTCCTACGTCTCCATGGCTAAGATGAAGGCCGTGCAGCCCGAGATGATGTCCATCCGGGAGCGGTACAAAGACGACAAGATGAAGCAGCAACAGGCGATGATGGAGCTGTACAAGAAGGAAAAGATCAACCCGGTCGCCGGCTGCTGGCCGGTGCTGATCCAGATCCCGGTCTTCTTCGCGCTCTACAAGGTGCTGTTCATCACCATCGAGATGCGGCATGCGCCTTTCTTCGGCTGGATTCAGGACCTCGCCGCGCCCGATCCGACGAGCATTCTGAACCTGTTCGGCCTGCTGCCCTTCGCGGCACCCGACTTCGTCCATCTCGGCGTGTGGCCGCTGATCATGGGCGTGACGATGTTCATCCAGATGAAGATGAACCCCGCGCCGCCGGACCCGGTCCAGGCGCAGGTCTTCGCCTTCATGCCGATCATCTTCACCTTCATGCTCGGCTCGTTCCCGGCCGGCCTGGTGATCTACTGGGCCTGGAACAACACCCTCTCGGTGATCCAGCAATACGTCATCATGCGCCGCAACGGCGTGAAGGTGGAGTTATGGGACAACCTTAAGGGCACGTTCAAACGCAGCAAGAACGCGCCGGCCAAGAGCTGACGCAGGCGCTTCTCCTCCCCCTTGCGGGGAGGAGGTAGGAGGTGGGGGTCGTGCAGGATGAGGCGCCCCGGTGCCTCCTGAACCACCCCCACCCCTAACCCCTCCCCGCAAGGGGGAGGGGAAAGCAGCGGCCCCCTTCATGACCCTCGCCGCCGACGAACCCACCCCCGAACTTCTGGAAGCCGGCCGCCTGCTGTTCGCGGGCGCCGCCGACTTCGTATGGGCGGCCCCCGAACTCGGGGCGCTGCCGCCGATGGAGGGCGTCGAGATCGCCTTCGCCGGGCGCTCCAACGTCGGCAAGTCGAGCCTCGTCAACGCGCTCACCGGGCGCAACACCCTGGCGCGCACCTCGCACACGCCGGGGCGGACGCAGCAGCTCAACTTCTTCCGCATCGGCGAGCGCCTGACGCTGGTGGACATGCCGGGCTACGGCTACGCCCAGGTCGAGAAGGCCAAGGTCGAGGCCTGGACCCGGCTGATCCACGCCTACCTCAAGGGCCGCTCGAACCTCGCCCGCGTCTACGTGCTGATCGATTCGCGCCACGGCCTGAAGGAGATCGACACCGCGCTGCTCGACGGGCTCGACAAGGCGGCGGTGTCCTACCAGATCGTCCTGACCAAGGGCGACGCGCTCAAGAAATCCGAGATGGACAAGCGCATCGCCGGCATCCACGCGGCGCTCGCCCGGCGCCCGGCGGCCTATCCCGAGGTGCTGCTGACATCGAGCCGCGACGACCGCGGCGTGCCGGAACTGCGTGCCAGCATCGCCCGCCTGCTGCAAGAGCGCGGCGCGTGACCGGCCTCGACCGCGCGCTCGCCGCCTTGGCCGCGCTGGCGGGCCTCCTCGGCGTCGCCGGGAGCGCCGCGGCCGCGCATACCAGCGGCGGCGAGACGCTGAAGACGGCCTCCCAGTTCCTGCTGTTCCACGCCCCCGCGATCCTGGCGCTGGTGGCCCTCGCCGCCGCCGGGCTGACCCGCGGCGCTCTCACCCGCACGGCGGCGGGCGCGCTGGTCGTCGGGCTCGCGCTGTTCTCGGGCGACCTCGCGATGCGGGCGCTGGCTGGCCAGCCGCTCTTCCCGATGGCCGCGCCGACGGGCGGCTTCGTGCTGATGGCCGGCTGGCTCCTCGCCGCGGTCGCGGCCCTGATCCCGTAACGGGTTCCCAAAGGGCGAGCCCTTTGGCGGGGCGCCGGGGCAGCGCCCCGGCTTCCCTTCAACCAGGGCTTTGCCCTGGACCCACGAAAGGGATGATCCCTTTCGAAACCCGGATTTCGGCGTGCCCTCAGCTCGGAATCACCGGCGGGTGGTATTCCAGCGTGAAGGCCAGCGCCCAGAGCAGGAACAGCACCACCGGCAGGTGGACGACCAGCTGCAAAAAGCTGAAGCCGACGATGTCGCGGGCCTTGAGGCCCAGGATGCCGAGCAGCGGCAGCATGAAGAACGGGTTGATCAGGTTCGGCAGCGCTTCGGCCGCATTGTAGACCTGCACCGCCCAGCCGAGATGCACCTTCAATTCGTTGGCCGCCTGCATCACGTAGGGCGCTTCCAACAGCCACTTGCCGCCCCCAGACGGGATGAAGAAGCCGAGCAGCGCCGAGTAGACGCCCATGGCGAGCGGGAAGCTCCCTTGCGTGTTCAGCGACACGAAGGCGTGGGAGATCACGTGCGAGAGGCTGTCGCCGGCGCCGTTCTTGGCCCCCGTCAGGATCGCCGCGATGGCCGCGTAGAACGGGAACTGGATCAGGATGCCGGCGGTGGCCGGCACCGACTTGGCCAGAGCCGCGAGGAAGCGCTTCGGGCGCCAGTGCAGCACGAAGCCGGTCATCAGGAACAGGAAGTTGTAGGTGTTGAGGCTGGAGATCGCGACCATCCAGTCCTGGCGCTGGAATTCCTGGATCAGCCAGCCCGCGGCGAGCAGGCCGATCAGCACCGTCAGCACGGGCGCGTGCTCCAGCCACTCGCCCGGTTGCTTCGGGGGCTCGACCGCCTGCTCCTCCTTGGTGACATCGACGCCGAGATCCTGCGCCGTCACCGCCGTGTCCGGCCCCGGCGCCGAGGCGATGGCGATCACCGCCGAGAGGACGACGAGGATCGCGGTGATGAGCATCGACTGCCAGAGGAAGATCGTCTCGCTGAACGGGATCACGCCGGTGATCTGCAACAGCCCCGGCGGCAGGCTCTTCGGATTGGCCTGAAGCTGCGCGGCGGACGAGGACAGGCCCATCGCCCAGGTGGCGCCGAGGCCGAGATACGCGGCCGCACCCGCGGCGCGGTAATCCATCCTGAGGTCGGTGCGGCGGGCCAGCGCCCGGGCGAGCAAACCGCCGAAGATCAGGCTGAGGCCCCAGGACAGGAGCGAGGACAGCATGGTGGCGAGCGCCACGTAGCCGATGGCGCCGCGACCGGTCTTGGGCACCTGTGCCATCCGCTCGATCAGCGCCTGCACGGGGGCGGAGGTCGCCACCACGTAGCCGCCGATGGTGACGAACACCATCTGCATGGTGAAGGGGATCAGGCTCCAGAAGCCGTCGCCGAAGCTCTTCGTCACCGCCTGGACCGGCGCGCCGTTGAGGAGGGCCGCGCCCGCCACGATCACCACCGCGATCGCCACGAACACGAAGGCGTCGGGGAACCACTTCTCCGCCCAATCGGTGAAGCGCAGCGCGAGGCGTGCGAGCCCGCTGTCCTCGCGGCGTCGGCTGTCCGGCGTCATGGTGTTCCCGTCCGTTTCCCCGCGCTCGAGGCGCCTTTCGCCCGGTATGCAGCGGAAGCGGGGACGGCCTCAAGGGCGCGCGGGGATTACGAAGCCCGAACGCTCAGGATTTCCTCAGGGCGCCCCTGGCGGCCCGAAAACACCCCCGCGCTCAGGGCGTTGCCGTAGACCGCGCCGGTGTCGAGGTTGGTGCGGAAGCGCTTCAGTTCCGGCCCGCCGCGGGTCTGGGGCGTGTGGCCGTGGACGACGTGGCGGCCGAAATCGTGCTCCTCCGACAGGAACGGCTCGCGCATCCACAGATGCACCTCGCGGTCGGGGTCGGGCACCTCGGCCTCCGGCCGGAAGCCGGCATGGACGTACCAGCGCTGTGGGTCCGCATGCAGCGTCGGCAATCCCTCGACCCAGTCGAGCACGTCGCCGGGAATCTCTTCCGGCCCCGCCGCATCGAACGAGGCGAGCGTCGCCGTCCCGCCGTTGGCGAGCCAATGGTCGAGGGCGCCGGGTTCCTGCAGCGTCTTCAGCAGCATCGCCTCGTGGTTGCCCATCAGGCAGACCACGTCGTCGGGCTCGCGCCATTGCAGCTTGCGAAGCGTCTCGATCACCCGCGCGCTGTCGGGCCCGCGGTCGATGTAATCGCCGAGGAACACGAGTTTCTTCGCGCGCCCCGCGGCATGGGCGTCGATGCGCTCCAACAGCGCGTCGAGCAGATCGGCGCAGCCATGGATGTCGCCGATGGCGTAGGTGAGCGTTTCGGCGGTCATGCGGCCGTTGTCGGCGGGTTCTTTTCGCGATGCAAGGCGACACGTTGGGCCGCCCGGCCGGTTCTCTCACCCCTCACCATCACGCGAACGTGATGTCGCCAACATGGATTAAAGCCAAGTCTCAGTTTTCAGCCCCTAACCATCGCGTGTATTCCACCCGCCGCCATCGCGCCCGAGCGGCGGATGGGGAGGAATCAGACGATGCGTGGCCTGTCCTTGATCGGTGCGGCGTTCCTGTGCTGCGCCCTGCCCGCCGTCGGCTGGGCGCAGCAGATTCCAATTCAGCAACGTGTCGTCCCCTCGGGGCGACCGCAACAGATCAACTTCATCACGACCATGGACCCGGACTGTCACCTGACCGGCTCAGGTGATTTCACGATTCTCGAAGGTCCGGCCCACGGCCGGGTCAGCATGGAACGCGGGATCGATTTCCCCAACTACCCGCCCAACAATCCACGTTCCCGCTGCAACACGCGCAAACTCGCGGGCAACAAGCTCGTCTATCAATCGGCGCCCGGCTTCGTCGGCGAGGACGACTTCGTGCTCGAAATGGTCGGGAAGTATGGCAGCGTGATGCGCGCGCGTTATCACATCGCGGTTCGCTGACACGAGGAGCGCACGGGGCGCGTCACCCGAACTCCCCGTCGAAGGCCGCCATCACGGTCTCGATCGGCAGGAACAGCGTGCGACTGTCCTGCGGGTACTCGATGAACTCGGCGCATTTCAGATAGAAACGCCGCGCGGCGTCGTCCTTGGCGTGGACCATCACGGCGCCGATGCCGATGCTCCGCGACGCGAGGGCGATGCGGCGCAACGCGTCGGACAGGAGGTCGGCCCCGAGCCCGCGGCCGGCATGTTCGCGGCTGACCGCCAAACGTCCGATCACCGAGACCGGGATCGTGTCGGGCGCGTTGCGCCGCAACTTTCCCGGTGCGGCGGAGCGCTCGACGGCTCCGGCCGAGATGCAGAAATAGGCGACAACCCTGTTGCCGTCGCAGACGACGTAGGTCCGGGAGAACCCGCTCTCGTTCTTCAAGGCCCGGTGCCGCAGCCACTCGTCGAGCGCCGGCTCGCCACAGGCGAAGGCGGACAGATCGTGCCCGGCCGTCAGGGGAACAGGAGCGGAAAGGACCGGCTCAGGCTGCTCCGGTTCGCCGCCTACGTCCGCCATGCCGGCGCGCGGCGCATCAGCGCCCTCAGCTTCGGCCCCGGCGCAGGCGGGTTGTCGAGCGCGTGCAGGAACGCGTCGTAGCCGTCGGGATCGAGCCGGAAGAGCCGTCGATCCAGCAGCACATCAATGGCGTGCCGCCGCGCCGTCTCGACCATGAACTCGGTCCGCGTCTTGCCCAGGAGCGCCGCCGCATCGTCGATGAGCCGGCGGGTGTCGGCCTCGATGCGCAGGTTGACGCTTCCCTTCGCCTCCGCGGGCGGAAGCCGCTCGGCCAGCGCAGTCTCGGACGATGAAGCGGGTGCCTTCGCCATGGCGCAACCCTCGCACAGCGTATGGACAGTGTCCATACAAACGCGAAGGGCCGGGATCGGCTCCGAACCCATCCCGGCCCTTCACTGAGCTGAGACCCGGCGAAGGATCAGTTCAACAACACCCCTGCGGGCCGGCGCTCGGCGGCGATGTCGCCGATCATCAGGCCGGCCGGGCCGACGCGCACCGGCACGGTCTCGCCGTCGTGGATCGCGCCCGAGAGCAGGGCCTCGGCGAGCGGGTCCTGCACGGTCTTCTGGATCACGCGCTTGAGCGGGCGCGCGCCGTAGGCCGGGTCATAGCCCTTGTCGGCGAGCCAGGTGCGGGCCTCCTCGTCAAGGTCGAGGGCGATCTTGCGATCCTCCAAGAGCTTGGCGAGGCGCCCGAGCTGGATGTCGACGATCGCCCCCATCTCCGAGCGCGCGAGGCGGTGGAACAGGATGATCTCATCGACCCGGTTCAGGAATTCCGGCCGGAAATGATTTCTCACGACGCCCATGACTTCATCGCGAACGGCGTCCGTATCCTGCCCGGCAGGCTGACTGACGAGAAACTCGGCGCCGAGGTTCGAGGTCATGATCAGCAGCGTGTTGCGGAAATCGACCGTGCGGCCCTGCCCGTCGGTCAGGCGCCCGTCGTCGAGCACCTGAAGCAGGACATTGAACACGTCCGGATGCGCCTTCTCGACCTCGTCGAACAGCACGACCTGATAGGGCCGGCGCCGCACGGCCTCGGTGAGCGCGCCGCCCTCCTCGTAGCCGACATAGCCCGGGGGCGCGCCGATGAGGCGGGCGACCGCGTGCTTCTCCATGTACTCGGACATATCGATGCGGACCAACGCCGTGTCGTCGTCGAACAGGAAGCCCGCGAGCGCCTTGGTCAGCTCGGTCTTGCCGACGCCCGTGGGGCCGAGGAACATGAACGAGCCGATCGGCCGGTTCGGGTCCTGAAGGCCGGCGCGCGCGCGACGCACCGCGGTCGAGACCGCCTCCACCGCCTCGCGCTGGCCGACGACGCGGCGCCCCAGCGTCTCCTCCATCGCCAGCAGCTTCTCGCGCTCGCCCTCCAGCATCTTGTCGACGGGCACGCCGGTCCAGCGCGAGACGACGCCCGCGATGTGGGCCGGCGTCACCGCCTCCTCGACCATGCCGTCGCGGGCCGAGGCGCCCTCGCCCGCGGCCTCGATCTCGGCCAGACGCTTTTCCAGGCCGGGGATGACGCCGTAGGCGAGTTCGCCCGCGCGCTGGTACTGGCCCTGGCGCTGCGCCGCCGCGAGGTCGTTGCGGGCCTCGTCGAGCTTCTTCTTCAGCTCGGCGGCGGCCCCCAGCTTGTCCTTCTCGGCCTTCCAGCGGGCGGTGATCGAGGCGGACTGCTCCTCCAAGTTGGCCAGTTCACCTTCCAGCCGCACGAGGCGGTCGCGGGAGGCGGAATCGGTCTCCTTCTTCAGGGCCTCGGCCTCGATCTTCAGGCGCACGATCTCGCGGTCGATCGAGTCGAGCTCTTCCGGCTTCGAGTCGACCTGCATGCGCAGGCGCGAGCCGGCCTCGTCCACGAGGTCGATGGCCTTGTCCGGCAGGAAGCGGTCGGTGATGTAGCGGTTCGAGAGCGTGGCCGCCGCCACTAGCGCCGAGTCCTGGATGCGCACGCCGTGGTGCTGCTCGTACTTCTCCTTGATGCCGCGCAGGATCGACACCGTGTCCTCGACGGTGGGCTCGGACACGAAGACGGGCTGGAAGCGCCGGGCGAGCGCGGCGTCCTTCTCGACATGCTTGCGGTACTCGTCGAGGGTCGTCGCGCCGACGCAGTGCAGCTCGCCGCGGGCGAGCGCGGGCTTCAGCAGGTTCGAGGCGTCCATGGCGCCGTCGGCCTTTCCGGCCCCGACCAGCGTGTGCATCTCGTCGATGAACAGGATGATCCGGCCTTCCGCCGCCGTCACCTCGGACAGCACGCCCTTCAGGCGCTCCTCGAACTCGCCGCGATACTTCGCGCCGGCGATCAGCGCGCCCATGTCGAGGGCGAGCAGGCTCTTCTCCTTCAGGCTCTCCGGCACGTCGCCGTTGACGATGCGCAGGGCCAGCCCCTCGACGATGGCGGTCTTGCCGACGCCGGGCTCGCCGATCAGCACGGGATTGTTCTTGGTGCGCCGCGACAGCACCTGAATGGTGCGGCGGATCTCCTCGTCGCGGCCGATCACCGGATCGAGCTTGCCCTCGCGGGCCGCTTCCGTGAGATCGCGGGCGTATTTCTTCAGCGCGTCGTAGGCGTTCTCGGCGCTGGCGTTGTCGGCGGTGCGGCCCTTGCGCAGGGCATTGATCGCGCCGTTGAGCGAGGCCGCGGTGACGCCCGCCGCCGTCAGGATGCGGCCGGCCTCCGACTCCTTCTCGACCGCGAAGGCCAGCAGCAGCCGCTCGACGGTGACGTAGGAATCGCCCGCCTTCTCGGCGGCTTTTTCCGCGGTGTCGAACAGGCGCACGAGGTCGCGCGTCGCCTGCGGCTGCGCGGAGTTGCCCGACACCTTCGGCTGCTTGGCGAGCCACTGCTCGGCCTGCGCCAGCGCGACGCGCGACTGGCCGCCGGCGCGGTCGATCAGGCCGGCGCAGAGCCCTTCGGAATCGTCGAGCAGGACCTTGAGGAGATGGCCGGGCGCGAGCTGCGGGTTGCCCTCGCGGAGGGCGAGGTTCTGCGCCGCCTGGACGAAGCCGCGGGCGCGCTCGGTGTATTTTTCGAAATTCATTCGCGTGTCCTTCCCCGGATCGAACGGTTTCCGCCCGCCTTCTCGCGGCACGGATCGGTCGATGCGTTGCCCCGCGGGGTCGGCCCCGCCGGAGCACCGACGCTGTGGCAGCCGTCGGCAGGGGCTGAAGTGGGTGTTGCCTTTTCGTAACACAAGGGGCGGCGGCCGACCGAAAGGGCCGCACGGGGCGGGTCTGCGCGCACGGCAGGCGGGCGGGACTTTCCGGTCTCAGGCGGCGCCGGAGAGGGGCGCCGGGGCGGTCACGGCATCGCCCTGGCTCACCTCGCCGTCGGCCAGCACTTCGAGATAGATGCCGAGATCGACATGGCCGAAATGGCGCTTGAGGTCGCGCGGGAGCGTGGTGTCCCGCGCGGCGGTCGTGGGATCGACATCGACCGCGGCGCAGCGCGGCGTGCGAGCGAGACCCCGGAAGCGGACGGCGCCGATGCCGACCTCCTGCCCGACCCAGTCCAGCTCGACCCAGGGCGCGAGGCCGTCGACGTAGATGTTGGCGCGGAAGCGCAAGGGATCGAGCGGTCGGCCGACCCGCTCCTCGAGCGCCCGCACGGAGGCGAGGTTGACGAACGAGACCGCCCGCATGAAGGCCGGCGAGATCACGCTGCCGTCGGTGAACTTGTGCCCCTCGGCCCGCACCAGCCGGGGACGCCCCTTGGCGGCGGGACCGATATAGGCCTCGAAGAACCGCTCGACTGCCTCGCGGCCGGGCTCCGTCGAAAGGTCTTCCCGCAGCACGTCCCGCCCGTCCTGCACGATGGTGAGCCGGCCCGTCTCCGGATCGAAGCGAGTACTGAGCGCCGCCAGGGGCGCATTGCCCCGCAGCATCAGAAAATAGCCTTTGTCGAGCGGCTCCGGCGCCTGCGGATCGAACGCCGTGGTGCCGAGCGCGAGCGCGTATTCGCGGTCGTGGGCGAGACCGGCCGTATGGCTGAGACCGAGCGCGGGCAGCGGCTCGGCCGAGAGCCCCTTCACGGGATAGCGGTACAGAGCGGTGACGTGAGCCATGCGGACGGATCCCTTGAGAAGGGTGCAGGCTCGTGGAAGTGCGGCGCGCGCGCCATCCGCAGTTCGTCGTAGGTCGGGCGCGCTTGCCAAGCCCCGGCGCGGGGCTCTAGCCAGGGCGCATGACCACCGACACGCCGCGCATCGCCGCCCTCTACCGCTACCCCGTGAAGGGCCTGTCGCCGGAGGCGCTGGAGAGCGCCGAGCTGGAGACGAGCGGCTACTTTCCCGGCGACCGGCTCTACGCCATCGAGAACGGCCCTTCCGGCTTCAACGAGGTGGCGCCGCGCCATCTGCCCAAGGTCGCCTACCTGATGCTGATGCGCAACGAGGCGCTGGCGCGGCTGCGCACCCGCTTCGACGAGACGACCCATCGCCTGACCATCGAGGAGAACGGCGCGGAGGCGGTTTCGGCCGACCTGAGCACGGAGGAGGGCCGGGAGGCGGTCGCCGCCTTCATGAAGGGGTTCGTGCCGCACGAGTTGCGCGGCGCGCCGCGGGTGCTGGCCTCCCCGCCCGGCTACCGCTTCACCGATGCCCGCGACGGCTACGTCTCGCTCGTCAACCGGGCGAGCGTGCAGGCGGTCGAGGATCTGGTCGGTGCCCCCGTCGATCCGTTGCGCTTTCGCGCCAACCTCTATCTCGACGGGCTGGGGCCCTGGGCGGAGAACGACCTGCTCGGCAAGGTTTTCGAGACGCCGGGCGGGGTGCGGCTGAAGCTGGCGCGGCGCACGGTGCGGTGTGCGGCGGTCAACGTCGATCCCGAGACCGGCATCCGCGATCTGGCGATCCCGTCGGCGCTGTCGAAGGGCCTCGGCCACAGCGATTGCGGCGTCTACGCCGAGGTGCTGGCCGGCGGCACCGTGCGGGCGGACGAGGTTTTACGCGTCGTGGGTTGAGAGCCTGTCCGACGCGACGCCCCTCCCATCCTCACCCTCATCCTGAGGTGTTGCGAAGCAGCCTCGAAGGAGGGCTCCAGTTCGCTCAGCGATCCCTGGAGCCCTCCTTCGAGGCTCCGCTTCGCTCCGCACCTCAGGATGAGGGTGAGGGGTGGACGAAGCGCAGCATCGGACCGGCCCTCAGTAATATCGGGGCGGGAAATGCAGCGGCACGGTGACCCCAATCGACGGGATGCCGAGTTCGGCAGGGATCGGCGGCAGCTCGGAGCCGAGCGGAACCGCTTCCATGGCCAGGCGGTCGATATAGGGGTTGCCCGAGGAGGTGTGGATCTCGGACGCCGCGACCTTGCCGGTCCGGTCGATCCGAAACCGTACCCGCGCGATGCCGCCGGTCTGGCTGCGATAGCGGATGCGATGCATCCGGCCCAGGATGTCCAGCGCGATCCGGGCCTTGTAAGCCGCGAAGGCTGGAGTCTCGGCGGGCCGCCCCTCTCGCGCCTCGGCCGGGCCGAGCGCGAGGATCAGTCCGAACGCCGCTGCGATCAGGAAAGGCACGTCCGTCCCGTCCGCTGGTCAGCCCCGGCGGCGCTGGCCGGCGCGGGCGGTGAGCCAGAGTGGCTCGGGCTCGGCGCAGGGCAGAAGCGCGGCCACCGCGTCGAGATCGACGGCGTAGGAATCGGTCAGCTTGCGCCAGATGTCCGCCGAGGAGCCCGCGCCCTGGCCGATGCGCTCGACGGCGCGGGCGATCAGGCCGGGATGGGTGAGGCTGGGACGGGGTTCCGGAAGGTCGGCGTTGAGCATGACGTGTCGCCCCCTGGTGACGGGTCGATCATCGGGGCGGCGTGGTTAACGAATTGTTGCAATCGCCCCTTAGGCGTTCACGACTTCGTGGCCTGCAACCGGCTCAACCCGGTGGCTTCGCGTCGCGGGCGGGCTGGGCTAGAAGCCGGGCGCGAATCCGATGGGGCGTGCTCCCGACGGGACACCAGAACAAGGGCGAACGAGCGAGCCGATGACCGATCCGCTGCCGAACGTGCACGTGCGCGCCGAGATCCTGACCCAGGCGCTGCCCCACATGCAGCGCTACGATCAGGAGATCGTCGTCATTAAGTACGGCGGCCACGCCATGGGCGACCCGGCGGCGGCCGAGGATTTCGCCGAGGACATCGTGCTCCTCGAGCAATCCGGCCTGAAGCCGGTCGTCGTGCACGGCGGCGGGCCGCAGATCGGCCGGATGCTGGCGCGGCTCGGCATCGAGTCCGAGTTCAAGGGCGGCTTGCGCGTCACCGACGAGGCCACCGTCGAGGTGGTCGAGATGGTCTTGGCCGGCTCGATCAACAAGCAGATCGTCGGCTGGATCGCCGCCGAGGGTGGGCGCGCCATCGGCCTGTGCGGCAAGGACGGCAACATGGTCCGGGCCAAGCGGGCCCTGCGCACCATCCGCGACCCCGAGAGCAACACCGAGCAGGAGGTCGATCTCGGCCTCGTCGGCGAGCCCGAGCATGTCGAGCGCGGCGTGCTCGACGCTGTGCTGAAGGCCGAGCTGATCCCGGTGCTCGCCCCCGTGGCCTACGGCGCCGACGGCAAGACCTACAACGTCAACGCCGACACCTTCGCCGGCGCCATCGCAGGCGCCTTGCGGGCCAAGCGCCTGCTGCTGCTCACCGACGTGCCGGGCGTGCTCGACAAGGACAAGAACCTGATCCCCGAACTCTCGATCGAGGATTGCCGCCGGCTGATCGCCGACGGCACCATCACGGCGGGCATGATCCCGAAGGTCGAGACCTGCATCTACGCCATCGAGCAGGGCGTGGAGGCGGTGGTCATCCTCAACGGCAAGGTGGCGCATGCCACGCTGCTGGAGCTGTTCACCGATTTCGGTGCCGGCACCCTGATCCGGCGGACCTGAGTTTCGCCACGCGACAAGCGCGGCGGTGTTCGGCCGCGCTCGGTCTCCTACATCATGGACGGGGGCGCCCTTCGCCCCCGTTCTCCAGCAGGCTCCGCCTCGTGCTTCTGTCTCAAGAGATCCACCTCACCGCCCCCGACGCGCCGGGATTCGCCCATGTCGATACCTGGGTGTTCGACCTCGACAACACGCTCTATCCGAGCGACGCGCGGGTCTGGCCGCAGGTCGATGAGCGCATCACCCTGTTCGTGATGGGGCTGTACGGGCTCGACGGGCTCTCGGCCCGCGCGCTGCAGAAGTATTTCTATCACCGCTACGGCACGACCCTGAAGGCGCTGATGGTCGAGGATCGGATCGATCCGCACGCCTTCCTCGACTTCGCCCACGACATCGACCACTCGACCATCCTGCTCGACGAGGCTCTGGGCGACGCGATCGAACGGTTGCCGGGGCGCAAGCTGATCCTCACCAACGGCTCGCGCCGCCACGCCGAGCGGGTGGCGGAAAAGCTCGGCATCTTTCACCATTTCGAGGACGTGTTCGACATCGCGGCGGCCGACTTCATCCCGAAGCCCGAAAAGATCACCTACGAGCGCTTCCTCGACCGCCACGGGGTCGATCCCCGCCGGGCGGTGCTGTTCGAGGACATCGCCCGCAACCTCGTGGTGCCGCACGATCTCGGCATGGGCACCGTGCTCGTCGTGCCGCCGACGCCGGACCCGTTCCGCGAGCGGTTCGAGCAGGAGGCGGTGAAGGAGCCGCATATCGACCACATCACCAACGATCTCGCGGGTTTCCTCCGGTCCTGCGTGCTGCCGGTGGCCGAGGCGGCGGCGCCGTGAGCGCGCCGACCGATTGGGCGGACTTGCGCGCCCCGAGCCTCGCCGAGATCGAGGCCCTGGCCGACGCCGCCTTCGCCGCGCTGCCGGAGGAGTTCCGCCGCCTCTGCGACGGCATCCGCATCCATGTCGACGACTTCCCCGACGAGGAGACGCTGACCGAGATGGCGTGCGAGTCCGAGTTCGACCTGCTCGGGCTGTTCCGCGGCGTTGGCCTCGCGCAATCCGGCGAGGTCGCCACCGGGCAGATGCCCAACGCCGTCTGGCTCTATCGCCGGCCGCTGCTCGACTACTGGGCCGAGCACGACGAGAGCCTGGGCCACCTCGTCACCCACGTCCTCGTCCACGAGATCGGCCACCATTTCGGCCTGTCCGACGACGACATGGCCGGCATCGAGGCCGCCGCGGACGCGATCACGGACGATCCGCAGGCCGTCTGACCGGCCCCTCCCCTCCACCGCCCTCATCCTGAGGTGCCGCGACGCGGCCTCGAAGGAGGGCTCCAGTTCGCTCGGCGATCCCTGGAGCCCTCCTTCGAGGCTTCGCTTACGCTCCGCACCTCAGGATGAGGGGATGGGGTGGGATGAAACCCTGAATCAATTCCGCGCGGGCAGGCGCGGGATCAGCCCGACCTTCGGCCGGCTGTGGCGGAACTGGCCGCGCTCGACGGCGACGAAGGTGAGGATCGTCAGCGCCAGGGTCGTCAGCCACCACACCACGGTGAGGCCGACGCCGACGCAGCCGACCGCGAAGGCGGCGGCGAAGGCGGCCATGGCGCAGGGCACCAGCGCGGTGGCGTCGCGGCCGGCCCGCTGGACCGCCCGGTGCAGCGCGAAGGCGGCGGCGAAGGCGCCGACGATGCCGAGTTCGTACCAGAACTCGAACAGCATCGTGGTCGGCGCGTTGGCCGGCACGATGCCGAAGATGCGCCCGCGGGCCGCCGTCTCCAGGCCGTGGCCGGTGATGAGCCGCAGCGGCTCCGACGTCACGAGCTTCTGCCACGCCTTGAGCGCCAGCACGCCGGGCGCCACGGGTCCGAACAGCGCAGCCCCCACCGGGCGGGCCAGGAACGGCAGCAGCGGCGCGATCGCGAGCAGGCCCGCGGCGCCGAGCGCCGTGACCTTCACCCCGAGCGACAGGCGCCAGTTCGTCAGCGCGAAGGCGAGCGCGCCGATGGCGAGCGCGAAGAGCGGCGTCTTGCCCGGCGCCGTCAGCAAGGCGCCCGCGGCCAGCACCGCCACCACCAGGGATTCGGTGTCGCGCCGCCGCGAGCGCAGCCACGCGACCGCCGGCCAGACGAGGAGCGCCAGCACCACGCCGCCGCGCTCCAGCGCGCTGTCGCCATCCGGGTTGCCCTGGAGCATCGCGGCGCCGCCGAGCCCGATCAGGATCGCGACGACCGAGGCCGCGCCGACGCCCAGCGGCAGCAGGTAGAGGTTGGCCGAGCGCATCCGGTCCGGCAGCGAGAGGTAGGCCAGCAGCGTCATCACCACGGTGGCGATGAGGTTGCCGAAGCGCTCGCTCGCCTGACCGGGGAACGGCGTCCAGACGAGGCTGAGGCCGCACCAGAACACCACCAGCAGCCCGGCCAGGAACGAGGGCGCGGTCAGCAGCCGCCGCAGGGACGGCTGGACCGCGCGCTGGCGCCGGTCGATGGCGCTGGCGGTGATGAGCAGCACGACGGCGATGGGGGCCAGCACCACGGCGGCGCGGCGCGACACCTGGGCGGCCACCGGCAGGGCCACGAACAGGCCGAAGAAGCCCATGCGGCGCAGCAGCGCCGCCGCGTCGAGGGCGGGGTCCACGGTCGTGTTGGCTGAGCGCGGCATGTGACGGGTCCGGCGACGGCGCGCGATGCACCCGCCCTGCCCCTACCTAGAGCAGCCACGGTTGGGCGGCTGTAGGCCCCGTGCAACACCCTTTGGGTTGGCCTCGCTCGCCGCCCCCCGCCCTCGACGGGGAGCGCGCCCCTCACCCGCCTGCGGAAACAACCGCCGCCGCCACCGCCGCCTCGTCCAGCGCGTCCACCGCGCCCGTCACCTTCACGGCCCGCGTCGGTTGCCCCGGCGCCAGGATCAGGATCACGGTCTCGAAGCCGGGGCAGGCCGGGTCGGCGCAGACGATCTCGCTCACCGTCATCGCCGTGTCCGGGGGAAAGCCGCCCGCCGCCCGCGCCCAGGCCTCGACCCGGCGGCGAGCCGACGCATCGGGGGGCGCGCGGCGTCCGAACAGGGCCATGCTCAGCCCGGCAGCGTCAGGCGCCCGGCCTGCCCGCCGGCGGTGCCGAAGGCGAGGCGGCGCCCGGCCGCGTCCCAGGCGAGCGCCGAGATCGCCCCGCCTTTCGCGGCCGGGCGCACCAGCAGCTCGGCGGCGTCGGTGAAGCGCACGAGCAGCACGCAGCCGTCCTCGTAGCCGATGGCGAGCACGGGGGATTTCGGATGGAACGCCACCTGCGAGACCCGGGCCGGGCGCACGCCGCATTCCCGGGGGGCCTTGCCGGTCGGCCCCTCCTTCGAGTCGAACGGCCAGACGATGGCCGCCTCCGCCCCGCTGGTGGCGAGCCACTTGCCGTCGGACGACCACGACAGCGAGCGCACCTTGGCGGGATAGCCCGACATCCGCATGTGGCCCTTGTCGGGCTGGAGGCGCCAGCCGTGCAGCGCGTTCTCCTGCATGGTCGAGACGACGAAGCGCCCGTCGAGCGACCACGTCACGTCGAGATGCGAGCCCTTCCACTCGATGAATTCCGGCGGGGTCTCGAGGTTGGGGTACCAGAGGCTGACGCCGTTGTAGTGGGCGACCGCCAGTCGGTAGCCCTTCGGGGCGAAGGCGAGGCCCCGCGCGGTCGAGGGGGCGGCAAAAATCTTCTCGCGGCCCTTGGCGTCGCGGGCGACGACGTTGCGCCCGCTCGCATAGGCGACCGCCCCGTCGGAATGGAGCGCCAGCGCATCGATCCAACCCTTGACGCTGGCGACTTCCATCGATGCGCCTTTTGCATCGGTCGTGACGACGCGCCCGTCGTCACCGCCGCTGACGAGGCGCTTGCCGTCGCCGAGCGCGGACAGGATCGCGCCCTCCGGATGCGCCGCCACCGCCTCGGGATCGGCTTCGCGCACGAGCAGCACCCGCCCGTCGCCCAGCGCGAGGGTGAGGGCGTCGCCGAGCCAGTGGGCGGCGGTGACGTGGGCGTCCGTTTCGAAACCCACGACGTGCTCGGCCAGCGTTGGGGCGGAGACGCTCATTCGGATCGACCTTCCTTCGTGAACTTCATGAACGGGCGGGGCCGGCGGCGGGCCGGTTCGCCAGGGTGAAGAGGCCAGCGCCGAGGCAGAGCGCCCCGGCGATGGCGGCCGGGATCGCGAGCGCCGCGACGCCGAGATAGGCGTGCGCGAGCGTGCCGGAAACCGCCCCGACCAACAGGGCGATCCAGACCGCGGCGTCGCCGAACCAGCCGAAGCGGGGGCCGCGGCCGGCGAGCGCCAGCGCCGCCTTCTGCCCGAACGAGAACAGCGCCCCGGTGATGAAGGTGGTGCCGGCGCGAAACCCCTGCACGTGGGCCAGCACCGCGTTCTGCCCGCCCATGGCGAGCGCCAGGAACAGGGCGGCGATGCCGAGCCGCGCCCCTTCCAGAGCGGTGACGAGGGCGGCCGTGACCGCGATCGCCTCGAAGGCCAGCACGGCCGGCGTCACCCAGCGCGCGGGCGTGAGCGCGGCCAGCGCCCCGCCGGTCACCGCGCCGACCATGAAGGCCGCGATCAGGAGCGCGGGCAGCACCGCGTGGACCGGCTCGCCGTGGCCGAGCGCGACGGCGAGCTGCGTCGTGTTCCCGCTCATCAGCGAGGTGTAGAGGCCGCCGAGCCGAATGAATCCGAGCGCATCGACGAAGCCCGCGAGCGCGGTGAGCACGAGGCCGAAGCCGATCTGCCAGCGGCGCGTCACGAAGCGGCCACGACCGTTTCGGCCGTCCCGTCAAGGTTAACCGTTCGGTTACCAATTGCGCGCAAATCGAAGCAATCACGGTGAACGCGGCCCTCCACGGCCCCGTTGGTCCGGCGATCCGCAAGCTCGGCCGTTGCCCGAGCCCGGGTGAGTTGGAGTTCTGCCATGATCCCCTTCGCCAGCCTCCCCGCCGCCCTTCCCGCCTTCCCGTTCGCGCCGCATGCCGGCACGATCCTGGTCGTCGAGGACGAGGCCTTCGTCTGCGAGCTCGCCGCCGAGGCCCTGCTCGACGAGGGTTTTCGCGTGCTGACCGCCGCGGATGCCGACGAGGCCGAGGCGATCCTGTCGAGCGAACAGGTCGATCTGCTCTTCACCGATATCGATCTCGCCCGCAACACGAACGGGATCGCGCTCGCTCACCGCGCCCGCCGCGCCCTGCCGCGCCTGCCGGTGGTCTACACCTCGGGCGGTCGCGACGGCCTGTCGCCGAACGAGGCCGTGTCCCGCTCGGTGTTCGTGCCCAAGCCCTACCGCACCGCCCAGATCGTGGCCGTGACCCACGACCTGCTGCGCGACCGCGGCTGATTTTTTTCGCGCCCACCCAACCACGAGCCTGTCCGATGCGCCGCACCCTCGCCTGCGCCCTCCTTCTGCTCGCCTTCAGCCCCGCGGCGCAGGCCGCCTGCGCCGTCGAGGATGCCGGGCTGGAGCCGGCCATCGCCGAGAAGAAGGAGTTGCAGGAGGCCAAGAACGCCCAGATCGTGCGCGACCTGCGGACCCTGCGCGACGCCGCCATCGTGCTCGACTCCTACGGCTTCCCGAAGGAGTGCAAGGAGCTGGTCGCCATCCTCAAGGAGTTGACCGCCAAGCCCGAGGCCACGATCAAGCGCAGCGGCGACACCGACGAGGAGAAGGCGGAGGAGATCCAGGAATCCCGCGAACCGAAGGTGGGGCCGAAGGAGCCGCGGGCGCGGTAGGCTCCGCTCAGACGAGGTCTTTCGGGAAGTCGCCGCCGCGGGGGACGATCCCGACCTGCACGCCGCCGTGCCGGGCGATGGCGTCTGCCACCGTCTCCGGCAGGGTCGGGGCGCCTTCGCTCTCGCTGACCGCGACGCCGATCAGGGCCACGCCGTGGGCCCGCAGCGTCTCGACCGCGGTCAGCGCGTGGCTGATCGCGCCGAGATAGCTGCCCGAGACCAGCAGCGCGGGCAGGCCCAGCGCCTTGAGCCAGTCCAGGCCGGTCGCGGCCTCCGTCACCGGGCTCATCAGCCCGCCGACGCCCTCGATCAGCACCGTCTGGTCGCCGTCCGCTTCCACCACTCGCGCCCGGCACCAGCCGACGAGGTCGTCGAGCGCGAGGCTGCGCCCCTCGCGCGCGGCGGCGAGATCGGGGGCGAGCGGGGCGGTGAAACGCCAGGGCGAGCAGGCCGCAACAGCCTCCGGCGTGATCGCGAGACCCTGCGCGGCGAGCAGCCGGCCGGTGTCGCTCTCGGCGAACGCTGGATCGTCGAGCGAGGGTACGCCGCTCGCCAGCGGCTTCAGGGCCCGGACGCGGCCCCCTGAAGCGCGCAGGTGCCGGACGAGGGCGGCGGTGACGTAGGTCTTGCCGATCTCGGTGCCGGCGCCGGCGATGAACAGGGCGGGCGGAAGCGGCATGGCGGCTCGACGGGACACGGACTGACGACGGCCATCCCACCCACCCCCTCATCCTGAGGTGCTGCGCAGCAGCCTCGAAGGAGGGCTCCCGTGTATCGCGCGATCCCTGGAGCCCTCCTTCGAGGCCTCCGCTTCGCTCCGGCACGTCAGGATGGGGGGGTGGGTGGGATGGATGGAGGGGGCGGCGGGCCGCCCCACTCCCAAAAAATCACTTCTCGACGAAGGCCTTCTCGATCACGTAATGGGCCGCCTCGCCGTGGTTGCCTTCCTCGTAGCCGAGGCCCGTCAGCATCTCGCGGGTGTCCTTGATCATCTCCGGCGAGCCGCAGAGCATGAAGCGGTCGTTCTCGATCGACATCGGCGGCAGGCCGATATCCTCGAACAGCTTGCCCGAGGTCATCAGGTCGGTGATCCGGCCGCGGTTGCGGAACGGCTCGCGGGTGACGGTCGGGTAGTAGATGAGCTGGTTCGAGATCATCTCGCCCAGGAATTCGTGCTTGGGCAGCGTCTCGGTGATGGTCTCGCCGTAGGCCAGCTCCTGCACCTGACGGCAGCCGTGGACCAGCACGACCTTCTCGAAGCGGTCGTAGGTCTCCGGGTCCTTGATGATCGACAGGAACGGCGCGAGCCCGGTGCCGGTGCCGAGCAGATACAGGTGCTTGCCCGGCAGCAGGTTGTCGAGCACCAGGGTGCCGGTCGGCTTCTTGCCGACCATGATCGGGTCGCCGACCTTGAGATGCTGGAGCTTGCTGGTCAGCGGGCCGTTCGGCACCTTGATCGAGAAGAACTCCAGCTCCTCCTCGTAATTGGCCGACACCACCGAGTAGGCGCGCAGGAGCGGGCGCCCCTCGACCTCGATGCCGATCATCGTGAACTCGCCGTTGCGGAAGCGGAACGCCGGATCGCGCGTCGTGCGGAAGGAAAACAGGGTGTCGGTCCAGTGGTGGACGGAGAGGACGCGCTCCTCGTTGTACTTGCTCATCGGCCGCGGGCTTCCCGAATCTTCAGCGTTCAACGCGGGGTCATCTCGCAACCGCAGCATCCGCGTCAAGACGCAAGGGTGCCACAGAGGCGGGATTATGCGATTGTCTGGAACTGTTCTTGATACCGATGCATGTCTGCCCCCGGCCGGATGCATCGGCGGCGAGCCGATTCCGGCGTCAGGGCCCCGGCTCGACCCGCACGTCGGCGAGGACGATCGGCGTATGGTGGTGGCCGGTATGGGCCGCGAACGCCTTGCCGGTGACGCGCAGCGTCCGACCCGGCTTCGTCCCACCGAGATCGCGCTTGGTCGCCGCGAGCTGGACCTCCGCGATGCGGGCGATGGCCGGGCTCATCCCGTCGCGATCCGCCTTGTCCTGCGCTATGCAGACGGGCTCGGCGAGGACGAGGACCCAGACCTTCTCCGGGCGGTCGCCGCGGGCGACGCTCTCGTAATCGGGTGGTCCCGGATAGGTTCGCTGGACCAAACGGCCGGTGAGGCCGATCCGGTTCGTGTACGACAGGCAGGCCTCCGCCGCGCTCACGGCGGCGGTCGATCCCGCGAGGAGGAGCGCCGCCGCCGTTACGCTCCGCAGGGCTTCGCCTGCCCGGCTCACAGCGGCTTCAACCCCGCCTCGATCTCGGCCCGGCGCGGCTCCAGGAACGGCGGCAGGGCGAGGCGTTCGCCCAAGCGTTCCATCGGCTCGTCGGTGGCGAAGCCGGGGCCGTCGGTGGCGATCTCGAACAGGATGCCGTTGGGCTCGCGGAAATACAGGCTGCGGAAGTAGTAGCGGTCCACCGGGCCGCTGGAGGGCACGCGGCGCTGCTTCAGGCGGTCGGCCCAGGCCGCGTAATCGGCGTCCGGCACCCGGAAGGCGACGTGGTGGACGCCGCCCGCGCCCTGCCGCGCAGGCGCAGAGGAGTCCTTCAAGAGATGCACTTCCGCCGCCGGGCCGCCGGGGCCGGTCTCGAACACGCTCACCTCGCCCTCGGGCAGCGCGAAGGAGCGGGCGCGGGTAAAACCCATGACCTCGGTCAGTACGGCTTCCGTCCGCTCGGGGGCCGCCACCGCGAGGCGGATCGGGCCGAGGCCGCGGATCTGGTGAGCGGCCGGCACTGGGCTGCCCTCCCAGGGATGGGCTTCGCCCGCGCCGCCGTCTTCGATCAGGCTGAGGCGCTGGCCCTCGCCGTCCTCGAAATCGAGGGTGAGGCGCCCATCCCGTTCGGTGGCCGGATGGTGGCTCACGCCCTGGCGGCCGAGATGCTCGCGCCACCAGTCGAACATCCCCTCCCCCGACACGCGGAAGGCCGTGCGCGCGATGCTGTTCGTGCCACGGCGCTCCGGCGGGGCCGGCCAGTCGAAGAAGGTGAGGTCCGAGCCCGGCGAGGCGCGCCCGTCGGCGTAGAACAGGTGGTAGGCCGAGACGTCGTCCTGATTGACCGTCTTCTTGACGAGCCGCAGGCCCAGCACGCGGGTGTAGAAGGCGAGGTTGTCGGCCGCGCGCGCCGTGACGGCGGTGACGTGGTGGAGTCCGGTGAGCTGCATCGCGGTCCTCGCGGGGATTGGCCGGGAGGCTTGCAGATAGGTGTTTTGGGCGGGAGCCCAAAGGTCGGCGCCTCAGATGCTTTCACGGCTCCGCCGAGACCCGCACCGTCATTGCGAGGCGGAACTGGCGCAATCCAGCGCTCCGCACCCTCCGGAAAGGTCGCGCTCTGGATCGCTTCGGCTCCGCCTCGCGATGACGGCGCGCATGAAAAAGGCCGGCACCGCGTCTTTCCGCGGGCCGGCCTCGAACGCTCGATCAGCGCGTCGTCACATCCCCGTCGGCCGTCCGGCGGCGACCACCAGCATCTTGCCGTTGCCCAGCGTCCGCGCCCCGGCGCGGCGGATGTCGGCTTGGGTGACGTTGGCCACCATGTCGTTGCGCCGGGCGATGTAGTCCATGCCGAGGCCCTCGAAGGCGATCTGCACGAGCTGGCCGGCGATCTTGGTCGAGGTGTCGAAGCCGAGCGCGTAGGAGCCGGTGAGGTAGTCCTTGGCTTTCTGTAGTTCCTCGTCGCAGGGGCCGTCGGTGATGAGGCGGGTGATCTCGTCGCCGATCACGTCGAGGGCTTCCGTGACGCGCTCGTTCTTGGTGGCGGTGTAGCCCCAGGTCATGGCGACCGCGCGGTGCGAGGTCAGCGAGGTGCCCACCGAGTAGGCGAGCCCCCGCTTCTCGCGCACCTCCTGGAACAGGCGCGAGGTGAAGGCGCCGCCGCCCAGGATGTGGTTCAGCACGTAGGCCGGGATGAAGTCGGGATCGCGCCACGCGATGCCCGGCAGGCCGAAGCGGATCACCGATTGCGGCACGTCGAGATCGACGACGATGCGGCTGCCGAGTTCGCGGATGCTGGTCGGAGGCACGGGCTTGAGCGGCCCGGCCTCGGGCAGGCCGCCGAAGGCGCGCTGGATCATGGCGGCGATGCCGTCGGCATCGAAGGCGCCGACGGCGGCGACCTTGAGCCCGCCGCGGCCGATCAGGGCGCGGTGCATCGCCACGAGGTCGTCGCGGGTGATGGCCGAGACGCTCTCGATCGTGCCCGAGGACGGGCGGCCGTAGGGATGGTCGGGGAAGGCGGTGCGGAAGTAGCGGCGCGAGGCCAGCACGCCCGGATCGTTCTGCTGGTAGCGCAGGCTCGCGATCATCTGCGCCCGCACCCGCTCGATGGCGGGCGCATCGAAGCGCGGCTCGGCGAGCGCGAGCGCGAGCAGGCGGATCGCCTCGTCGGCATGCGTCAGCAGGGTCTTGAGCGAGCCGCCGATGGAATCGGGGCCGGTGTGGAAGCTCAGCTCGATCGCGCGCGCGGCCAGCGCCTCCTGGAACGCGTTGGAATCGAGGTCGCCCGCGCCCTCGTCGAGCAGGCGGCTCAGCATCTGCGCGGTGCCGGCCTTGCCCTCGGGGTCCTGCGCCGCGCCGCCCTCGAAGGTGAAGGACAGGGCGATCATCGGCACCACGGGCGAGGCGACGTGCCAGGCCTCGATGCCGGGGGCGGCCGCGACCGGCAGCGCCTGGGTCGGCGAGGTCGCGGTGCGGGTGCCAGTCTCGGCAAGGTTCATCGGATGGTTCCTAATACTTCAACGAATCGGCGCCGGCCCCCTTGGGTCGCGCCGTCAGAGGGCTAGACCATCGTCATGGATATCGGATCCAGGACGATGGTCTCGGTTGTTGTGCCGCATCGGCTTTTTTCCGAAAGCCGGAAACCACCTTTCGGGCCGATGCTCTATGGTCCGGCGTCAGGCGACCGAAACGTCGGGGTCGCGGGCCTTGGTGAGGTAGCCGGTCACCGAGCGGGCAAGCACGAGGTAGCGGGCGGCCACCGCGGCGAGCCGGTCGCGGGTCACGGCCTCGATGTCGGTCGGCCAGCGGCGCACCTCGTCCACGCTCTCGCCGATGGCGAGCGCCGAGCCGTAGATGCGGGCGAGCGAGGATTGCGAGTCGGAGGAATAGACCGTCTCGGCCACGAGCCGGATCTTGGCCCGCTCGATCGCCTCGGGCTCCAGCGCCTCGGCGGCGCGGCGCAGCACGCGGTCGACATGCTCCTCCAGCGCCTCCAGGCTCACGCCCTCGGCGGGCACGGCGTAGACGGCAAACCGCGTGTCGTCCATCGCCGAGCCCATGTACCAAGCGCCCGCGTTCACCGCGACGCCGAGTTCGAGCACGAGCTGGCGGTAGAGGAACGAGGTCGCGCCGCCACCGATCACTTCCGCCAGCAGTTCGAGCGCGTGGCCCTCGCCGTCGCGGGCGGTCATGCAGGAGGGGGTGAGGTAGAGCCGCTGCAGCGTCGGCTGCTCGACCTTCGGGTCGGCCACCGCGATGCGCCGCATCGCCCGCGGCTCCGGCTCGCGCGGGCGCAGGCGCTTGGGCCGCGCGCCCTGCGGCGTCACCCGGCCGTAGCTGTCCTCGGCCAAGCGCCGCACCTCGTCGGGGGTCACGTCGCCGGCGACCACGAGAATCGCGTTCTCGGGGGTGTAGAACCGCTTGTAGTAATCGATCGCGTGGGTGCGGTTCAGCTCCTCGATCTCGTGCATCCAGCCGATGATCGGGATACCGTAGGGATGGTGCACGAACAGCGAGGCCGCCATCGCCTCGGAGAGCTGGGCCGACGGGTCGGTCTCGACCCGCATGCGGCGCTCCTCCAGCACCACGTCGCGCTCGGGCGCCACCACGGCGTCGTCGAGGACGAGGCCGCTCATCCGGTCGGCCTCGAAGCCCATCATCGTGCCGAGATGGTCGCGGGCGACGCGCTGGAAGTAGGCGGTGTAGTCGTAGCTGGTGAAGGCGTTCTCCTGGCCGCCCAGGCCCGAGACCGCCTTGGAGAAGGCGCCGGCCGGGTGCCGGTCGGTGCCCTTGAACATCAGGTGTTCGAGGAAGTGGGCGATGCCCGACTGGCCGAGCGGATCGTCGGCCGAGCCGTTGCGGTACCAGATCATGTGGGTCGCGACGGGGGCGCGGTGATCGGGCACCACCACCACGTCGAGGCCGTTGTCGAGGGCGAAGGCCGAAACTTCCGGCCCGCCCGCCTCCGATCGCCCGAACGGGGCCGCCTCCACCCGGCCGGCATGCGCGAAGCCGCGCTGCGGTCCCAGAGGGGGGGTGGCCTTCCGGTAGAGGTGCATTGTCTGTCCCTGTGCGGGGGCTCTTCCGCCCGTCCGCGCTTTCCGTCCCGATATGCCCGGCATTCTCCCGAGAATGCGTGCCGGGCGCAAATACCGTACCGCGCGGCGTGTCCGCGCGGCCACTCCCGATGTGGAACCCGGTGAACGACTGCGGGATTCGCATCCCGCAGCGGGACGCGTGCGTCAGTAGCGTCCCGGATTCTTCAGATAGGCACGCGGATCGGCTTCTTCACGGTCGCTGATCGGCCCGCCCACGGGCGTGCCCCCGGGCTTGGCGACCTTGACCGGGGCCTTGCGGTAGCCGGTCGGCGGGTCGGTGAGCATGTCGCGGTCGGGCTCGGCCATCGCCGGCTCGGTCTTCTCGCTCTTGCCCATCAACATCTCGAACGGGTTGAGCCACGTGGAATCGCGGGTGTCGCCCTGGCCGGGGCTGCCCGCCGGGCCGGTGACCGCGCCCGCGCCCGCGCGGCGGCCGGCCTCCATCTCGTAGATCGAGAGCGTCTCGTTGTTGTCGTTCATGCGGCCTTGGGCGCCGCGCACGATCGGCTTCTTGGCCTCGACCGCGGCGCGCTCGCGGGCGATCACCTCCGGGTCCTTCGGCCAGGCGGGGTCCGCTTGGCGGGCGCGGGGCACGGGCAGGCCGGCGGTGAGGTCCTGCTGGCCGCCGAGCTTGGGCGGCATGGCGAGCGGCGCGCGCTCGCGGTAATTGATGGCCGGGCGCTCGGGCTCGATCAGCCCCATGCCGCTGAGCGCGTCGCGCATCAGCTCGCCCTCGGCGCGGGCGGATGGGGCGGCGAGGCCCGCGGACAGGGCCGCTCCGACGATCAACGAACGGAGGACCGGAGAAGTCCGGTTTCCAGACACACCGCGCCGACCGCTCATCTCGCCCTCTCCCGCCTTCGGCCCGGCTCTCCCTGGCGGGAGCCGGTCGGCCGGACACCGTTCCGGGCGTTTCGCCCGATCCCCGCGGCTGGGGTGGGCCGGGTTTCGGGCGATCGTATGGCGGGGCGCCGCTTTGCCGCGCGCGCGGCAGGGATCGAACACAGGATCGAACACAGGATCGAACACGCAAATGCGTTCGGTCCGCCGCAAACGCGTTCGCGGAACCCGACGGTGCGGGGCTGTCCCCGTTCGATCCGGCGTAGTACAGGCGCGCAACTCTCGGGGCGCACGGCCCGCGCGCTTTCCCTCGTCCCGGCCGCCCGGTCCCGAGGGCGAGGCGCCCGGGACCGGCGGGACGCCCCGACACCGTTGGGGGCCGGGGAGCCCCATTGGGAGGATGATGCTCGACATGGCCGACGCCGCCACGCTCACGGACGCGATCCCCGATCACAAGGGGGACCACTATCACGAGATCCTCCGGCGCATTCACACGATGCTGAAGCCGAAGACCTATCTCGAGATCGGCAGCCGGTCCGGAACCTCGCTCGCGCTCTCGGCCTGCCCGTCGATCGCCATTGATCCGGTGTTCAAGCTGGGCAGGAACTATCTCGGCCAAAAGCCCGCCTGCCTGCTGTTCCAGCTCCCCAGCGACACCTTCTTCGACAGCTACAGCCCCACCGCCATCTTCAGCCGCCCGATCGACTTCGCCTTCCTCGACGGGCTCCACCTCGCCGAGTTCCTGCTGCGGGACTTCATCAACACCGAGAAGCACTGCCGCCGCAATTCGATCGTGGCGTTCCACGATTGCCTGCCGCTCGACATCGAGATGACCCGGCGGCACGAGAACGGCCCCGGCGTCCGGCGCAGCCCGCGCCATCCCGAATGGTGGACCGGCGACGTGTGGAAGGTCGTCCTGCTGCTGCAGCGCCACCGGCCCGACCTGACCATCACCTGCGTCGATGCCGCGCCCACCGGCCTCGTGTTCGTGACCGGCCTCGATCCCGCCTCGACGGTGCTGGAGCGGAGCTACTTCGATCTCGTCAAGGAGATCCACGCGATCTCGGACCGCGACTTCCGCAGCTTCTTCGAATCCGTCGAGATCGTCTCGACTAAGACGATGGCGACCTTCGAGGATATGTCGAAATACTTCTATCTCTGACGCTCAGAAGCCGATCCGCGCGCCGAGCCGTAGGATGACGTTGACGAAGCCGGCCGCGACCCGGTCGTGGCCGGCGACGTACTTGACGTCCTGCATGATGTCCCGGGCCGTCGCCCAGCGCGACGAGCCGAACGAGGCCTTCACGTCCTCGATGCTCTCGATCGCCTGTTCGAGCGTCGTCACGTCGTAGACGTAGGGGTAGAGCGGGCCGAGATGGAGTTGCGCCTCCCGGTCCTTGGCGGAGACGATGACGACCGCGTCCTTGGCCGCCGCGATGTAGCCCTTGGTGAAGGGCTTGTAGCCGTCCCAGTGGCGCGCGTTGCGGATCAGGTAATGGCAATTGTGGTGCGCGAGACGGCGCATCCAGTCATCGTTCTTCGCGTCGGACGCGGAGACGACCGTGAGGAGTTCGCCCGGAATCCGCTGGACGTGCAGGCCGTTGTCGGGCGCGCCGAAGTAACCGCAGGAGAAGGTCTCGGCCTGCGCCGGCTCGGGCGTGATGCGCAGATCGACATGGTGCGGGACGAAGTGGACCTCGAGCCCGGGGGCGTCGGCCCGCAGCGTCTCGGTCTGCTCGCGCGAGCAGGAGATCACGGCGTCGGCGAGCCCGAGCCGGTCGGGGCCGATCTTGGCATCGACCGGATCGAGGGCGACGACGTTGCCCTTGGCCCGCAGCGTCTCGACCAGCCGCAGGCCGTAATCGTGGATCGCCGTCTTGTTGAGGATGACGACGGCGTTCCGGGGCTCCTGCCAGTTCGTCGTGACCGACGCCGAGACGTTGCGCCGGGCGAGCGGCAGCGCCACGAGGTCCTTGACCTGATGCGCGCGCAGGAAGGCCGAGCCCCAATGCCCGACCTTGGGACCGACCATGAAGTAGACGTTCCGGGTCATCCCACGGCGCCTCGATCGATCCGGACTGAACGCGCTGTCATCCGCTCTCCTATCGGGCGGGCCGCGCGGCGGGGCGCAGGCTGTCGAGGATCAGACCGACGACGCCGGCCACGATCGCGGCGTCCGCCACGTTGAACACGTACCACGACCACGTGCCCGCATGGAGGTGCACGAAGTCGAACACCGCGCCGTAGGCGGCCCGGTCGATGGCGTTGCCGAGCGCCCCTCCCACGATGAGGCCGAGCGCCACCGCGAGCAGCCGCGTCGCCGCCCGGCTCATCCAGACCGAGAGCCCGACGGAGGCCGCGAGCGACAGCGCCACCAGCAGCCAGCGCCCGAGCCCGCCCTCCTGCTGGAACAGGCCGTAGGAGATGCCCCGGTTCCACACCACGACGAGGTCGGCGAACGGCGCCACCCGCCACGGCCCGGTCAGCACGAGGTCGGTGCCGAAATAGAGCCCGAGCTTGGTCGCCTGATCGAGCAGGAGGGTGACGAGGGCGGCCAGCAGGCCGGCGCGGAAGGGAGTCATGGGGCGAGCCCGGCAGAACCCTCCCCCCTCCGCGGGGGAGGGTGCCCCGCGGATGCGGGGCGGGAGAGGGGAGCGACGCTTCCGATGAATTCGCGTCGAGGGCGGCCAAGCGGAACCGTGGTTCCCCTCTCCCGACCCCCTTCGGGGGCCACCCTCCCCCGCAGAGGGGGGAGGGAGAACCCGCGGTCAGCGGTGAGGCGACTGGCGCTCACGCCGCGCCCGCATGCGCCGCGTCCCACTCCCGCAGCGCCTGCGCGTCGCGGGGGGTCACGTCGGGGTAGTCGGCATCGGCGCCGACGGTCTCGGTCACCCGCCACGAGCGGGCGCATTTGCGCCCCTCCGCCCGCTGCGGCACCACGGCCACGCCCTTCACCTCGTCGAGGCGGAAAGCGTCCGCCGGCCCCTCGCCGTCGCGGACGGTGATGGCCGAGGTGATGCAGATCTCGGCGAAATCGACGCCGTCGAGCGCCCCGAGCAGGTCGGGATCGGAGACGAAGACGACCGGCGCCGCCTCCAGGCTCGCGCCGATGCGCTTGGCCGCGCGCTCGATCTCCAGCGCCCCGGTCACGACACGACGGACGCGGCGAATCTTCTGCCAGCGCGCGGCGAGCGCGTCGTCGCGCCACTCGGCGGGCGTCTCGGGCAGCGTCTGGAGATGCACCGAGCCGGCTTCCGACGGGTAGCGCTCCAGCCACGCCTCCTCCGCCGTGAAGGCCAGGACCGGCGCGAGCCAGATCGTGACGCGCCGGAACGCCTCGTCGATGACTTGAAGGGACGCCCGACGAACCGGCGAAGAAATCGGATCGCAGTAGAGCGCGTCCTTGCGGACGTCGAAGTAGAAGGCTGAGAGGTCGCCGGTCATGAAGCCGTTGAGGAGCGCCACGATCCGCTTGGTGTCGTAGGTCGCGTAGGCCTCGCGGATCTCGCCGTCGAGCTGCGCCAGCCGATGCAGGATCAGCCGCTCCAGCTCCGGCATTTTTTCGAACGGCACGTCGTCGCCCGGCACGCGGTGGGCGAGCGAACCGAGCATCCAGCGGAGCGAGTTGCGCAACTTGCGGTAGGTCTCGGCGAACGTTTTTACGATTTCTGGCCCGATCCGGAGGTCGTCCGAATAATCGGAGGCGGCGACCCAAAGTCGCAAAATATCGGCGCCCGATTCCTTGATGACGGTCTGCGGGGCGACGACGTTGCCCTTCGACTTCGACATCTTCTCCCCCTTGGGGTCGAGGACGAAGCCGTGGGTCAGCACCACGTCGTAGGGGGCGTGGCCGCGCGTACCGCAGGATTCGAGCAGCGAGGACTGGAACCAGCCGCGATGCTGGTCGGAGCCCTCCAGATACATCACCCGATCCGGGCCGCCGTCCACCGCGCGGCGGATGCCGGCGAGGCCGGGGAAGGCTTGGCTGTCGTCGAGCACGAAGGCGTGGGTCGAGCCGGAATCGAACCAGACGTCGAGGACGTCGGTCACCTTCTCGTAGGCCGCCGGATCGTGCTCGGGGGCGAGGAAGCGCGCGGTGGCGTCGTCCTTGAACCACGCATCGGCGCCCTCCGCCGCGAAGGCGGTTGCGATCCGGGCGTTCACCGCCTCGTCCCGCAGCACCTCGCCGGTCTCCCGGTGGACGAACACCGTGATCGGCACGCCCCAGGCGCGCTGGCGCGAGACCACCCAATCGGGCCGCCCCGAGACCATGCCGTTGATCCGGTTTTTTCCTTGGGGCGGGACCCACTGCGTCTGCTCGATGGCGTGCAAGGCCGTCTCGCGCAGGGTCCGATTCCCGAGGGAGTCGACCGCCCGGTCCATCGCGATGAACCATTGCGGGGTATTACGAAAAATCACCGGCTTCTTCGAGCGCCAGGAATGCGGGTATTGGTGGCGCAGCACGCCGCGCGCCACGAGCGCGCCGGCCTCGGTCAGCGCCGCGATCACCGCCTTGTTGGCGTCGCCCTTGTCGCCCTTGTCGTTGAAGACGCGCCGACCCGTGAAGCCCGGCGCCTCCTTGGTCAGCGCGCCGTCGGCATCCACCGTGTAGGGGATGCGGGTCTCGATGCCGGCTTCCGCAAGGCGGCGGCCGTTGGCCATCCAGACCTCGAAGTCCTCGCGGCCATGGCCCGGCGCCGTGTGGACGAAGCCGGTGCCGGCCTCGTCGGTCACGTGCTCGCCGTCCATCATGGGGACGGCGAAGCCGTAGCCGGGGTCGAATTTTTCTAAGGGATGCGAGAGCGTCAGGCCGGCGAGCGCCGCATTCGGCACGTCGGCGACGCGCTCGAACCCCTCGACGCGGGCGGCCTTGAACACGCCCTCGGCGAGCGCGTCGGCGAGCAGATAGCTGTCGCCGACCTTGGCCCAGTTGTCCTCGGCCGCCGCCGTGACGCGGTAGAGCCCGTAGGCCACCTTCTTGGAATAGGCGACGGCGCGGTTGCCAGGCAGCGTCCACGGGGTCGTCGTCCAGATGACGACGCGAGCGCCACTCAGCTCAGCGGGCGCGCCGTCGCGGATCGGGAACGCCACGAACACCGTGTCGCTGACATGCTCCTCGTACTCGACCTCGGCCTCGGCGAGCGCGGTCTTCTCCACCACCGACCACATCACCGGCTTCGAGCCGCGATAGAGCTGGCCGGAGGCCGCGAACTTCATCAGCTCGGCGGCGATGCGCGCCTCCGCCGGGTAGGCCATGGTCGAGTATGGGCGGTCCCAGTCGCCGGTGACGCCCAGCCGCTTGAACTCGTCGCGCTGGACGTCGAGCCAGCCGGCGGCGAAGGCCCGGCATTGCTGGCGGAATTCCAGCACCGGCACCTCGTCCTTGTTCTTGCCCTTGGCGCGGTACTGCTCCTCGATCTTCCACTCGATCGGCAGGCCGTGGCAGTCCCAGCCCGGCACGTAGTCGGCGTCGTTGCCGAGCGCGCCCTGCGAGCGGACGATCACGTCCTTGAGGATCTTGTTGAGCGCGTGCCCGATGTGGATGTTGCCGTTGGCGTAGGGCGGGCCGTCATGCAGGACGAAGCGCGGCCGGCTCTTCGCCGCCACGCGGATTTTTTCGTACAGGCCGATCTGATTCCAGCGCTCCAAGAGGAGCGGCTCGCGGGCCGGCAGGCCGGCGCGCATGGGGAACTCGGTCTTCGGCAGGAAGAGCGTCTTGGAATAGTCGCGGGCGGCCGCGGGGGCGGCATCAGACTGGTCGCTCATGGCGGGTTCGGCGTCTTCAACGGGCAAAAAGGGAACGGGGCGAAGTCAGGTCACCCGGCATCCGGCGGCCGCCAGGAGGCGGTGCCTACGCGGAAGCCGGGCCCGTAATTCGCTGCGCCGAGAGGATCAGGCCGAACATGGGAGCGCTTCTAGAGCGCGGCCTGGAAAAGGGAAAGTGGTTCTTGCTCGGCCTCAAGCGCCGGCGCCCGCGTCCGCGGGCTTAGGCTTCTCGCTCCGCTAGACGCCTCGGCAGGGCCGAGGCCGCTGCGCGGGGCGCTCTTCGCGCCCGGCCACACGGTGCTGCCGCACGATACACCCAATTGTCCTGCGCCTTTGGAGGCGTCGGCTCAGTTCCGGATCACCACCCGCGTGCCGCCGTAGGCCCGCGTGAGCTGAAACAGCTCGCGTGCGTGCGCCGGGTGCAGGCGGATGCAGCCGTGGCTGGCCCGGCGCCCGAGGGCGCCGACCGCATAGGTGCCGTGGATGGCGTAGCCGCCGCTGTAGAACATCGCGTAGGGCATCGGCGCGCCGTGATACTTGCGCGAGCGCCACATCGGCGCCATCAGCCCGACCCGGTAGCGGCCGTTCGGGGTCACGAACCCACGCCGCGCGGTCGAGACCGGCCAGTCGTAGGCGAGCACGCCCCTGACATAGACCTGCATCCGCTGGGCCGTCTGATCGACCTGCGCGACGACGGAGGCCGAAGCGGGCCGCGCGAGCAGCAGGGCGAAGAGGGCGGCGGCGAGGGCGCGGGCGATGGACACGGGGGCTCGAACCTCCGCGGCCGCATGACTCGACCGCTTCCCCTTGATCGCGCTCGCGTTTCGGTTGCGAAAGGGCCGGATTCGAGTTCTCGACAGCGGAGTCCGGTTACAAAGCCGCGGCCGACTACCGAGTCGCGATTGAGGGCCGGGATTAAACGGACTAGCGTCGCGCCCAAGCCGCCCGGCCGAGGCCGCGCGAGACGGTATCGGTGAGGAACCATGGCCCATTCCGCCCACGCCGCGCCCCACGGCGCCAGCGCGCCCGCCGCGCATACGCCGTGGTACAAGGTGCTCTACATCCAAGTCTTGATCGCCATCGCGCTCGGCATCTTCGTCGGCTGGATCGCGCCGGACTGGGGCAAGTCGTTCAAGTGGATGGGCGACGCCTTCATCGCGCTGATCAAGATGATGATCGCGCCGATCATCTTCTGCACCATCGTCCACGGCATCGCCTCGATCGGCGACCTGAAAAAGGTCGGCCGCGTCGGCCTGAAAGCCTTGATCTACTTCGAGGTGGTGTCCTCGGTGGCGCTGCTGGTTGGCATCCTCGTCGGCGAGATCATCCAGCCCGGCGCGGGCTTCGGCGCCGACGTGACCAAGCTCGACGCCAAGGCGGTCGAGGGCTACGCCAGCAAGGCGGCGGCCGATTCGACCGTCGCCCACCTGATGGCGGTCATTCCGAAGAGCTTCTTCGACGCCTTCGCCACCGGCGACCTGCTGCAGGTGCTGCTGATCTCGATCCTGACCGGCGTCGTGCTGACCGGCATGGGCAAGAAGGGCGAGAGCATCACCAACGGCATCGACGCGGCGGGGCAAGTGTTCTTCCGCATCATCGGCCTCATCGTGAAGCTCGCGCCCGTCGGCGCCTTCGGCGCGATGGCGTTCACGGTCGGCCAGTACGGCATCGGCAAGGTCGTGGACCTCGCGTGGCTCGTCGGTACCTTCTACACCACCTCCCTGCTGTTCGTGTTCGTGGTGCTCGGCGGCATCGCGGCGTTCGCCGGCTTCTCGATCCTCAAGTTCCTCGCCTACATCAAGGACGAGTTGCTGATCGTGCTCGGCACCTCGTCGTCCGAGACGGTGCTGCCGCACATGATGACCAAGATGAAGCGCCTCGGCGCCTCGGATTCGGTCGTCGGCCTCGTGATCCCGACCGGCTACTCGTTCAACCTCGACGGCACCAACATCTACATGACGCTCACCACGCTGTTCCTGGCGCAGGCGGTGGGCGCGGACCTGTCGATCGGCCAGTACGCGACGATCTTCCTCGTCGCCATGCTGACCTCCAAAGGCGCCTCGGGCGTCACGGGTGCGGGCTTCATCACGCTGGCCGCGACGCTCGCCGCCATCCCCGGCAATCCCGTCCCGGTCGCCGCGATGACGCTGGTGCTCGGCGTCGACAAGTTCATGTCGGAGTGCCGCGCGCTGACCAACCTCATCGGCAACGGTGTGGCCACCGTCGTCGTCTCCCGCTGGGAGGGCGAGCTGGACAAGGAAAAGCTCGCCCAGGTGATGGCGCACCCGGTCTCGATCGGCACCGAGATCTCCGACGAGGACCCGGTCGCCCCCGGCAACGAGGCGGACGCCCCGAAGGCCGTGGCGGCGCAGTAAGGGCTTGAAAGAGCCAAAAATCCGCATTGGGATCGATCTCGGCGGCACCAAGATCGCCGGGATCGCACTGGCCCCGGACGGGACGACGCGGGCGGAGGCGCGCGTGCCGACCCCGCGGGGCGATTACGCGGGCACGCTGGACGCCATCGCGACCCTCGTCGCCGGGCTTGAGGCCGAGGCCGGCGTAGGAGATGCCAGCGTCGGCATCGGCATGCCCGGCGCGGTGTCGCGCCATAACGGACTGATCAAGAACGCCAACTCGGTCTGGCTCAACGGGAAGCCGTTCGCGGGGGACATCGCCGCCCGGCTCGGTCGTCCGGTGCGGATCGAGAACGACGCCAACTGCCTCGCGGTGTCCGAGGCCGTCGATGGCGCGGGCGCGGGCCAGACGATCGTCTGGGCGGTGATCCTCGGCACCGGAGTCGGCTCCGGCATCGCGCTGCGCGGGCAGGCGCTTACCGGCCGCAATGCGATCGCGGGCGAGTGGGGCCACAACCCCCTCCCCTGGCCCCGCGACGACGAGCGCCCCGGCCCCGCCTGCTATTGCGGTCGCCACGGCTGCATCGAGACCTGGCTCTCCGGCCCGGGGCTGGCCGCCGACCATTCTTTGCGCACCGGCAAGACGCGAACCGGCGAGCAGATCGTCGCCGCGGCTTTGGCCAGCGAACCCGCTGCCGCCGCCACGATGGCGCGTTATCTCGACCGCCTCGCCCGCGGCCTCGCCCACGTAGTCAACGTGATTGATCCCGACGTGATCGTGCTGGGCGGCGGGCTCTCGCGCATCGCGAGCGTCGTGGCGGCGCTGCCGGAAAAAATCGCGCCGCACGTCTTCTCCGACGCCTTCGACACGCCGGTCCGGGCGAGCCTGCACGGCGACGCCTCGGGCGTGCGCGGCGCGGCGTGGCTGTGGGGACCGGAGCCGTAGGCGACACACCGCACCGACGGCTCACGCGGCTCAATCGCCGCGCTGTCGTTCGCACCGACGCCTCGGATAAACCCGCACCGTCATTGCGAGGCGAAGCCGAAGCAATCCAGCGCTCCGCATTGTCCGGATGAGGCACACCGGTCACCGGTTCGTCGGCGCGCTCTCGCCTTCTCCGAACACGTCGCACCCTGGATTGCTTCGGCTTCGCCTCGCAATGAAGGCGTGAGGTGGATCGCGTCGCGATCGGGAAGCATCGCCTCAGAGCAAATTAAGAAATCCGCATCGAAACCTCGCTTCCGCCTGCGTCGAATCGGGCTATATCCCGGTGCTTCAATAATAAAACTCGATCTGCTCTTAGGCATAACTGTTGCCTCGCGGCAGAAAAATTAGAAAACACTCTCGGGAGAAAATCGCACGATGCATCGCCTGATCGTCCCCACCCTCGCCGCGATCCTGCTGCTGCCGGGCGCCGCCCAAGCCCTGTCGATGACCGACACGCTCCAGGCGTGGCGGGAAAGCTCGGCGATGGACCGGCTCCAGCTCGCGACGCGCTTCGGCAAGTCGTTCGTCTCGGTCAACGAGAGCTTCACCGTGGGCTACTTCGTGAAGTGCATCGACGAGGTGGCGGGCTACTCGAACGCCCAAAAGGCGCGGATCGAGGACGCGATGCGCGAATGCGTGGCGTCGCAGTTGCGGATGAAGGCCCAGCCGGACGATTGAGGGGGAGGAAGTTTGACGACGTGGCTCGCGCGCACCGCGCGTCATTCCGGGGCGCGAAGCGAACCCGGAATCTACCCGTGATGCGCGGCTGTACGAAGCGTCGCGGCCAATCGTGGATTCCGGGTTCCGCTTCGCGGCCCCGGAATGACGGCTGCAAGTTCAAATCTCGATCTCGGTTCCGATCTCGATCACCTGATGGGCCGGCACGCAGAAATGCGCGCCGGTGCGCTCGGCGCTGTTCTGCATCACCGCGAACAGCGCCTCGCGCCAGTCGGACATGCCGCGCCGGTCCGAGACCGGGATGATGGTCTCGTGGCCCACGAAAACGGTGAGGTCGTGGGTGAAGTCCTCCGGCAGTTGGCCGGAGGCGACGGCGCAGCGCAGCCCTTCCGGGATCGAGGCCGATTGCATGAAGCCGTAGCGCAGGATCACCCGACGGATGTCGGGGGTGATCGCGCTCACCTCCGCCCGCTCGCCGGGCGGCACCGTCGGGGTCTCCTCGAACAGGGCGGTGACGATGAGGACGCGGGCGTGGAGCGCGCCGAGGCGATCGACCACGCGCACCATCGGCAGCGGGATGCCGTGGGTGGCCGAGGACAGGAAGGCGGCGCAGCCCGGCAGCGTGATCGGCGGGTCGGTGCGCAGGCGTTCGATGAAGGCGGGCTCGGACGGGCGCTGGTTGATCCGCGCGTCCTCCATGCAGGCGGTGCCCTTGCGCCACGTCAGCATCAGGAACGCGACCGCGCCCGCGAGCACGAGGGGAAACCAGCCGCCCTCGACGATCTTCACGCTGTTGGCCGAGAGGAAGATCAGGTCGATCAGGAGGAAGAACCCGTTGACCGCGAGCACGGCGGCCAGCGCGTAGCCCCACTTGCGGGCCACCAAGCCGGCGAGCAGCGTGGTGATCGCCATGAGCAGCGACACGGCGATGCCGTAGGCGCCGGCCAACGCGTCGGAGGAGCGGAAGACCACCACAGCGGTGAGCGTGGCGGCGGCGAGCAGCCAGTTGACGGTGGGCACGTAGATCTGGCCGCGCTCGTCGGGGGCGGTGTGGACCACCCGCATCGGCGGCAGGAAGCCGAGCTGCACCGATTGCTGGGTCAGCGAGAACACGCCGGAGATGATCGCCTGCGAGGCGATGACGGTGGCGAGCGTCGCGAGCCCGATCAGCGGGTAATGCGCCCAGTCCGGCGCGAGGCGGTAGAACGGGTTCTCGACCGCCGAGGGGTCGGCGAGCAGGATCGCGCCCTGGCCGAAATAGTGGATCATGAGCGCAGGCAGCACGAGGCCGAACCACGCCGCCCGGATCGCCTTGGCACCGAAATGGCCGAGATCGGCATACATCGCCTCGCCGCCGGTGACCGCGAGGAAGGCCGCGCCGAGCATGGCAAAGCCGGTGCCGAGCCCGGCATGGCCGACGAACTCCACCGCGGCGAGCGGGTTGATCGCCCGCAGGATCTGCGGCGCCTGAACGATGCCGCCGATGCCGAGCGCCGCCAGCACCACGAACCACACCAGCATCACCGGCCCGAAGATGCGGCCGATGAAGGCCGCCCCCCGGCTCTGCACCAAAAAGATGCCGACGAGGATGACGAGCGTGATCGGCACGACGAAGCGGTCGAGGGCGGGGGCATCGACCTTCAGCCCCTCGACCGCCGAGAGCACCGAGATCGCGGGCGTGATCGCCCCGTCGCCGTAGAGCAGCGCCGCGCCGACGAGGCCGACGACGAGGAGCAGGGCTTGCCGCGAGCCGGGCTTGGCGTGGCGGGCGCCGAGCAGCGCCAGCATCGCGACGATGCCGCCCTCGCCCCGGTTGTCGGCGCGCAGGATCAGCACGGCGTACTTCACCGAGACGATCAGGATCAGCGACCACAGGATCAGCGAGACGGCCCCCGTCACCGCCACCGCCGAGGGCGGCTGACCGTGGCTTGCCGCCCGCACCGCCTCCTTGAAGGCGTAGAGCGGGCTCGTGCCGATATCGCCGTAGACGACGCCGAGCGTCGCCAGCAGCAGCCCGGCCCCGAGCCGTCGCTCCGGCCCGTGCTCCGCCTCGTCGGCACTGTCTGGGGAGGTGGAGGCCGAAGCTGCACTCAAGGCTGCGCTCCGCGAAGCGTGACCGCGCTCAACGCGGCCAGACGAACCTAAGTTGCGTCGATTCTTCGTCCAGTGACATCCCCGTCAGCGCCCCCGCGGCGGGGCGGGATCGGGTCCCGTCTTCTCTCCCGACTTCTCCCGCAGGCGCGCGACCCCGGCGGCGATCTTCTCGGCGATGCGCCCGCGCAGATCCTCGGACAGCTCGATCTCGACGATGCGCCAGCCCCAATCGTGCAGGCGCAGCCGCAGGCGGAACTGCTCGGCGCGCGGGCGGTCCGGCGGCACCGGGATGACGACCGAGCGGAAGCCGCGCATGTCGGAGGCGAGGTAGTAGCGCAAGGCCCGCGATAGGTCGGGGATGCGCAGGCCGTCCCGGCGCTCGTGGCGCTGCGTGGCATCGGGCAGGTCGAGCGCCTGCGGCCAGCCGTCGTCGAGGAGATCGACCACGGTCTTGGGCGTCACCAGCGCCTCGGCCACGGGCAGCGCCAGCGCGGCGGCGGCATCCGTCAGGCGCTGCCGCTCGCGCGGCTCGGCCGCCGCCTCGGCCCGGATCGTGGCCGAGACTTGGCGGGCGAGCGACAGGCGCAGGGTGCGGAAGTTGACTCGGCTCTCGACCGCGGCCACGTCGCCCGCCTGCACGGCGCGCGCGAGTTCGTAGAGCGACCAGAACGGCGTCAGCGTGTAGGCGAGCCAAGCCAGCGCCGCCAGGAGGGGAATCGACCACCAGCGCATCGTCAGGACCGGACGAGGCTCACGCTTCCGCTCGGGCGGCGTGCCAGCCGGTCAGGCCGGAAAAGGCCGCGACGACGCCCTCGTAGACCGGCCGCTTGAACGGGATGATCAGGCCCGGCAGCGCCTCCAGCCGCTCCCAGCGCCACGCGTCGAACTCGGCCTTGTGGGCCCCGCCGCCCGGCGCCTCGACATCGATCACATCCTCGCGACCGGTCAGGCCGAAAGCGAACCACTTCTGGCGCTGGCCGCGGTAGCGGCCCTTCCAGGCCTGCTTCATCACGTCGGGCGGCAGATCGTAGGCGAGCCAGTCGCGCGTCTCGCCGAGCAGAGTCACGGCGTCGGCCGGGACGTTGGTCTCCTCGTGCAGTTCGCGGAGCGCCGCCGCCAGCGGCTCCTCGCCCTCGTCGATCCCGCCCTGCGGCATCTGCCACGCATGGCCGTCCGCGATATGCTCCGGCCCCGCGTCGCTCTTGCGCCGGCCGACGAAGACGAGGCCCGCAGGATTGAACAGGGCCACGCCGACGCAGGGGCGGTAGGGCAGCGCGAGGTCGTCGTGGGGGCTGGTCATGGCGGCGCGACCATAGGACGGCGCGCGCCTGAGCGGCAACGCCGTCCTGCAAGGATGGCGCGAACGTCAGGCCGCCCGCACGCTCGCCAGGAAGCGGGCGACCTCGCCAGACAGATGCTCGGATTGGCGCGACAGCTCGGTCGAGGCGGCGAGCACCTGATCGGCGGCGGCGCCGGCTTCCTCGGCGGCGCTCGCCACGCCCGCGATGTTGCCGGTGACCTCGCCCGCGCCGGACGCGGCTTGAGCGACGTTGCGGACGATTTCCTGCGTTGCCGCGCCCTGCTGCTCCACCGCCGCCGCGATGGAGGCGGCCACATCGCTGATCTCCTCGATGCGGCCGGTGATGCCGGCGATCGCGGCAGCAGCCGCCCCCGTGGTGCCCTGGATGCGGCCGATCTGGCCGGCGATTTCTTCCGTGGCCCGCGCGGTCTGGTTGGCGAGTTCCTTCACTTCCGCCGCGACGACGGCGAAGCCGCGCCCGGCCTCGCCGGCGCGGGCCGCCTCGATCGTGGCGTTGAGCGCCAGGAGATTGGTCTGGCCGGCGATGGTGGTGATCAGAGTGACGACGTCGCCGATCTTGGCGACCGCGTCGCTCAACTCGCGCACATGGCCCTCGGTTCGGGCCGCCTCGCCGACGGCACCTTTCGCCAGCATCGACGAGCCGCCGACCTGGCGGCCGATTTCCTGCACTGAAGCACCGAGTTCCTCGGCCGCCGCGGCGACGGTGTTGACGTTGGTCGCGGCCTGTTCGGCGGCGGCCGCCACGCTGACCGACTGGCTCGCAGTCTGGGTCGCGGCGCCGGCCATGCCCTGGGCGGTGGCCTGCAACTCGGTCGCGGCGGAGGAGACGAGGGCGACGATGCCGCCCACCGCCCGCTCGAACCGGTCGGCCATCTCGCGGGTCGCGGCCTTGCGCTGGGCCTCGGCCCCGGCGCGGGCGGCCTGCGTCTCCTCCTCCAGCCGGCGCATGCGGATCAGGCTGTCCTTGAACACCTGCACCCCGTCGGCGATCGTGCCGATCTCGGTGCGGGCGCCGCGATGGGGAACCTCGACCGTGTGGTCGCCCGCCGCCAGCGCCTGCATCGGCGTCACGACAGAGGCGATGCCGCGGGTGACGCCGCGTACGATCAGGAAGGCCAGCACGCCCGACAGCAGGAAGCCGAGCCCCACCGCGGCGAGCGCCGCGTTGCGGGCCCAGCGGAAGGTCGCCTCGCTCTCTTCCATGGCGCGGGTGGCGCCCTCGTTGTTGAAGGCGATCAGCTTCTCGAGCGCGTTCGACATCGCCCGGCGGGGCGCGATGCCCTTCGATTCGTAATAGCCGAAGGCCTCCGCCTTCTGCCCCTTGCGGGACAGCTCGAACACCTTGGTGCGCTCGGCCTCGAACGTCGCGAGGCTGCTGCGGTAGGCGTCGTAGAGCGCCCGCTCCTCGGGCGAGGCGATCAGGGTCTCGTAGAGAGCTTGGCGCTCCGCGACCTTGCCGCCGAAGCGCTCGAAATCCTTCTCGATCGAGGCCAGCAGTTGCGGATCGGTCGCCTGGGTATGGCGCAGCATCACGCTGTTCATGCGCGCCGCCAGGGTGTCGATCTCGCCCAAAGCCCGCACGCTCGGCAGCCAATTGCGCTCCATCACCAGCGCCTGATCGCGCAAGCTCCCCATGCTGAACAGGCCCAGCACGCCGAGCCCGAGCAGGAAGCCGGTCAACAGGGCGAAGGAAGCGATCAGCTTGTTGCGGATCGAGAGGTTCGGAAACGACACGGCCGGCTCCAGCGAGGATGTCCGCCGCGGATTCGCGATCCGGCGGCGCTCCTCGTTCTGGCGAGCGATTGGTTACGACATTCCGAACTATTGTACCGAAACCCTCACTGCTGCGAGAGATTGTTTGGCGTGACACGTCATATGTTGCAAACCGGCGCCCGACTTTCAGGGCGCGGCGCTCGACAGCTTGCCGAGGGACGGCCCTTGGCGCAGGGCGACGCTCACCGGCACCAGCCGAATGCCGCGGGCCTCCAGATCGCGGGTCCAGCGCGACAGCCGGTCGATCGTCAGCTGGGCGGCGCTGGCGGAGGCCAAGACGAAACCCTTCTGGCGGGCGAGCGCTTCGAGGCGGGTCAGCTCCGCGTCGATGGCGTCGGGCCGCGCGGTCGCGTCGATCACGACATCGGCGCGGGCGGCCGGGAGCTTCGCCTTGCCCGCCGCGGCGGCGACGAGGGGGCGCTGCACCGTGCCGTCGTCGATGAAGCCGAGGCCGCGGCCGGCGATCTCCTTCAGCACCGGATCGAGCGCGCCGGCTTCCCCTGAGAACTTCGCGCCCATCAGGTTGACCACGCCGACGATGCCGGGGAAGCGGCTCAGCGCCCAGCTCGTCCGGTCGAGGTTTTCCGCCGGGCGCGAGCCGGTCAGCAGCGTCTGGGGGCCCGGATCGCTGTCGGGATAATCGAACGGCTCCATGGGGAGCTGAACGAGGATCTCGTGCCCGGCCTCGCGGGCGCGCGCCGCGGTCTTCTCGAGATCGCTGCCGTAGGGCGAGAGCGCGAGGCTCACCGCCGCCGGAAGCCGGGCGATGGCGCCGAGCGTCGCCGCCTGCCCGATGCCGAGGCCCGAGACGAGGATCGCGATGCGCGGGCCCTGGCCCGGCTCCTCGGGGCGGGCGTAGACGTCGAGCGGGCGCAGCTTGCCCTCGCCGAGCTTCGGCAGCGGGCCGTTGCGCCCGCGCTCGGTCAGGCGCGGATCGGGGGCGGGGTTGAGGCGGATCTGGCTCGCGTTCGGCACGCGGATGATGACCGGTGCGTCGGGCGCCGTGGCGCCGGCCGGACGAAACACGCTGACGCCGGAGGCCTGCTCGATTTCCTGCGCGGATTGCGACGGGCCCGCCGGTTTTTCCGCAGTCACCTCGGCGACACGCGCGGCGGCAGGCGCCGCGGGCTCGCGCCGCTCGATGACGGCGCCGGCACGGGGCTCGCCGCCGCGCGGGTCGCCGGTCAGCGCCACGCCGCCCGCGAGCAGGGCGAGGGCGAGACCGGCCCCGCCGACCGCATGCGCCGCGCCCGGACGCGGCAGCCGGCCGAGAAGGCCGGCCTTCGCGCCGGCCTTGGCCCCGACCCCGAGGGGCTTCGTCAGGATATCGTCGGCCGACTCGCTCACCCGCCGTCCCGCCTTTGGCGCTTTTTTTCCAACGCAACCGGCGCGGACACAAGCGAAACGCAAACGGCCCGCAGCGCCGGTCTTCACCGACATTGCGGGCCGTCATGGTTAATCTTTCGCTAATTCAGGCCAATCGCCGGCGGCGATTGGCCTCATTTCCTTGTTTGGCCTCAGTCGCCGGCGCCCGCATCCGCGGGCTCAGGCTATCGCTTCGCTAGACGCCTCGGCAGAGCCGAAGCCGCTGCGCGGGGCGCTCTTCGCGCCCGGCATTCGGAAAAAGAATCAGTTCTGGGTGGCGGGCTTGGTCACGTTGGCCGCACCCTTCTGGATGCCGTGCAGGAAGTCGACGGCGGCGATGAGCTGCTTGTCCTTGGCCGGGTCCGGCGGGATGTAGGCCGAGGAACCGCCGCGCTCCTCGACGTCCTTCTGCTTGAGGTGGCCCTTCAGGCCGGCCTCGCCCTTCGTCTCGTCCTTGCCCTTGAGGTCGTCGGGCACCTCCTGCAGCACCTCCTGATCCGGCTCGATGCCCTTCGCCTGGATCGAGCGGCCGGACGGCGTGTAGTAGCGGGCGGTGGTCAGCCGCAGGGCGCCCTGGCCGCCGAGCGGGATGATCGACTGCACCGAGCCCTTGCCGAAGGAGCGCGTGCCCATGATGGTCGCGCGCTTGTGATCCTGCAGGGCGCCGGCCACGATCTCGGAGGCCGAGGCCGCGCCGCCGTTCACCAGCACCACGATCGGCTTGCCCTTGGCGAGGTCGCCGGCCTTGGCCGAGAAGCGCTGGGTCTCGTCGGGGTTGCGGCCGCGGGTCGAGACGATCTCGCCGCGGTCGAGGAAGGCGTCGGAGACCATCACGGCCTGATCGAGCAGGCCGCCGGGGTTGTTGCGCAGATCGACGACGTAGCCCTTCAGCTTGTCGTTGCCGATCTCGGTCTGAAGCTTGTCGATCGCGGTCTTGAGGCCGTCGAAGGTCTGCTCGTTGAACTGGGTCAGGCGCACGTAGCCGATGTCGCCGCCCTCGACCTTCGAGCGCACGGGCCGGATCTTGATGATGTCGCGGTTGAGCGTGACGTCGATCGGGTCCTTGGCTTCCTTGCGGGTGATCTTGAGGCGCACCGGCGAGTTCACCGGCCCGCGCATCTTGTCGACCGCCTGATTCAGGGTCAGTCCCTGGACCTGATCGTCGTCGATCTGGGTGATGATGTCGTTGGCCAAGAGGCCCGCCTTGGAGGCTGGGGTGTCGTCGATCGGCGAAACGACCTTGATCAGGCCGTCCTCCATCGTGACCTCGATGCCGAGTCCGCCGAACTCACCCTTGGTGGTGGTCTGCATGTCACGGAACGCCTTGGCGTCCATGTAGCTCGAATGCGGGTCGAGCGAGGTCAGCATGCCGTTGACCGCCGACTCGATGAGCTTCGATTCCTCGGGCTTCTCGACGTAGTCGGTCCGCACCTTCTCGAACACGTCGCCGAACAGGCTGAGCTGCCGGTAGGTCTCGGCGGAGGCCGCGACCGCACTCGTGCCGGACAGCAATTGCGTCTGGGTCGACACGGCCGATGCACCGATGCCGAGGGCGGCGCCGAGCAACACGAGGGACACTTTGCGCATTATCCGCGAACCTTCTCGCTGGAACTTCTCGCCCACCACGGCTCCGGATCGATGGAGCCGCCGTCTTTCCTGAACTCGACGTACAGGACGGGATCGTTCCGATCATCGTCCCTCTGTGACGCAGCCGACGACGCACTCGCCTGCGACACGCCGGCCGGGCCGCCGCCCTCGCCCATGGTAGCCACCGGCTCGCCGGCCAGCACGAACTGACCGACTTCGACGTTGATCTGGTCCATGCCCGCCAACAAGAGATAGTAGCCGTCGCCCGCGTTGATGATCAAGAGACGGCCGTAGGAGCGGAACGGCCCGGCGAACGACACCCAGCCGTCGGCGGGCGCCGAGACCACCGCCTTCGCCCGCGTCCGTAGGGAGATGCCGCGGGTGGTGCCGTTCTGCCCGTCGGGCTGGCCGAAGCCGCGCACCAGCGTGCCGCTGACCGGCCTGGGCAGATCGCCGCGGGCATCGGCGAATTTCACCTTGGGGGCGAGCTTGGCGGGGTCGCGGGCGCCGGCGGCGGCGAATTTTTCCTGCGTCTTGCGCTGCTCGCGTTCTTCCGCGGCCTTGGCCTCGTCCGCCGCGCGGCGGGCGGTGGACAGCTCGCCCTCCATCCGGTCCACGAGATCCTTCAGGGTTTTTGCTTGTGTGCCGAGTTCGGTGCTCTTCCGGCGCTCCTGCGTCAGGTCGGATTCGATCTGGACCTGACGGGTGCGGCGGGCGGCCACCAGCGCGTCGAGGCGCTGGCGCTCGGCGGCCCAGCCGGCGAGATCCTTTCGCAGGGTCTCGCGGTCGGACGCGATGAGGCCGCGCACCCGCACCAGTTCGGCGAGGTCGCCCGCCAGCGTCTCGGCCTCGCCGCGCAGTTCGGGCACCACGGCGCCGAGCAGCATGGAGGTGCGGATTGCGGCCAGCACGTCCTCGGGCCGCACCAGCACCGCGGGCGGCGGGCGCCGACCCATGCGCTGGAGCGCGGCCAGGATTTCGGCAATGACGGCGCGGCGCGAATCGAGCGACTTGCGGATCGCCGCATCGCTCTCGGTGAGCGAGCGCAGGCGCTCCTCCAGGCGGCTCAGCCGGTCCTCGGTGGCCTGGGCCTGCCGCCCGGCATCGAGCAAGGCCGCGCTGAGCTTCGCCCGATCCGTGCCGATCGCCGCGATCTCGGCCTCCAGTGCGGCGCGGTTGCCGGCGCTGGCGGCCAGCGCCTCCTCGATCTGCTTGAGGTTCTGGGCGCGGCGGTCGCGCTCCTCCTGCGCCTGACGCATCGCGTCGGCGTTCCCTTGGCCGATCTCTTGCGCCTGCACCGGACCCGCAGCCAGGCAGGCCAGCAGCAGCGCCGCCGGGGTGGACAGAGACCTCATGCGTCGGGATCGCCGCGGTGGTAGGGGTGGCCCGCCAGGATGGTGAGGGCCCGGTAGGCCTGCTCCAGAACGAGCACGCGCACCAGCCCGTGGGGCAGTGTCGCCGCTCCGAAGGCGAGAATATGGTCGGCCCGCGCCCGCACGCGCTCGTGAAGCCCGTCCGCCCCGCCGATCACGAAGGCCAGCGCCGGCCGCCCCCCGTCGCGCCACTCGCCGACCCGGGCGGCGATGCGCTCGCTCGGCCAGTCGGAGCGCCCGCGCTCGTCGCAGGCGATCAGCGCGGCGTCTGTCGGCACCAGGGAAAGAATCGCCTCGGCCTCCTCCGCCACCCGGTCGGCGGCGCGCCGGGCGCGGGATTCCGGGAGTTCGACGAGATCGCACCCCGTGACGCCGAGGCTTCGCCCGAGCGCGACGGCGCGCTCGCGGTAGCGGGCGACGAGATCCCGCTCCGGCCCGTTCTTCAGGCGTCCGACGGCGACGACGAGGAGGCGCAATGTTTTGAGGCTGTGAGAGGGCGGGTCGTGCGCCGATAGCACGAACGGGGGCACTGTCGGCGGGGAAAGATGCGGTTCCTCCCATCGCGCCGTCATTCCGGGGCGCGAAGCGAACCCGGAATCCACGACTGGCCGCGACGCCTCGTAGGGCCGCGCATCACGGGTGGATTCCGGGTTCTCGCCTTCGGCGAGCCCCGGAATGACAGCGGTGGTTGGGTTGTGATGCCCTGCACGCCGGCAAACGCCGACTTGCTTCAAGCGAAGACACGCACCGCGATCCGGTTGCGGCACCGATAAAAGGGTATATACCCGCTTCATGCCCGCCGACTCGCCCTGCCTGTGCGCGAACCTGCGCCGCGTCACCCGTGCGGTCACCGCCGCCTACGACGCGGCGTTGCGGCCGGTGGACCTGCGGATCACCCAGTTCTCGATCCTGCGCATCCTTGAGCGGCTCGGGCCCGTCGGCGTGACGCGGCTCGCGCTTGAGGCCGCGCTCGACCGCTCAACCATGGGCCGCAACCTCGACCCGTTGGAGCGGCGCGGCCTCGTACGGCTGTCCGTCAACGCCGCCGACCAGCGCGAGCGCGTCGCGGCGCTGACCGAGGCGGGCCGCGCGGCGCTCGGTGCCGCCCTGCCGCTGTGGCAGGCGGCGCAGGCGCGCGTCGAGACCGCGCTGCCGCCGGCCCTCGTCGCCGACCTCGCCGGGCGGCTCGCCCGGCTCGAATCCCCCTGACCGGAGCTAAAAAAACCATGCCGCTCGTTCGCATCGACCTGCCCCGGGGCAAGCCGCCGGAATACCGGCACGGCGTCGGCGACGTGGTCTACGAGGCCATGCGCACGACGCTGAACGTGCCGGAGAACGACCGCTTCCAGGTCATCACCGAGCACGCGCCGGGCGGGCTCGTGATCGACCCGACCTATCTCGGGATCGAGCGCGGCCCGGACGCGCTGATGATCCAGGTGACGCTGAATGCCGGGCGCAGCGTCGAGCTGAAGAAGGCGTTCTACCGGGCGGTCGCCGACGGGCTGCACGACCGGCTGGGGCTGCGGCGCGAGGACGTGCTGATCCAGCTCGTCGAGGTGCCCAAGGAGAACTGGTCCTTCGGCAACGGCGAAGCGCAATACGCCTGATCGGCGTCTCGGACACGCACGCCCGTGCGGGGTCCGGCGCGGGTCCCCTCCTCCTTGCGGGGAGGGGGTAGGGGGTGGGGGTCGGGCAGAAGGCACCGCGCCGCCTCATCCTGAACCACCCCCACCTCCAACTCCTCCCCGCAAGGGGAAGGAGAGCGCGCGATCCCGTTCGCTTCCCGAATTCGTAAACGTGGCCCACATCCCGGAGCCCGGCATGCTTTCACCCCCAGCCTCCGCCCGTCTGCATTACGCTTGGATCGTCGCGGGCGTGACCTTCCTCGTCCTCTTGGTCGGCGCGGGGGTGCGGGCGACGCCCGGCGTGCTGATCGTGCCGTGGGAGCGCGAATTCGGCTGGAGCACCGCGACGATCAGCGGGGGAATCGCCCTCAACATCTTCCTCTACGGCATGATCGGGCCGTTCGCGGTGGCGATCATCGAGCGGTTCGGCCTGCGCCGCTCGGTCTGCACCACGCTTGTCGTACTGGCCATCGGCACCGCCGCCACCGTGCTGATGCGCGAGGTCTGGCAGATGGTGCTGCTGTGGGGCCTCGTCGTCGGCGCGGGCACCGGCATGGTCGCCAACGTGCTGGGCGCCACCGTCGCGGCGCGCTGGTTCGGGCGCCATCGCGGCCTCGTGGTCGGGCTGCTCACCGCGAGCGCCGCCACGGGGCAGCTCGTGTTCCTGCCGGTGCTGGCCCACCTCGCCGAGGGGCCGGGCTGGCGCATGGTGGCGATCACCGTATCGCTGTCCACGCTCGCCCTCGTCCCGCTGGTGGCATGGCTGATGCGCGACCGCCCGGCCGATCTCGGCCTGCCCCGCTTCGGCGAGACGACCGTGCAGCCGGCCCCGAAGGGCGGGATCAACCCGGCCCGGCGGGCGCTCCAGGGCCTCGCCACGGGCCTGCGCTCGCGCGATTTCTGGCTGCTGTCGGGCACCTTCTTCATCTGCGGCGCCTCGACCAACGGGCTCATCGGCACCCACCTGATCCCGGCCTGCATCGACCGCGGCATCCCGGCCGTGACGGCCGCGGGCGTGCTGGCGCTCATGGGCCTGTGCGACCTCGTCGGCACCACCGCCTCGGGCTGGCTCACCGACCGTTACGACCCGCGCCGGCTGCTCGCGTGGTATTACGGCCTGCGCGGGCTCTCGCTGATGTTCCTGCCCTACTCGTTCGACTTCAGCGTCTACGGCCTGTCGCTGTTCGCCGTGTTCTACGGCCTCGACTGGATCGCCACCGTGCCGCCGACCGTGAGTCTCGCCGGCAAGGTCTTCGGCGAGGAGAACGCCGCGCTGATGTTCGGCTGGATCGCCGCCGCCCACCAGATCGGCGCGGCCAGCGCCGCCTGGGCCGCGGGCGCGGTCCGCACCGGCACGGGCGATTATTTTTCGGCGTTCGTCTCGGCGGGGCTTTTGTGTCTGGCCGCGGCGATGATGGCGTTGTTCGTCGGCACGCGGCCGCGGGAGGCGGTACCGGTGGCGGCGTGAACACGTCGGCAGACGCGCATGGGATGACCGTGTTCAGTGAACGCGACAGCCGCAAAACAAGGCGCCTCTCCTCCCCCTTGCGGGGAGGAGGTAGGAGGTGGGGGTGGTGCAGGATGAGGCGGAGGCGGTGCCTTCTGCCCGACCCCCACCCCTGACCCCTCCCCGCAAGGGGGAGGGGAAAGCGCCCTATCCCACCCCGTTCGCCTTGAACCACGCCAGCGCCTTGCCCCACGCCTCGGTCGCCGGACCCTCGCGGTAGGTCGGGCGATAATCGGCGTGGAAGCCGTGGGGGGCGTCGGCGAACACCTCGATCCGCGAGGAGCTGTTGGCGTCCTTCAGGCCCTTCTGCATCTGCTCGATGATCGGCATCGGGATGTTGTCGTCCTTGCCGGCGTAGAGGCCGAGGATCGGCGCCTGGAGGTCGCCCGCGACATCGACGGGGTTGCGCGGCTTCAGCTCGGAAGGGGGCGAGGCCGCGCCGCCGAGGATGCCGTAGAAGGCGACCCCCGCCTTCAGCGTGTTGGTGTGGGCGGCGTAGAGCCAGACGATGCGCCCGCCCCAGCAGAAGCCGGTGATGCCGAGCCGCTTCACGTCGGCCGAACCGCTCAAGCCCGCGAACGCCACCGTGGCGTCGAGGTCGTCCATCACCTGCGCGTCCGGCACCTTCGGCACGATCTGGGTCCGGATCGTCGCGATGTCGGCCTTCGTGGCGTCGCCCTGTCGGGCGAACAGGTCGGGGGCGATGGCGTAGTAGCCGAGCTTGGCGAAGCGCCGGCACACGTCCTTGATGTGCTCGTGGACCCCGAAGATCTCCTGCACGACGAGCATGATCGGGAACGGCCCGCCGGTGGCCGGCATCGCCCGGTAGGCCGGGATCTCGACGCCGAGCGAGGGCACCCGCACCTCGCCCACGGTCAGCCCGTCGCTGGGCGTCGTGACGGTGGCGGCGGAGACCGGCTGCACGGCCAGCGCGAAGCCCGCGCCGAGGCTGGTCTTGAGGAAGGCGCGGCGGCCGGGCTCGGCGCTCGCGCGATCGTGTCGGGATTCGTCCTGCATGGCGTCGTCCAATGCCTCGTCGTCCCCCCGGCTCCCTCATAGCTGCGGGGCGGCCCTGCGGGAACAGCCCGCCGCCCCGCGGCTTGAACGGCCCGGCACGACGATCAGGACACGGCATGACCACCCACGACACCGCGCAAGAAACCCGCCTCGACCGCAAGGCGGTGGGCGCCGTGGTGCTGGGCAACGCGCTCGAATTCTACGACTTCACCATCTACGCCTTCTTCGCCAAGGCGATCGGCGAGACGTTCTTCCCCGGCGGCAGCGCCACCGACAGCCTGCTCGCCTCGCTGGCGCTCTTCGGCATCGGCTACGTGATGCGCCCCGTGGGCGGCGTGCTGATCGGCTCATTTGCCGACCGGGCCGGCCGCAAGCCCGCGATGCTGCTCACCATCGGCCTGATGGCGCTCGGCATGCTGATGCTGGCGGCCTGCCCCGGCACCGCCGTGATCGGGGGATGGGCGCAGGTGATCGTGATCGCCGGGCGGCTGATCCAGGGGCTGGCGCTCGGCGGCGAGGTCGGGCCCTCCACCGCCTATCTGGTCGAGGCCGCCCCGCCGGAAAAGCGCGGCTTCGTCGCGAGTTGGCAGATCGCCAGCCAGGGCTGCGCCGCTTTGTTCGCCGGCCTGTTCGCCACCGGGCTGACGCTGGCGCTCGGCGACGCCGCCATGGCGGATTGGGGCTGGCGGGTGATGTTCGGCCTCGGCCTCCTCGTCGTGCCGGTCGGCCTCGTGATCCGCAGCCATCTCCCCGAGACCGCGGGCGCCGATCACGACCCGGAGGCCGCCGCCTCGACCGGCGCCGTCGTGATGCGGCTCCTGCGCGAGCACGGCCGGCTGCTCGGCCTCACCTTTCTGGTGATCGCGGCCTCCACCGTCTCGAACGCCATCGGCACCAACATGCCGGTCTATGCTGGCGCAACGCTCGGCCTGTCGGAGACCGCCGCCAACGCGGTGCCGATCGCGCTGGGACTGGCCTCGGTCGCCTTCCCGCTGCTCGGCGGCTGGCTCGCGGACCGCTACGGGCGGCGCCCGGTGCTGATCTGGCCGCGCGCCCTGATCCTCGTGGCGGCGGTGCCGGCGTTCTGGTGGCTGCTGCGCGAGCCCGGCGCGCCCGCCGTCTACGCCGTCACCTTCCTGCTCTCGGCGCTCTCCTCGATCAACGCGGCGGCGATCATCGTGGCGATTCCGGAATCACTCCCGCGGGCCGTGCGCTCGGCCGGGCTGTCGATCGTCTACGCGGTGTCGGTCTCGGTGTTCGGCGGCTCGACGAACTACCTCGTCAACTGGCTGATCTCGACCACCGGCGACAGGATGATGCCGGCCTATTATCTGGCCGCCTTCAGCCTCGTCGGCACGGCGGCGGCGCTGCTGCTGCCGGAGACCCGCGGGCGCGACCTGAAGCGGGGGTGAGCGGCGCGGGTCACGCCGCCCGGCGCGCCCCCGCGACGCAGGCCACCACGGCAAGCGCCGCGAGCACCATGGCGGGCTCGATCCGCTCGCCGAGCAGCCCCGCGGCGAGCGCCAGCCCGAGGAAGGGCTGGAGCAGCTGGAGCTGGCCCACCGCCGCGATGCCGCCGCGGGCGAGCCCCCGGTTCCAGAACACGAAGCCGATCAGCATGGAGAACAGCGAGACGTAGCCGAGCCCGGCCCAGGCCGCCTCCGGAATCCCGGAGAAGGTCGGCGGCGCGAGCCACCACGCCAGCGGCAGGGTGACGGGGAGCGCCGCGACGTTCGCCCAGGCGATCACCGGCCAGCCGCCGAGCCGGCGCGACAGGCGCCCGCCCTCGGCGTAGCCGAGCCCGCCCGCCACGATGGCGGCGAGCATCAGAAGATCGGCGGGTTCCAGGCTGACGCCGCCGCGCAGCGCGAAGCCGGCGACGATGGCGCTGCCGAGGCACGCGAACAGCCAGAACCGGCGCGACGGGCGCTCGCCGGCCCGCAGCGCGCCGAAACCGGCGGTGGCGAGCGGCAGCAGGCCGATGAAAACGATGGCGTGGGCGGATTCGACCCGCATCAGGGCGAACGCCGTTAGCAGCGGAAAGGCCAGCACCACGCAGAGCGACAGCACGCCGAAGGCGGCGATGTCCCCCCGCTCCGGCAGCCGCGGTCGCACGGTGGCGAGCAGGGCCGCGGAGGCGAGGCCGGCCAGCGCCCCGCGGGCCGATGTGAGGAACAGCGGGTCGAACCCGGTGAGCGCGAGCCGCGTCGCGGGGAGCGAGCCGCTGAAGATCGCCACGCCGATCAGCCCGTCGAGGAGCGCGCCGGTCGGGCGCGCGTCCGGTCGCGCATCGAGCGCCGCGGCGCCGGGCCGGGTCACGCGAACGGGACGATCAGCGGCAGGGCAAGCAGAGCGCCGGCGGCGAGGACCACCGCGTCGCGGACGCGGCGGGCGAGGAAGGCGAGCGATCCGGTCTGCTGCGTGGACACGTCTTCGGTGAAGGTCATGGGTCTCTCCTGTCGGTGGCTGAAGGTGGCCCCGATATGCCGCCCTCGGCTCTGTCCCGACAGGGACGATTGCAGTACAATTCCGATGAACTGTCCGGGACATCGGCCAGTACGGTTCGGAGGATCGATCATGACGGAGCTGCCGCGGGAGACGGGCCTCAGCCGGGTCGAGGCGGTGATGCGGGCGATCGAGGCGCGCATCCAGAGCCGCGCGCTCGGGCCCGGCGCCCGCCTACCCTCGGTGCGGGCGTTCGCCGAGAGCATGGCGGTGTCGAAATCGACCGTGGTCGAAGCCTACGACCGGCTGGCGGCGCAAGGAGCGATCGTCTCGCGACCGGGCTCGGGCTTCTACGTCGCGGCCCGCGCCGAACCGCTGTCCCTGTCCGCGCTCGGGCCCCGGCTCGACCGGGCGGTGGACCCGGTCTGGATCACCCGGCAATCGCTGGAGGCGGGCCCCGACCACCTGAAACCCGGCTGCGGCTGGCTTCCCCCCGACTGGCTGCCCGAGGAAGCGTTACGCCGGGCGCTGCGGCAGGTGGCGCGGCGCAGCGAGGCGGTGCTGTTCTACGACACGCCGCAGGGCCACGCGCCGCTCCGCCAGCTGATGGCGCGGCGGCTGACCGAGCGGGGCATCCACGCCCACCCGGACCAGCTCGTGCTGACCGATTCGACCACGCAGGCGCTCGACCTGACGCTCCGCTTCCTTACAGAGCCCGGCGACACGGTGCTCCTCGACGATCCCTGTTATTTCAGCTTCCAGGCGCTCGCCCGCGCCCACCGCCTGCGGATGGTCGGCGTGCCGTTCGGGCCGGAGGGACCCGATCTTGCGGCGTTCGAGCGGGTGCTCGCGGAGCACAAGCCGCGCCTCTACGTCACCAATTCCGGCCTGCACAACCCGACCGGCGCGACGCTGACCCCGATGGTGGTCCACCGCATCCTGCGGCTCGCCGAGGTGCACGGCACGCTGATCGTCGAGGACGACGCCTATGCCGACTTCGAGGTCGAGCCGGGGCCGCGGCTCGCGGGCTTCGACGGACTCGACCGGGTGATCCATGTCGGCGGCTTCTCCAAGACGCTCTCGACCGGGGTGCGGGCCGGCGTCGTGGCGCTCCGCGGCGACTGGGTGGAGCGGCTGGTCGATCTCAAGCTCGCGGTCTCGCTCAGCGACGGGCACCTCGCAGCGGCGACGATCCATCGCTTCCTCGCCGAGGGCAGCTACCGTCATCACCTTGATGCACTGCGCACGCGGCTCGCAGACCAGCGCGGCCGGGTGGTGCAACGATTGGGGCAAGCCGGGCTCACCGTGCCGTTCGTGCCGACGGGCGGCATGTTCCTGTGGGCGCGCCTGCCCGCGGGGCTCGATGCCGCCGACATCTCCCGCCGGGCGCTGGCCCGCGGCGTCGTGCTGGCGCCGGGCAACGTGTTCTCGCTGAGCCAGGGCGCGGGCGACTTCCTGCGCTTCAACGTCGGCCAATGCGGCGAACCGCGGGTGTTTTCCGAATTGGAGCGGGCGATGGCGGGGTGAGATTCGCCGATGCGTCGAATGACCCACCCCCGTCATTCCGGGGCCGCGCAGCGGAACCCGGAATCCACCCGTGATGCGCGGTGCCCGGTCGCAATCGGGCCGTCGCGGCCAGTCGTGGATTCCGGGTTCTCGCCTTCGGCGAGCCCCGGAATGACGGGCGGTTCAAGAGTGGGAGACGGCCCCGGCAACGAAAAAGCCCCGGCCTTTCGGCCGGGGCTCTTCCGCGTCTCGGTCTTGCGTGTCGCTTAGCGGCGGTCGCCGAGGAGCGAGAGCAGGAACTGGAACATGTTGATGAAGTCCAGGTACAGCGTCAGGGCGCCGTTGATGGACATCTTGGCCGCGCCCTCGGCGTCGAGGCCGCTGTAGAGAAACATCTCCTTGAGCTTCTGCGTGTCGTAGGCGGTGAGGCCCGCGAAGATCAGGACGCCGAGCGCCGAGATCGCGAACTGCAGCGCGGAGGACGCCAGGAAGATGTTCACCAGCGAGGCGATCACGAGGCCGATCACGCCCATCATCAGGAACGTGCCCATACCCGACAGGCTACGCTTCGTCGTGTAGCCGTAGAGGCTGAGCGCGCCGAAGGTCGCCGCCGTGATGAAGAACACCCGCACCACGCTGGCGCCCGTGAACACGAGCAGCAGGGTGGACATGGAGGCGCCCATCACCGCCGCGAAGGCCCAGAACATCGTCCGCGCCGAGGCGGCCGACATCCGGTCCATCCGGAACGAGAAGACGAAGATGAAGGCGAGCGGCGCCAGCATCAGCACCCACTTGAACGGGCTGGTGTAGAGGAACTGGCCGAACGGCGTGAGCGCGACGCGGCCGGTGCCGGTCTGCGCGACGGCGGCCATGTTGAGCGCCAGAGCCACGAGACCGGAGATCCCGAGGCCGATGACCATGTTGTTGTAGACGCCCAGCATGAAGCTGCGCAGGCCCTGGTCGATCTCGACCTGGGAGCCGGCGTATCCCTGCGGCTGAGCACCGTAGCGGAACGGGCTGTTGTCGAATGCCATGAAAGTTTCCCTTGGAAGCTCCCGGCGCGGGATCGATACGAGGTCCACGCGCGAACCCCGGCGCGTCGGGCGCGCCTCATGGCGGAATATGTTCGCTCGCACAGTCACAGACAAGAGGGTGCTGAAGCTTCCGCGTCGGATTTCAAGTCGTTCTGCGCGCGAAAGTTTTTAACCAAGGACGGGGATTAAAGCTCGTCTTGCGTCGTTGGCGAGACATAATTCAAAACTGGCGCAGATAGGGTGCCGGCTTCTGGCCGAGGATGCGCCACGTGCCGGCCAGCCCCACGATCACCGCGAAGGCGACGGCGATGGCCGCCACCATCAGGGCGCCCGCGGGATCGGGCCGGAAGTCGAGCCGCATCACCCGCGCGACGATGCCCCAGCCGGCCAGCGTCCCGGCGACGATTCCGAAGGCCGCGGTGGCGGCACCCAGCGCACCGTATTCGAGGATATAGGCCAGGAGAAGCCGTTTGCGCGTCGCGCCGAGCACTTTGAGCACGACGGCGTCGTAGAGCCGGGCCCGGTGGCCGGCGGCGAGCGCGCCAGCCAGCACCAAGAGGCTCGTCAGGATCGCCACCACGCTGGCGCCGCGGATCGCGAGCGTCAGCTTGTGGACGAGGTCGTTGACCGCATCCAGCGCGTCCTTCACCCGCACGCTGGTGACGGAGGGGAAGGCTTTTGCGGCATCGCGGACGATCTCGGCCTCCAGCTTGGGCTCGGGGCCGTTCGGCAGCGTCAGGGTGGCGAGGTCCGCATGCGGCGCCCCGCGAAACGTGCCGGGGGAGAAGACCATCACAAAGTTGATGCCGAGGGAGCGCCACTCGACCTTGCGGAGATTGGCGACCTTCGCGGTGATGGCGCGGCCGAGCACGTTGACGGTGACGCTGGAGCCGACGGTGAGGCCGAGCGCGTGGGCGGCGTCGGACTCGAACGAGACCAGCGGCTGACGCGCTTCTTCCGCGTTCCACCATTTGCCGTCGAGGATGCGCGAGCCCTCGGGCAGGATCTCGGCGTAGGTGATGCCGCGGTCGCCGTCGAGGATCCAGGCGGCGTCCTCCGGCGGCTTGATCTGGGCGGCGGGCACGCCGTTGAGCGCGGTGATGCGGCCGCGCATCATCGGCACCCGCTCGATCTTGGCGTCCGGCGCCTTCGAGCCCAGGAAGGCCGAGAAGGCCTCGGCATCGCGGGACGGCACGTCGAGGAAGAACAGGCTCGGGGCGCGGCCCGGCAGCGAACTCTCCAACGCGCGGGTGATGTTGGCGTCGATGGCGCCGAGCGTCACCAAGAGTGTCGTGCCGAGGCCGAGAGACAGCACGACGGCGGGGGTGAGCGCACCGGGGCGGTAGAGGTTGGCCAGCGCCATCCGCGGCGCCATGGCGCGCGGGCGCGGCAGGCGGGCGGCGAGCGCCATGATGCCTGAGGCGACGAGGCGAAGCCCGCCGAAGGCGAGGCCCGCGGCGAGCATGAAGTAGAGCGCGACCTTGCGGTCGAAGGCGGTGACGAGGGCAAGGCCCGCGAGCGCCAGGAGCGCGAGCGCCAGGCCGACGAGGTAGCGGGTGCGGGGCCGGCGCCGCTCGGGATCGACCCCGTCGCGAAACAGGCTCGCCACCGGCACGTCGTGGGCGCGGCCCAAGGGCAGGATCGCGAAGGCGAGCGCGGTGAGCAACCCGTAGGCGGCGGCGAGCGCGAGGCGGCCGGGCGCGATCTCGGGATCGAGCGGCAGCGGAAGCTGGTCGCGCAGGGCGAAGTCGAGGAGGAACGGCAGGGCGGCGCCGAGCATGAGGCCGAGCACGGTGCTGAGCGAGGCGATCAGCATCACCTGCACGAGGTAGAGGCCGACCACCTGCGAGCCCGGCGCACCGACGCTCTTCAAGGTCGCGATGGCGCCGCGCCGTCCATCGACGAAGGCCCGCACGGCGTTCGCCACGCCGACGCCGCCGACGATGAGGGCGGTGAGCCCGACCAGCGTCAGGAACTGGGTGAAGCGCTCGATGCCCTTGGCGAAGCGCGGATCGGCGTTGGTGCGCGCCCGCATCTGGAAGCCGGCCTCAGGCAGCGCCTTCTGGATTGCGGCGTCGGTCGCGGTCAGTTGCGCGTCGTCGAGGCCGGGGAGTTGGAGGCGGTAGCTCCACTGGTTGAGGCTGCCGGGCTGGATCAGGCCGGTCGTGCGCAATGCCGCCAGCGAGATCATCAGCCGCGGGCCGAAGCCGACGCCGGCTGCGATCTTGTCTGGCTCGGAGACCAGCGCGGCGCGGATCTGGACGGGGAAGCCGCCGAGCGTCACCCGGTCGCCGGGCTTGAGATCGAGGCGGGTCAGCAGCGCCGGATCGGCGACCGCGCCGTAGACGCCGTCGCGCTCGGAGAGCAGTTCGGGCAAGGGTTTTGGCGGATCGGTCTCGAGCGTGCCGACCGCCGGATAGGCGGCATCGACGGCCTTCAGCTCGACCAGTGCCGCGCCGTCGCTCGCCACCGCCATGGCCCGCAGCGTCGCGACCTCGGAGAGCGGGCCCCGCTCGGCGAGCGCCGCGCGCTCGACCGGGGTCGCCTCGCGGTTGACGAGCGAATAGGTGAGGTCGCCGCCGAGTATCCGTCGGCCCTCGCGCCCGAGCCCGCCCGAGAGCGAGGCGGCGATCGAGGTGACGCCGCTGATCGCCGCCACGCCCAGCGCGATGCAGGCGATGAAGACGCGAAAGCCCGAGAGCCCGCCGCGCAGTTCGCGCAAAGCCAAGCGCAGGGTCAGCGGCAGCCGGGAGGCGGCCGGCCGGGGCGACGGGGAATCCGGCCGGGACAACGTGCCGTGCATGCGCGCTCGATTGCTTCGCCAACCGGCCGGAACGGCCGCGCCTCAATCTGGGCACTTCCGCCGCCCGCGCAACCGCACCCACCGCGCTAAAACCCCGCGCCGGGGCCGCTTCCAACCCCCGGCGGCAGGCGCTAAACCGGCGGCCCCACCCTTTTCGAACGGGCAAGAGAAGCCGTGTCGTCCCTGCGCCTGGGCGTGAACATCGATCACGTCGCCACCGTCCGCAACGCCCGCGGCGGGTCCATGCCCGATCCGGTGCGCGCCGCCCAAGAGGCCGTGGCAGCGGGCGCCGACGGCATCACCGCGCATCTGCGCGAGGATCGCCGCCACATTCGGGATGCCGACATCGCCGCCCTGAAGGTATTGCCGGTGCCGCTGAACCTCGAAATGGCCGCGACCGACGAGATGGTCGGCATCGCGCTCCACACCCGGCCCCACGCCGCCTGCCTCGTGCCGGAGAAGCGCGAGGAGCGCACCACCGAGGGCGGGCTCGACATTATCGGCGGGCGCGACCATCTGGCGCCGCGCATCGCGACCCTCACGGAAGCCGGCATCCGCGTCTCGCTGTTCGTCGAGCCCGACGAGGCGGTGATGGAGGCGGCCCACGCGCTCGGGGCGCCCGTGGTCGAGCTGCACACCGGCAGCTATTGCGAGGCCGCCGTGGCGGGCGATACCGCGCGCGTAGCGCACGAACTCGACCGGATCGTGCGCGCGAGCGCCCACGGCGCCGGGCTCGGCCTCGAGATCCATGCCGGCCACGGGCTGACGCTCGACAGCGTCGGCCCCGTCGCCGCCGTGCCGCAGTTGCGCGAACTGAACATCGGCCACGCGCTGATCGCCGAGGCGATTTTCGTCGGGCTGCGGCAGGCGGTGCACGACATGCGCGCGGCGATGGACCGGGCGCGGCGGTAGGTCAGAAAAAAATGATCCTCGGCATCGGCACCGATCTCTGCGACATCCGCCGGATCGAGAACTCGCTGGAAAAGTACGGCGAGCGTTTCACCCACCGGGTCTTCACCGAGGGCGAGCGGGCGAAGTGCGACCGGCGGGCGGCGCGCGCGCCGTCCTATGCCCGGCGCTTCGCCGCCAAGGAGGCCTGCGCCAAGGCGCTCGGCACCGGCATCGGCCAGGGGGTGTTCTGGCGCGACATGGAGGTGGTGAACCTCCCCGGCGGGAAGCCGACCCTGCGGCTGACGGGGGGTGCGCAGGAACACCTGTCGCGCATGGTGCCGGACGGCCACGAGGCGCGGCTGCACATCACGCTCACCGACGAACCGCCCCTGGCGCAAGCCTTCGTGATCATCGAGGCGGTCCCGGCGGCCAAGCCCTGAACTGAATACAGGGCTGAGCCGGCTTATCCTCGCGTTGCGGGCGGGCCGCGCATGGTCTAGACCCCCGGCCCAGCAGAACGACGGTGCGATGGCCGGTCTTACAGACCGGCATCGGCGTCGAGGGCTGCGAAGGCAACGAACCATGGAACCCGCACGCGTGGATCGCGACAGCAAATCGGAGATCCGGGCGGCGGAACCCGGCACCTGGGAGAGCATCCGCGAGACCGTGAAGGTCGGCGTCCAGGCGCTGCTGATCGCGCTCGTGGTGCGCACGCTCCTGTTCCAGCCGTTCAACATCCCCTCGGGCTCGCTGATCCCGACGCTGCTGATCGGCGACTACCTGTTCGTGTCGAAATACACCTACGGCTACTCGAAATACTCCCTGCCGCTGTCGGAGTACCTGCCGTTCGAGGCGCATGGGCGGATCTGGGCGGCCGATCCGAAGCGCGGCGACATCGCCGTGTTCAAGCTGCCCAAGGACAACGCCACCGACTACATCAAGCGCGTCATCGGCCTGCCCGGTGACAAGATCCAGATGATCGAGGGCGTGCTCAACATCAACGGCAAGCCGGTCAAGCGCGAGCGCATCGCCGACTACGAGACCCTCGACGCCTTCGACCAGACCGTGAAGGTCGCGCAGTACATGGAGACGCTGCCCGGCGGCGTGACCCACAAGGTGATCGAGCGCGACGGCGACCGCGGCTTCTGGGACAACACCACCGTCTACACGGTGCCCGAGGGGCACTATTTCATGATGGGCGACAACCGCGACAACTCGACCGATTCGCGCGATCTCTCCAGCGTCGGCTACGTGCCGTTCGAGAACTTCGTCGGCCGGGCCGAGATGATCTTCTTCTCGATCGACGAGCGCACGCCCGCGTGGCAGCTCTGGCGCTGGCCCGCGGATGTCCGCTGGAACCGCCTCTTCACGACGATCCACTAGACGCTACCTTCCCCACCGTGACCGCGGCACCGATACAGACCCCCGCTCCGGCGGGCGAGCGGCGTTGAGCGCGCCCGACGAGGGCGCCCCGCGCTCCAGCCGTGCCCGGCGCGCGCAGCGGCCGCGGCCGGGCCTCGACGTGCTCGAAGCCCGCATCGGCCACACCTTTTCGGATACCACGCTGCTGCCGCTGGCCCTGACCCATGTCAGCAAGGCCGGCCATACCGGCCGGGTCGGCAGCTACCAGCGCCTCGAATTCCTGGGCGACCGCGTGCTGGGCCTCGCCATCGCCGAGAGCCTCTACGCCGCCTTCCCCGAGGCCGAGGAGGGCGAGCTGTCGCGGCGGCTGGCCGGCCTCGTGCGGCGGGAGACCTGCGCGGCGGTGGCCGAGGCCTGGGAGGTCGGGCCCCATCTCAATCTCGGCCCCGGCGAGGTCCAGACCGGCGGACGGCGCAACCAGACGATTCTCGCCGACGTCTGCGAGGCGATCCTCGGCGCGGTCTTCCTCGACGCCGGCTACGCGGCCACCAAGGCGATCGTGCAGGCGGCCTTCCGCCCCGGCGAGGTCACCGGCGCCCCGCGCGGGCGCGACGCCAAATCGTCGTTGCAGGAATGGGCGATGGCGCGCAGCCTGCCGATCCCGCTCTACGAGGTGGTGGACCGCTCCGGCCCCGACCACGCCCCGGTCTTCCGCATCGCCGTGCGGGTCGACGGCATCGAGCCGGGCTTCGGCGAGGGCAGTTCCAAGCGCGTGGCCGAGCAGGAGGCCGCCCGCGCCGTGCTGGCCCGCGAGGGCATCGGCGGCACCCAGGAACAGGACAACACCCATGGCTGAGGACGTGGACGACGCACCCGAGCATCAGGAAGAGACACGCGCCGGCTTCGTCGCGCTGATCGGCGTGCCGAACGCGGGCAAGTCGACGCTGCTGAACGCGCTCGTCGGCGCCAAGGTCTCGATCGTCTCGCGCAAGGTGCAGACGACGCGGGCGCTCGTGCGCGGCATCGTCATGGAGGGCGCCGCCCAGATCATCCTCGTGGACACCCCCGGCATCTTCGCTCCGAAGCGCCGCCTCGACCGGGCGATGGTGCATTCGGCCTGGAGCGGCGCCGCCGACGCCGACGCGGTCTGTCTGCTGGTCGATGCCCGCAAGGGCGTGGACGAGGAGGTCGAGACCATCATCCGCCGCCTGCCCGAGGTGAAACGGCCCAAGATCCTGATCCTGAACAAGATCGACCTGATTCCCCGCGAGCGCCTGCTGGAACTCGCCGCCAAGCTCAACGAGCAGGTGCCGTTCGAGGACACCTTCATGATCTCGGCGCTCAAGGGCGACGGCATCGCGCGCCTGCGCGAGGCCCTGGCCCAGCGGATGCCGCCCTCCCCCTGGCTCTACCCCGAGGATCAGGTCTCGGACGCGCCCCTGCGCATGCTGGCGGCCGAGATCACGCGGGAAAAGATCTATGACCGGCTGCACGAGGAGTTGCCCTACCGCTCCACCGTCGAGACCGACCAGTGGCAGGCCCGGCCCGACGGCTCGGTGCGCATCGAGCAGACCATCTTCGTCGAGCGCGAGAGCCAGCGCTCGATCGTGCTCGGCAAGAACGGCCAGACCATCAAGGCGATCGGTCAGGCCGCGCGCATCGAGATCTCGGAAGTCGCCGAGGCCAAGGTCCACCTGTTCCTGCACGTGAAGGTCCGCGAGAACTGGGCCGACGACCCCGCCCGCTACCGCGAGATGGGCCTGGAATTCCCCACGGGTTGATTTTTCCTTTTTTTCGATCCCCCTCCCCCACCCATTCCCCTCATCCTGAGGTGCTGCGAAGCAGCCTCGAAGGAGGGCTCCAGAAGTCTCAGCGATCCCTGGAGCCCTCCTTCGAGGCTGCGCTTCGCTCCGCACCTCAGGATGAGGGCGGGGGTGGGAGGATGGAAAGCGCAAAAAAACCAGAGCCAGATGATGCGAATCCATGTCCGCCCCTGACGCCATCGTCCACGGCCTGCCCCTTCCGGAACTCGTCGCCGTGCCGGAGGGCGCCGCGCAGGTCTCGCCGCTGATTCCCGGCTCGGCGCGGCTCGAGGACATCGCCCCCGACAGCCTGGACACGGCGGTGCTGCTCGCGCCCCCCGGCACGGTCGAGCGCCGCTACGTCCTGGCACTCGCACTCAAGGCGCTGAAGCCCGGCGGGCGGCTCACCGTGCTGGCGCCCAAGGACAAGGGCGGCACCCGGCTCGCCAAGGAACTGCGCAGTCTCAGTTGCGCGATCACCGAGGAGGCCAAGCGCCATCACCGCATCTGCAGTGTGACGCGTCCGGCCGACCCGGCCGGCCTCGACGAGGCGATCCAGGCCGGGCGCCCGCGCCACATCGACAATCTCGGCCTGTGCACCCAGCCCGGCATCTTCTCCTGGGACCGGCTCGATCCCGGCACGGCGCTGCTGCTGCGCCACCTGCCCGCGCTGTCGGGCAAGGGCGCCGATCTCGGCTGCGGCCTCGGCATCCTCTCACGCGCGGTGCTGCACTCCGAAAAGGTGAAGTCGCTCGCCATGATCGACATCGACCGCCGGGCGATCGAGATGGCCCGGCGCAATGTCGGCGAGGCCTGCGCGAGCGCGCATTGGGCCGACCTGCGCGGCGCCGAGCCGGCGCTGACCGGCCTCGACTTCGTCGTCACCAACCCGCCCTTCCACGACGGCGGGGCCGAGGATCAGGCACTCGGCAAGGCGTTCATCAGTCGTGCGGCGGCGGCTTTGCGCAACGGCGGCACGCTCCATCTCGTGGCCAACGCCCACCTGCCCTACGAGGCGCCGTTGCGCGCAGCCTTCAAGACCGTGAACCTGACCGTGACGGAAGGCGGCTACAAGCTGTTCGAGGCCCGCAAATGAAGGCCCTGCGCCTCGACCGGCTGCTGGCCAACCTCGGCTACGGCTCGCGTCGCGAAATCGAGGGGCTGGCCCGCGCCCGCCGCATCCTGCGCGACGGCGCCCCGCTCATCGACGCCTCCGCCCGCATCCCGCTCGATCCCGACCTGCCCGCCCGCATGACGGTCATGGGCGAGCCGCTCGATCCGCTGCCGGGCCTGTGCCTGATGCTGCACAAGCCGCTGGGCGTCACCTGCTCGCACAAGGAAGCGGGACCGCTGGTCTACAGCCTGCTGCCCGAGCGCTGGCGCCGCCGCGACCCGGCGCTCTCGACGGTGGGCCGCCTCGACAAGGAAACCTCCGGCCTCCTGCTGCTCACCGACGACGGCGCCCTGCTACACCGGATCATCGCCCCGAAGGCCAAGGTCGCCAAGCGTTACCGGGTGAGCCTCGCCCGCCCGCTCCAGGGCGACGAGGCGGCGATTCTTTCGTCCGGCGAACTGATGCTGGAGGGCGAGGACCGGCCGCTGCTGCCGGTCGAGATGGAAGCGCAAGATTCCATCCACTGCACGGTGACGCTGCACGAGGGCCGCTACCATCAGGTCCGCCGGATGTTCGCCGCCATGGGCAACCACGTCGATGCGCTCCACCGCGACCGGGTCGGCGGGTTGGCGCTGCCAGAGGATCTGGCGGCGGGGGCGTATCGGATTCTGGGTCCGGACGAGATCGCGGCGATTTTCGCCGGGTAAGGACGACGGACCGTCCACCACCCCCGTCATTCCGGGGCCGCGAAGCGGAACCCGAAATCCACGACTGGCCGCGACGGTCCGTACAGCGTCGCATCACGGGTGGATTCCGGGTTCGCCTACGGCGCCCCGGAATGACGGCGGGGGATGGGGCCGCGAGCCGGCAACGCCGCCCTCTCACCGGCGCGACTTGCCGCGGCATCGCCGCACCGATAAGGCGCGGGGCATCCTGCCAACCGGACCCGAGGCCTTCATGTCCCCCTACAAGCTCCTGCTCCTGCCCGGCGACGGCATCGGCCCCGAGGTGATGGCCGAGGTCGAGAAGGTGGTGGCGTGGTTGGGACGTGCGGGCCTGGCCTCGTTCGAGACCGAGCACGGCCATGTCGGCGGCTCCGCCATCGACGCCCACGGCAAGCCGCTCTCCGACGAGACCCTGGCCCGGGCCGACGCCGCGGACGCGATCCTGCTCGGCGCGGTCGGCGGCCCGAAATGGAACGGCATCGCCTACGATCTGCGCCCCGAGGCCGGCCTCTTACGCCTGCGCAAGGATCTCGGCCTGTTCGCGAACCTCCGCCCGGCGATCTGCTACCCGGCGCTCGCCGAGGCCTCGGCGCTCAAGCGCGAGCTGGTCGAGGGCCTCGACATCATGATCGTGCGCGAACTCACCGGCGGCGTCTATTTCGGCGAGCCGAAGGAGATCACCACGCTCCCCGACGGCTCGAAGCGCGCCGTCGACACCCAGGTCTACACCACGGCCGAGATCGAGCGGATCGCCCACGTCGCCTTCGATCTGGCCCGCAAGCGCTCGGGCCGGGTGGCCTCGGCCGAGAAGAACAACGTGATGAAGACCGGCGTCCTGTGGAAGGAGGTCGTCACCAAGGTCCATGCCGAGCATTACGCCGAGGTGGAACTGGAGCACGTGCTGGCCGACAACTGCGCCATGCAGCTCGTGCGGCGCCCGAAGCAGTTCGACGTGCTCGTGACCGACAACCTGTTCGGCGACGTGCTCTCGGATGTCGCCGCGATGCTGACCGGCTCGCTCGGGATGCTGCCCTCGGCCTCCCTCGGCGCGGTCGATGCCCGCGGCACCCGCAAGGCGCTCTACGAGCCGGTCCACGGCTCGGCCCCGGACATCGCCGGCAAGGGTTATGCGAACCCGATCGCGATGATCGGCTCGCTCGCCATGTGCCTGCGCTACTCGTTCGGGCTGGGCGAGGCCGCCGACCTCGTGGAGGGCGCGATCACCAAGGCGCTCGCCTCCGGCGCCCGCACCCGCGACATCGCCAGCGAGGGTCAGGCGACGATCAGCACGGCGCAGATGGGCGACGCGATCGTGCGGGAACTGGAGATCGCGCGCGGGGTCTGAGCGGCGCGCTTTCCCCTCCCCCTTGCGGCAGGGCTATCGCATTTGGGTGATGAGGTCGGCGAGGAAGTCGTCATCCCATCCGGCGAGCTGTCGCTTGGTGTGCAGGGAGCCCTTGGCGGTGTCCTGGCGCAGGATGGCGAGGGCCAGTCGGCG